>JAITOZ010000149.1 GCA_031289675.1 Planctomycetaceae bacterium
TCCCGTAGGATAGGCTTCACTCTCGTCGAACTTCTTGTCGTCATTGCCATCATCGGCATATTGATTGCCCTCTTGTTACCCGCAGTGCAAGCCGCACGCGAAGCAGCACGAAGAATGCAGTGCTCAAACAAGTTGAAGCAAATCGGGCTTGCAATCCACAACTTTGAGAACGTCCATCAAGTTATCGCCCCCTTCGGCGCAGGCGGCGCAGCGGTACGCAGCGGCATCTATTATGCTCAACCTTCCGATACTGTTCCGTTTACCGCTAATATGTGGATTACGGCGTATCCGATTCTCTTCCCCTTCTTTGAGGAGCAAGGTCGGTACGATGCTTGGTACGCAACGGCAGGTTACTCTGGAGGAAACGGCAGGCAACCCGATGTTGCTACCTTTGCAACACAAAGCGGTTTCTCCGCAGATGTCATAATGGCTTCGTGGGCATCAACAACGGGCAATATAGACGCTCTGCGTTGTCCTTCCGACGCTTGGCGAGGACCGGGCAAGTTTCACGACGGCGGCGATGCAACGAGAGCGGCGGCGTGGAACGCAACAAATCTCATTCAGTTCGGTACAGGATATTACGCTCAAACCAATTATGCGTTTTCAATGGGCGACTATTTGCCCGGTCAACCCGGTCAATTTGTTGTGAACGACTGGGCGGGTACTAGTGTTGCTACCTCGCCTTGGTATCAAAAAGGTACCGCCGTTCTGCCGGAAGCGAAATCAAGTGCCGGTTCTTCACACCGCGGTCCGTTTGAATTAGTCACCGGCAGCGGTAACCTCAATGCCGGACGCTCCTTCGCCGAGGTATCCGACGGCTTGAGCAATACGGTGCTTCTCGCCGAGCGGGGTATTGTCGATGATGACTTGAAGGAAGACATCCGCGGCGGCTTTGCAGCATTTCCCGCTGCAACCAGACCAGATGCCAATCCGAATCCGCCCATCAATCAGCCCGTCGATGCCGCCGAAACTTCCGGTCAGGTGCCAACGCAGGGATACGTTTATGCGTTCAGGATTGACGATGCGATGGCGATGGTGACGGGCTTCAAATATATCGCTAACCGGTCTTTAGCATCTGGTTCGTATGCCCGTGTCAATCCGGGAACCTTTAACACCCAAGATTATATGTCCTACCGGCTCGGTAATCCCGTGTTTGACGGCGGCCAGTGTTTTAACGGAAACAGTTTCACGACAATTCTCAAGCCCAACGGTCCTTCTCTGAATTACCAGTGGAGTTCCAGCACAGCCTATGTGGCGCGAATATGGTCGGCGAATTCGTATCATACCGGCGGTGTCAATGTCTGTTTCGGCGATGGTACAGTTCACTTCATACCGGATACGATAGACTGTATGTCGTCAACGTGGAACGGAGCAGCATTTAGCGGACAAACAACGGTCTATTTCAGCCGCAATAATTTCGCCGGTGAATCCCCGTTCGGCGTTTGGGGTGCGCTGGGTGCCATCAACGACGGCGGGGCGGTGAGCATTCCGTAGTTTTTTCAAATGGAAAATTGACAAGGGAAAATGGAGAATTAGGATACTGTTTCATACCGAATCCATTTTCCGTTTTCCTTTAATTTTCCGTTTTCCATTTTCAATACAATGACAAAACATTACATTACGATTACGCTATTATTAGTGTTGTTCGCCGCCGGCTGCGGCGAGAAGTTGCCTGCCGGTCTGCCGCCGCTGTATCCTTGCACACTGACATTCACGCAGGGCGGAAAGCCGTTGGTTGAGGCGACAGTGGGATTTGTGCCGGTTGACCAGACGCTGCGTTTTTCCTTTTCCGGCTTGACCGATACTAACGGAACATTTGTCCCGTTAGTCAACGGCAAATACAAGGGGATGCCGGCGGGTACGTGGAAATGTACCATTGCTAAAAAGGATATGCGGGGCAACCGGCAGTTCGTTTGGCAGGTATCGCTGGTCGATGCAAAGTACGCCGATGCTGCCGGTACTCCGTTGGAATTACTCGTCAAGAAGGGCAAGAACGTGTTTACATTCGATGTTGGCGAACCGGGCGAGTGGAGAATATCGGATAAATGGAAACCGAGTTACGGCGACCCGCTGTTTGACGACAAAGGTAACCGGGTGGGAGAATATAAATAAGACAGCAGAAGCAGCACAGCAGCGGTGCTGTGTTAGTTCGGCAATTCCGTCCACGCTTCCGGCAGCGGGAGGCTAACGTCCCTCGCCTCTTGCGTCGTCCGCTCTTGCGCCGCGGATAGTATAGGTTACGGAACAACCCTAGTGTATAATACGTTTATGAATTCCGGCATTATCAAATCGACGAACGATTTGTTTATCACCTCGCTTTGGTCGCCTGCGGAAAATGAAATGAAAAGATTATTGAAGGAATCGCCTCACGTTCAAAAGGCATACGAGAAATACAAGATGTTTTCGGCAACGCCGGGTATGCGTGAGATGGCACGGGAGCGGAAGCGGTTTATCAGGGATTGGCGGCTGCCGATTGCCGAAGCCAGAGTAGAAGGCGAAGAAATCGGTAAAATTGAAACCGCCCGTAATACTTTACACAAGGGAATTGCGGTCGCGGACATTACCGGCTTGTCCCGCGAGGAAATTGAAAAACTGTGCTAACTTTCTAAAAGAAACGGAAGTTACCGAACTGCCTTTGACTTCCCGCCTCATCAACAAAACAAATGTCCAGAACGTCAACACTGCAACGCAATACGAAGGAAACGCAAATTGCTGTTTCGCTTCAACTCGATGGAACCGGTACGGCGAACGTCAATACCGGCATCGGCTTTTTCGACCATATGCTCACGCTTTTCACCGCACATTCGCTCATCGATTTGACGCTGGAATGCTGCGGCGATTTACACGTGGATGCTCATCACAGCGTTGAAGATACGGGCATTGCTCTCGGACAAGCCTTTGCCGAAGCCCTCGGTGATAAGACCGGTGTCCGGCGTTACGGCTTTTTTACGCTGCCGATGGACGAGGCATTGGCAACGGCAGCCGTTGATTTTTCAGGACGGTCGGCATTGGTCTATAATGTTCAATTTCGGGAGGCAAAAATCGGCGGGTTCGATACCGAATTGGTACACGAATTTTGGCAGGCATTGGCGAATGCGGCGAAATGCACGCTGCACTTGAATTTGCATTACGGCACGAACGGACATCACGTTGCCGAAGCCCTGTTCAAAGCGGCAGCGCGGGCAATCCGCAACGCCGTTGAACCCGACCCGAGACAAAGAGGAATACCGAGTACCAAGGGCGTACTATAATGATTCCAACGACAACTATACTTTGACCGTTACATTTCAAACGATACTGAAAATTATGGTTGTGTCAGGAATTTATTGATTGAGTCGTAGAAGTCCCTTATTTTTCATTTTCCGCTCCCTTAATAGTAATGCGTCTCCAAACTCTTACCCTGATTCCCTTAATTTATAAATAAGGGGAAACAATGAATGGGAACCTGTGCTATTAAAGGTACCGGGGAAAAATAAGGGACTTCTACGACTCAATCAATAAATTCCTGACACAACCAATTTTTTAGCCGCAGCACAAATGTTTTCGGGCGTGAAACCGAAGTGCTGCATCAACACATTTGCCGGTGCGCTGGCACCAAAGCCGGTCATTCCGATAAACACACCGCCGTCGCCGACGTACTTGTGCCAGCCCTGTTCAACGCCGAGTTCAACACCAACCCGCGTCTTCACCATCGGCGGTAATACCGTATTGCGGTAATCCTCCGGCTGCTGCTCAAAAAGTTCAAAACACGGCATACTCACAACCCGAACCTTCATTCCCTCCGCCGTTAACTTTTCCCAAGAGGACAAACACAAGCCGACTTCGCTGCCCGACGCTATCAGAATAACATCAGGCTTATCCGCTTGCTCCTTCGCAACAATATAACCGCCCTTCGCAACACCGCTGACCGCTCCGAATTGAGACCGGTCAAGCGTCGGCAAATTCTGCCGCGTCAACACCAGCACGGACGGCGTATGCTGTAACTTTAATGCCGCTTTGTACGACTCCGCAACTTCATTTGCGTCTGCCGGTCGGAATACGGCAACATTCGGAATTGCCCTAAGTGCTGCCAAATGTTCAACCGGCTGATGCGTTGGTCCGTCTTCACCGACACCAATCGAATCGTGCGTGAAAATAAACAGCGTCGGGATTTGCATCAGTGCTGCTAACCGGATTGCCGGTCGCAGATAATCCGCAAAGACGAAAAACGTAGCACAGTATCCGTGCAAACCGGAAAGCACCAAGCCGTTTGTTATCGCCGCCATAGCGTGTTCCCGAATACCGAAATGCAGATTGCGTCCGCCCCAATTCTGCGGTCCGAATTCGCCGTATTTTATCTCCGCCGTGTCTTTGAGCCAAGTGTTATTCGACGGAGCCAAGTCGGCACTGCCGCCGATTATCGACGGGATTTTGCTTGCCAACTGATTGAGAACTTTGCCCGATGAAGCCCGGCTCGCCAAACCTTTCGCATCGGCGGGAAACGTTTCGACGGCAGAATCCCAGTTGTCCGGCAGGGATGTACCTAATTGCCCCAATTCGTACAAACGTTTGCTGTCATCATACTCTGCCGTTACTTTTTGCCAGGCTGCCAGTTGTGCTTTGCCGCGGTTCCCGATGCCGTTATAAAACGTTTCATACACATCGGCATCAACGGCAAATTTTTTGTCGGGGTCAAAACCATAGACTTTTTTTGCCGCCTTGATTTCATCTTCTCCCAGCGGTGCGCCGTGTGCTTCGTGCGAACCAGCCAATTTCGGCGAACCGAACGCAATTTGACTCTTGACGATTATCAGCGTCGGTTTGCCCGTCGTTTTCTTAAATGTTTCAACGGCTTGACGCAGTTGCGGCAAATCGTTGACATCGTCAACCCGCAGCACGTTCCAGCCGTAAGCGTTAAAGCGTTGGGCAGTGTCTTCGGAGAACGCAAGACTTGTACTGCCTTCAATGGTGATTCCGTTATCATCGTAAAACCAACACAGGTTATCGAGTTTCAGATGACCGGCAAGCGAGGCGGCTTCGGCAGTAATACCTTCCATCATACAGCCGTCGCCGCAGACGGCATAAATGCTGTAATCAATGAGTTTCTGTTTGTCCGTATTAAATCGGACGGCGAGATGTTTTTCAGCGATTGCCATCCCGACGCTTGTTGCAACGCCGGCACCGAGCGGACCGGTTGTCATTTCGATACCGGTTACGTGCCGGTATTCGGGATGTCCGGCGCATTTGGAGCCGAGTTGGCGGAAGTCTTTAATGTCGTCAAGCGATACGGCAGCAACGCCTTTTTCCTGTCCTTCGACACTGCTCAAATGCAGCAGTGAATAAATCAGCATTGAGGCGTGACCGATGGAGAGGACGAAGCGGTCGCGGTTGACCCAGCGGGGATGTTCGGGCGGGTATTGCAGAACTTCGTTAAAGAGCAGATAACCGAGCGGGGCGAGAGCCATTGCGGTGCCGGGATGTCCGCTGTTTGCGGCTTGTACGGCATCCATTGAGAGGCAGCGAATCGTATCAACGGCTTTCTTTTCCGCCGGTGTCATAGAGAGAGTCATTCGTTTTCTTGAAAAATAAAGTAGAGGCTTATCCGGGGGCATTATACCAAAAAAAGACAAGACGGCAAATTTCTTATCCTGCGATGGACAATTCTTGCGCTTGTTTGACTATCCGTCCGTGTATATACACGTCATCGCCGATGTTTTGAATCACCGGCGACTCCAGTATCGCTGCGAGCGGCATTTCCGCAACACCTCTGCCCCCGAAAACCGGTACCGCCTTTGCACCGCCGACCAATTTCGGGGCAATAAACGAATGTACCTCGTCAATCAATCCCAAGTCAAAGAGCGAACCGAATAATTGACCGCCGCCTTCGACAAGCAGATTCGTTATCTGCCGCTTGCCGAGTTCCGCCAACAACGCTAATAATCTGTCCTGCGGATTTTCCTGCGGTAACGGATACACTTCGCAGCCGGCTTGCCGCAGTTTTTCGATACGTTCCTGATACGTATATTCTTGCCGGACATCGTAACCTGTTACAATAAGTGTTTTGTGTTCCCGTGCCGTTTGGACTAATTGACTTTCCAGACAAATCAATGCTTGGGAATCGAGGACAATCCGCAGCGGATTGCGCTGATATTGACGCTGGGCATCCGTTAGCCGGACAGTCAACAGCGGATTGTCGTGCCGCGCCGTTGCCGAACCGACCATAACTGCATCCATTCGGCTTCGGAGATGCTGTACAACTTGACGTGAGGCTTCGCTGGAAATCCAGGCACTATGATACGTCCGTGATGCTAATTTTCCGTCAAGCGTCATTGACCACTTACAGAGAATATAAGGACGTTTTTTTTGTAACAAAGTCAGATACGGAGCATTCAGCCGGCGGGCTTCATCTTGTAAAACGTCTTCGATGACCTCGATACCGGCATTGCGGAGAATGTCTATTCCTTTACCGTTGACCTGCGGATTCGGGTCGCGCATTGCTGTTACCACACGCCGGATGCCGGTTTGCAAAATTGCGTCAACGCACGGCGGAGTTTTGCCGTGATGCGAACAAGGTTCGAGGGTAACGTAAAGCGTTGCGTCCCTTAAATCGCTGCTGGCTGCGGCGGCATTGCGGATAGCCTCAACTTCGGCGTGTGCCTGTCCGAATCGGGTATGATACCCTTTTGCGATAATTTGCTGGCGGCGTACAATAACGCAGCCGACCATTGGGTTCGGTTCGACAAACCCTTCACCTTGTTTCGCCGACTGCAAGGCACTGTGCATATATTGACTATGTCTATTTCGGTCGTGTTCCATCAACGGCGATTATAGCATAAAATAAGCGGGGAATAACGGGCGGCGGTTTTTTGATTCCTGTATCTGCCCGCAACCCGACACTCTCCTTTACGAGACTAAAATGCAAGCGTACTACTCACTTCCTGTTTCCCGCTAAAATATGTCCCGTCTCACGTTTTCCGAATCTGTTGAGTTGTTAAAGAGCGGTGATTTGCCGCTCTTGGGAAAATTAGCCGGTGATATGACAGAGCGTATTCATCCGGGAAACGTGCGGACTTACAATGTCGAACGCAATATCAACTATACGAATATCTGTATAAGCGGCTGCCGGTTTTGCGCTTTTCACCGCAGCGAAAACGATGCCGATGCTTATGTCATCGATGAACAGACGCTGCTCGATAAAATCGAGGAAACTGTCCAACTCGGCGGACGGCAAATTCTCCTGCAAGGCGGTCTGCATCCGTCTCTGCCGTTCTCTTGGTACGAAAATCTCCTGCGAACAGTGAAGCGGCACTATCCCGATGTCAATATACACGGATTCAGTCCGACGGAAATCGTGTATTTCTCTGACCGCTTCGGAATGTCCGAACGTGATATTTTACTGCGGCTGCGTGATGCCGGTCTTGGTTCGATACCGGGCGGCGGAGCAGAAATTCTCGTTGACCGTGTCCGGCACATTGTCTCTCCGAAAAAAGCAACGGCTGACCGCTGGCTCAATGTCTGCCGTCTTTGGTTTCAATTCGGCGGTCGAGGTTCGGCAACGATGATGCTCGGACATCTTGAAACGCTTGAAGAGCGGGTCGAACATTTACAGCGCATACGTGATGTGCAGGACGAAGTGCTTACGGACTTCCAAAATGGAACGGCGGCAACTGCCGGTTTTACGGCGTTTATTCCGTGGACATTTCAGCCCGGCAACACGCAACTGGCGGATATTACAAAAACCGGCTCTTGGGAATATCTGCAATTCCTTGCCGTATCAAGATTGTTTTTAGATAATGTTACAACAATTCAATCGAGTTGGGTTACACAGGGTTTAACTATCGGAACGCTTGGTTTATCGTTTGGAGCAAACGACCTCGGCAGTATTATGATAGAGGAAAATGTTGTTGCCGCTGCCGGTACGGTGTTCCGTTCAACGGAGAAAGCGTTTTGTGAATCCATTCGTTCGGCAGGTTACGAACCGCAGCGGCGCAGGACTGGAAATTGATGGGCTTATTCCTTCAATGTTTGCGTAAATATCCGCTAGCGATCTCCCGATAATAGGAATCAACCGTGCGCCGATTCACGCCGACAATGACCGAGGTTGAGACCGCTGTAATGTCCCTGCAAAAACACAAATTTATTTTGTCAATCTTATGAATGCTTAACCTGTTATAACGCATCGACCTGCATTGTATCACGACACAAGATATAGACAAGAGTCTTTTTTTTATTAGATTAGAGGAAATATCGGCACTTAAGAAACAGGTTTTTTGGCAAAACGCTCTATCAGTTTCCAATAGGCTTCGGACTGGGCTTCAAAGGTAAAATGCTTTTCGACCCGCTGTCTGCCGTTTTCGCCGAACTGTTTTCGCAGCGTATCATCTTTGAGGACTTTTTCCAATGCTGCCGACAAAGCGTTCGCGTTGTTTGCCGGTACAAGCAGCCCCGTGTGTCCGCCGTCCACAACTTCGTTCGTTCCGCCGACCTCGGTGGCAACGACTGCCGTTCTTGCCGCCATTGCTTCAAGTAAAACGTTCGGAAGCCCCTCCGTATGTGATGACTGCACAAAAACGTCAAAGTATGGCATAAAACGGTCAAGTTCGTCCGTAAAGCCCGCCAATTTTATATTTTTTGTAACATTTAATCTGTCTATCTGTTCTTGCAGCGATGCGTGCAAAAAACCTTCACCGAAAATCACTAATCCGCAATGCTGTCCGTCTGAAGCCTGCCGGTCATTGATTGCCGCAACGGATTGAATCGCCGCAACCGCCCGAATTAAAATGTCAAAACCTTTTTCCGGCGAAAGTCTGCCAGCCGCTCCCAAAAGAAAATGCGGCTTTTGCTCAAATATGGCCTCCAACTTCTGCCGGTATTCCGGCATCGGCGCAATACCCGGCAGGCTCGTGCCGAATCTGTCCGTACGGACTGAATTATGAATGACCGTAATGCGGCTTTCCGGTGTTCCGTAACGGAGAACCTTTTCGGCTTGTCCCTGTGAAACACACACAATGTGATTCATCAGCCGGTGAATCCATTTGTCGATGCGTTCAAAAAAACGTATCTTTTTATTCTCCCCCGTCCAGCCCCGCGAAACACCGATAATCGGAATGCGCAGCCTGCGAGCCGCCAGCCAGCCCAGCAATCGGGCTTTATGACCGTGCGCCAAAAGGACATCAATGCGGTTCTCCCGGAGATACCGTATCATTTCCTGAAAAGCAGCAAAAAGATGCGGCATATCGTTTTGGAACCGATATGCCGGAAAGCCGCCTTTTTCCGCTTCGGCAAGAAACGGCTCGGCATTACCGCCTTCGGGAAACGAAGCAACGAAGAATTTGGCATCCTGCGCTGCTTGCAATGTCCGCGCAAGTTCGAGCATCTGCCGTTCGGGACCTCCGAAACTCGGCGATGCGGTAATGTGCGCAATATTCATCGGTGGTTCATCGGGGGGGCTTACACCCCCGCTCTTTTAATTATAATGTCCGCTGCCGGTGCTATTTCGCAACGACTCTCGCCATTTCGAGAACCTTGTTGCTGTAACCCCATTCGTTGTCGTACCACGCAAGCAACTTGACGAAATTCGGGTCAAGGAGCATACTCGCCTTCGCATCGAATATCGAAGTGCTTGCACAGCCGCGGAAGTCCGTCGAAACGACATCGTCTTCGGTGTATGCCAAAATACCTTTCAATTCGCCTTCGCTGGCGGCTTTTATAGCGGCTTTAATCGCATCCATCGAAGCCTGCTTGTCGAGAACTGCCGTCAAATCGACAACTGAAACATCTGAAGTCGGCACCCGCATCGACATACCGGTCAGTTTACCATTCAGTGCCGGCAGTACCTTACCGACGGCTTTCGCCGCACCGGTCGAGGACGGAATAATGTTTTCGAGAATCCCGCGTCCGCCCCGCCAATCTTTGGAAGAAGGACCGTCAACAGTCTTCTGTGTTGCCGTAGCGGCGTGAACCGTTGTCATTAAACCTTTGACGATACCGAAATTTTCGTGAATCACTTTCGTCAGCGGAGCAAGACAGTTGGTCGTGCAGGAAGCGTTGGAAATAATTGTCTGTCCGGCGTAGGATTTATGATTGACTCCATAGACGAACATCGGAGTTGCGTCCTTCGATGGAGCGGACATAATAACCTTTTTGGCACCGGCAGCGAGGTGTTTATTAGCACCGCGGTCGCCTTCGGCTTCAAGGAACAAACCGGTGGACTCAACGACAATGTCGGCACCGACATCACCCCATTTCAGGTTTGCGGGGTCTTTCTCGGCGGTCAGACGGACTTTCTTGCCGTTGACAACGAGATTGGTGCCGTCAACGGCAACTTCGCCTTTGAAGCGTCCGTGAACGGAATCGTACTTTAACATATAGGCAAGATATGCCGGGTCGAGCAGGTCGTTAATGCCGACAATTTCGATGTCGGAAAAATTAGCAACAGCAGCACGAAAAACCATTCTGCCGATACGTCCGAAACCATTGATACCAACTTTGATAGCCATCGGGATATATCTCCTGTTAAGGGGTTAAGTTTCCACAGTTGGTATGATTGTATCCTATTTCCGTCCGGTTTCAACAGGGGGGCAACAAAAAATAGGAAGCAGAGAGCGGGAAGTTCTCGATACGCTTGTACGGGCGGAGCGAAAGGCTGGTTTTTGTCGGAGCAGCGCAAAACGAATATTCGAGTCCAAAAAATAAGGGGCTGACATAAATAATAGACTTGTTGCGGAACAAAAATTATACCGGATGGTATTCTTCTATCTCCCGCTGCTGCCCGTCCAGCGGACAAGATTACGCACCAATGCTTTGAATTGCGGTAAATCGTAATCCGTTTTGTGTCCCAGCGCCGTATAGGCAATGCGCGTCTTGCCGTAAGACCTTGTCCACGTCAGCGGCATCTTACCCTTTTCCGAAGAAGCCGCATATTGATAGACCGTTATATCCGCCGCAGTCGGGTCGTTGAAATAGACCGAAGTCCCGCTGTGCCAAACCGGCGGGTTAACATCCTTCAAAATTGCGGCACCGCCTTGCTCTTTCACGTTCCAGACTTCGCTGCCGATGTCATTATGACCGTGTCCGTGATAATTGCCGCCGAGAATTTCTTTGTCAAACTCTTTCCAAGCCTGACAGGTTTCGGGAATCTTGCCGGGGGCAAAGCCGTGACAAGCCGTTCGGATAGCAACGAGTCCCTTGCCGGATTCTTTCACATACTTTTGAAGACGTGCCATTTCCGCTTTCGGCAGCGCAATGCGGCGGACATAGATAACGAGAACGTCCGTCTTATCAAGGATTTCGAGACTGGGAAAATCGGCGTATTTTTCGCTTTTGAGAATATGGAGTTCCCAGTTATCTTTTTCGGCGAGGTCTTTCATAAACGCCGGCATCCGATTGTACGCATCGTAATGCGCCGGCTCATCGCCTTCGGCGCAGAGCATTACGGTAACGACCGGCTTACCGGCAGCGTAAAGGGACGCAGCGGAAAGAGTTACAGCGGACAGAACCGCAACGGAACAGATACAAAGGAAACAAACGGCAGCGGATAATCTTTTTGACATTTTGAACGAAAACATTTGGGATTTTTGTTAAGGCTGTTGACAGTGAACGGGAAATCCGGCACAATAGACCGGCAGCACTCCATTCTCCCTTTTTTCCTGCCCCTTGTCAACCCCCAGTGCAATAACTCCCTCCGTACAATATAAACCGTACAATACGATGTCCGACGATACTTACAACACGCAGTCTCCGCCCCAGCCGAATCCCGCCCCGTTTCAAAGCGGGTATATCGCGAAAGACTTTAACAAAATCCCTGACAGGAACAATCCATCTATGAGTGATACAGCACAGCAGCAACAAACTTATGTACCGCCGCCCTACCAGCCGGCTTATGCACAGATGCCGCCGCAACCGGCTTACCAACAAACTTATGTGCCGCCCCCGCCGCCGAATTATCCGCCTTATCATCCGGTTTATATGCAGGCACCGCCTCCGCAGCGGACAGGCTGTTTCGGCTTCTTTCTACGCTCATTGGCAACCGTTTGCGTTGTCATTGTATGCTTTTTTCTCCTGATGCTCGGCGGACTTTTTTGCATCGGTGCCGGTGTCGGAGCGTTAATGTCGATGAGCGAAGAAGGTGCATTCAAGTTTGTTGAGGTGCCGGAAAAGCATTTGTCCGAAGCGGTCATTGAAGGGAACGCCGAAGCAAACAAGAAAATAGCGGTCA
>JAITOZ010000161.1 GCA_031289675.1 Planctomycetaceae bacterium
GTCTAATCGCTTCAAATTTTCATAACGGTTCGACATTGAAATCCTCCTTGATTAAAACACGGGAAAATGCCAGAATACAAGCGTTATAACGAATTTTATGTTACGCAACAAGTCTAATACTTCCAGACCCGCTCACACGGTAAAATCCGCATCGAAATGGACGAGATGGGGAGTTTTTAGCGAGACAAGCACCATCAGATACGGCTCTGGTGTCCAAGAAAAACACGCAGAAGATAGAGAGAAAACATTTATCGTTGCGGACTTGGTGCAGCCGATTAGTGAGGAAGGGAATTCGTTTTTCGGTCGGAACGGATGCACAAAATCTGTGTAGGATTGGTGATAAACTTCCGGCTCTTCGGATATAATCAGATTATGCAATGATTTTAGAACATAACCCATAAATATAGAAGCAAAAATTCGCCGCTCGCTGTAATCGCCGGGGATATTTGGCGGGACGAAAAAGCCGTTTCATCATTTTTTGTCTCTTGTATACTTGCCGCTCCTGCGGTAGAATACAGAGTGTCTTGCCGAGGTTCATTGTCAATTTCCAACTATCAACTCCAACTATCAATTATGACAAAACCAGACTTTGCAAAATGCGGCGGTTTAATTCCGGTCGTCGTCCAAGATAAGGTGACCGGTACCGTTTTGATGCTTGCTTATATGAACGAGGTGGCTTACAACGAAACACTCGCAACGGGGCGTGCTGTCTATTTCAGCCGCAGCCGGAATAAACTTTGGCGTAAGGGCGAGGAAAGCGGTAACGTGCAGAAAGTTTCTGAAATTTTTATTGACTGTGATGCCGACACGCTTCTCTTGAAAGTCGAGCAAATCGGCGGAGCCGCCTGCCACGAAGGTTATCAAAGTTGTTTTTTTCGCAAAGTTACGCCGCGGGGAACGGAAGTCATCGGTGAACGGATATTCGACCCGAAAACCGTCTACAAGAAATAAGGTGCAAAAAATAAAGAGCGGAAAATATAAGTTTTCCGCTCTTTATACAGAACATAAGGGCTGACATATATTGTTGTCTAACACAATCATTGTCCAAAAGGGAGGTGATAACTTTTCGGCAATTACACGTCCAGATTTTTTACATCGAGGGCATGTTTTTCGATGAATTCGCGCCGGGGTTCCACTTTGTCCCCCATCAGGATTCGGAACAATTCGTCTGCGGCAGCGGCATCGTCCATTGTTACCTGTATCAACGTCCGATTCGACGGATGCAGTGTCGTGTCCCGCAACTCTTCCGCATTCATTTCACCCAATCCCTTGAATCGCGTTACCTGCATACTCTTTTCGCCGCCGCTGCGTACTGCTGCTAACAACTGCCGCAAATCGTCCAAGCCCTGCGATTGGTCGCCGCGCCGCAAATAATATCGGCTCGTATCCTTGCCCGTCCGCTCTTCCGGCATTAAAGCATCCATTTCAAAGCCCTGCTCGCGCAATTCCAATAGGTGTTTGTTGAGTGTACGGACTTCGTGAATTTCAACGATAAAAAGCCGAGGCGCATTGGCGATGTTGCCTGCGTCTCCGTTGGGAACGGCTGCTTCGGCGGTTTCCTGCTTCGCAGACACGCCGGTCTGTTCATCCGCTATCGCAACCTCCTTGCCGGATTCCCGTTCAACTTTTTCCCGAAATACCCGTAATTCGTCCCTGTCTTTAAACCAGTATTCATCTTTATCGTAGAACACGTGATACACAGGTGCCTTTGCCGAGACAGGGTCTTGACGCAGCGATAAATCACGCAAACTGATCCCCCGTGTTTCTAATGCCACAACGGCTTCGTCTAAACCGGCGAGCGTCTTGCAGAGTTTTGTCATCGCTTCGCCTTCAAAGTGCCGCCCGTCGCCCGGTTCAAAGACCGCATTTTTCAATCCCATTTCGAGCAAAATTCGCCGCATTTCTTCGTCCGTTGCGATGTATCGGTCATCCCTGCCTTTCTGTCTAATGCGGTACAACGGCGGACACGCAATAAATATATGTCCCGCTTTGACGAATTCAAACATTTGCCGGTAAAAGAATGTCAGCAGTAAAGTCCGAATGTGCGAGCCGTCCACGTCCGCATCGGTCATAATAATCACTTTACCGTAGCGGCGTTTTTGCAAGTCAACATCTTCGCCGAATCCTACCCCGATAGCGGCAATCATACTTTTGACTTCTGCGTTTGCTAACGCTTTGTCATCACGAACCCGATAGACATTGAGTATTTTCCCCCGCAGCGGCAAAATTGCCTGAAATTCCCGTGTTCTTCCGCCTTCGGCACTGCCTCCGGCAGAGTCTCCCTCGACGAGATACAGTTCGCATTTATCGACATCTTTACTTGTGCAGTCCCGTAACTTACCCGGCAGACCGCCGAACGATAACGCTCCTTTGCGTTCCCGAATGAGGGCGCGAGCTTTTCTGGCACTTTCTCTCGCCTCGGCGGCAACCATCCCTTTTTGTACGATAATTTTTGCCGACTTCGGATGTTCTTCAAGAAACTTTGCCAACTGCTCGCCGACTATCGAATTGACAATGCCTTCGACTTCGCTGTTGCCGAGTTTCGTTTTCGTTTGTCCTTCAAAGCGGGGATTCGGTACGCGGATGGAAATCACGGCGGTCAAACCTTCCCGAAAATCTTCACCGCTCGGTATGAGAGTCTTCTCCTTGTAGAGGTTCGCATTTTTCCCGTAGTTGTTGAGCGTCCGTGTCAGGGCGGTGCGGAAACCGGAAAGATGCGTTCCGCCTTCTATCGTGTGAATGTTATTGACGTAAGAGTGGAGATTTTCAGTGTATTCGATGGTATATTGCAGAGCCACGTCTACCGTAACACCTTCGGTGCTGCCGATAATATGTACAATATCCTCGTGAGCGGCATCGGTTGAGCGGTTCATATTTTTGACGAAGTCAATCAAACCGTCTTCGTAGAGAAATGTATCTTCCTTGCCGCTTCGGACATCGCGGTAAATAATTTTTACACCGCTGTTGAGAAATGCTAAATCCTGCAAGCGGCGAAAAAGGACATTGTAATCGAATTTTCTGTCGGGGAAAATTTCCTCATCCGGCATAAAGGTCGTTTTTGTTCCCCGCTTTTCGGACTTGCCGGTTTTTTCGACCGGACCGTTGGGGATACCCCGCTGATATTCCTGATGATAGATGAATCCGTCCCGCGCAACATCAACTTCGCACCATTCGGAAAGAAAGTTGACAACGGTAACGCCGACCCCGTGTAAGCCGCCTGAAGTTTGGTACGCCCCTTTGGAAAATTTACCGCCGAACTTCAATACGGTCATCACTCCTTCGAGGGTCGATTTTTTCAGGTCAGGATGCTCTTCAACGGGGATGCCGCGTCCGTCGTCTTCGACACTTACAGAGCCGTCATTGTTAATTTGAATGAGAATTGTCGAGGCAAAACCTGCCATTGCTTCGTCAATGGAGTTATCGACAACTTCGCTGACAAGATGATGGAGACCGCGTGAAGTGGTGTCTCCGATGTACATTGCCGGACGTTTTCGGACGTGTTCCTGATCGCTCAAATGCTCAAGGTCTTTGGCGGTATAATCTTCATTGGCACCGGGAAGCACGCCGGACGTTACGGTAAATTGTTCGTTATCGGACATTATCAGAAATAGGATTGGAGACCGTTATATCAACGGTCTTACAGTGTAAATTATAGCATACCCTTCCTTTTTTGCAACAAGATGCTTGCCGCAAAATTAGTACGGTTTACATTGGGGAATATCGTGAATGATTCGTTCTGCGGCTGTTCGATTTGCCTATATCCTGTCCGCAGCGGGGATAGCAGCGGGGATAAATGGGAGGGGAATCGTTTGGCTGTGCCGGTAGTCGATATTGACTTTATCTGATGAAAAGCGGATACTGCTGACGGTATGTTGCGGCTGCTGGAAATAAAGTCGGCAGGAGCGCGGTTAAAAGTTATCTATTCTCAATTATCCATTATTTAATGCGTTCAATAGCCGTAATGAATCAAAAGGGCGGGGTCGGAAAAACGACAACCGCCGTTAATATGAGTGCCGCCCTTGCCGCTGCCGGCGCAAAGGTTTGCGTCATTGACCTCGACCCGCAGGCGCACGCAACGCTGCATTTCGGATTTGACACACAGTCGGAAGGAAAATCCGTCTATGATGTTCTTATCGGTAAATTGAAACTAAACGATGTCCGTATTCGTGTGACAGAAAATCTGTATCTGATACCGGCACATCTTGATATGGTCGGAGCAGAACTGGAACTTGCCAGTGCTGTCGGCAGAGAACTGATTTTGCGGGACGAATTGGCAGAAGAGACAATGACGTTCGATTATCTGATTATCGACTGTCCGCCATCGCTGGGGCTTTTTACGCTCAATGCGTTGACGGCGGTGCAGGAAGTTTTTGTACCGCTTCAGCCGCATTATTTTTCGTTACACGGTTTTATGCGGCTGCTTGAAACGCTTGAAGCCGTTTCCCGCCGGCTTAATAAAAGTTTGAAACTTTCCGGCATTTTACTGACAATGTACGATGATACGCGGCTCGCTTCGGAAGTAACGCAGGACATCAGGGCGTTCCTTGAGCAGCGTGAAAAATTGCCGAGAGTATGCGGTGATGCACAGATTTTTGAAACAAAAATCCGCCGCAACATACGTCTTGCCGAAGCACCGAGTTACGGAAAGCCGATTTTCGATTACGACGCACATTCCAACGGAGCGGATGACTACCGGCATCTTGCCGCCGAAATAATGAAGGCGAATAAGAGAAACGGGTGATATGCCGTGCCGGCAGGGCGGAAAAACGCAAGCGGACTCAAAACCCGCACACGTCCCTGCCGCTATTTCCCCAGCCGGTATGTCGAAAGAAGTACCTCGTCCGCATCACCGAACTGTTCTAGTTTGTCTGCCTCGACCACAAACACCACAACTGACTGCCGACCGTTTTTGTCTGTCAGCAAATTGTAAATCCAACGCAGCCGCAAATCTTCGACCATACCGTCAATCAATACCTGATAAACCTTATAACCGGCTTTGCTGACGTGTTCTTCTGCTGAAATCACTTTGCCGAAGTTTTTCCCCAGACCGGCAGCCAAATCCTGCTGAAACCTGTCTATCGTCGTCATCGTCCGCAAATCGACCGTTCCCATATCGGCAATGTTACATTGAGCCACAAGTTCCCCGTTTTCCAGTTTGCGGAGAATCGTTGCCTGCGGGTCGTCTTGGAACACATACCAATTCCGGTCATGTGCAAAACGCCACGGTCCCTTGCCGCCGTCATATTTCAGTTCCAGCATTTTGCTGTCCGGTTCGGTTGCAATCGTTTCCATTGCCTCATCGGTCAAAACCTGCGGTTCGGCAAGCGGCGATATTTTTACCTGAACTTTGGCGACCAAATCAAGACCGGGACCGACATGTCCCATTGACCGGTCTTCTTCTATCAACAAGCCGACCCAGTTAATACGTTTCGCCTTCATATCGAATTGGTACTTTGCCCGCACCGACATTTCCGTTGCCGCCCCCAGATAAATGCCGCTGACATCGCCGACGACTTCGACCATCGCCATCTCATCGGCTGCTGCCGTCAAAACTGCCGTAACATTACTTTCCGTTACCGCATCAATGGAGAGAAAAGACCGCAGAACCCCGTCGGACACCTTCCACGCTTCGCCGACGGCAACCTCTTTGTTCGGCAGTAAACGGTCAATCGTCAGCGTGTTGCCGGGTAAATCCTCAATAAGAAGAAGTTGTTCGCCCCGCAAAGCCCCTTTGGGCGAAAATAACGTTACCTTATCTTTGTCAAGCGAACAAACGATAGTTTGAATCTTGTCGTCCAGTTCCGGTGTTTTCGTCCGGTCGCCGATTTTCATTTTCGACTTCGCTAAATTATATTGTCTTACCGCCGTCTGTCCGCCGTCTGCCGATGTCACTGCACTGAAACGTTCTTCGTAACGGAAACCGGCAATCACCTCCATTTTATTGTCAACAGGTTTCAGTGCCGGATTCAATTCGCTTGCCGGCTGTTTCACCGTGCCGGAAACTTCAAGCAAGGTCTCGACAATATCCGCCGAACCTTTTTTTCGCGTTGATTTTAACAGATACTTTTCTTTGGAAACGGATGCCGAATCTTTATCATTGCCCTTCAATGCGGCGGAATTGGACGGGGTTGAACTTAACGGGGCGGGGTTTTTTGCCGCTGTCTTCACCGGCTTTTTATCCGCTACAGCGTCAATTTTATCATTCAAGAGCGGACGTGATGCCTCTGTCTTTTTTCCTTTTTGAGCGGGCTGCTTCTCTGCAACACTGCCCCAAACGGCACCGGTTTTTTTCGGCTTCTCGATTTGGGACTCAATGTCGCCGCCGTCAGCCGTCTTCGACGTTTCGAGTTCAGCACTTTGCCAATCGTTTTCCTCGCCCTTGCAGTGGGCAACGGCAAGGAGAGCAACGAGCAGGAAAATCCCAAATGAAGTCCATTCGATAATTGTTTTGAGGAGGAGGGGTTTTCGCATTTTCTCTGTATCCATTCAATGGTTTTAGACAGCGGCAGACAAAAATAAAGTACTACGGCAGGAAGCGTTACAGCACCAGTCCGCCTTTCTGTCTTATCGGCATACCGTCTGTATGGACTTTGACGATAATTCGGAAAATAGCGTCCGCTTGACGTTTTGACCGGAATTCCGTATAATATGGGCACTCAGCGGAGGAAACGAACGTTCAACGGCAATACAGAAAACCAGCAATCAATTCCCTGGGATGTTCCCCAGAACGTTTCTCAAAAGCACTTTCGGATCGTTCTGATGGCGACGGGGGCGTTTGCCGTACCGTCAATGCGGCTGCTTTGTGAAGAAAAGTCTTTTGACATCGTTTGCCTTGTTACCAATCCGCTGCGGTATGACCGGCACGGCAATCCGATAATGACACCGGCGAGGGAATTTGCCGCCCAGTACAATATCGCTGTTTCTGATAAAGACGATATTCATAGTCAGGAGTTTTTCGATTTTCTGTATCTTGTCCGTCCCGATTTACTTTTTGTCTGCGATTTTGGACACATTCTTCCCAAAGCGGTTTTGAAAGGTTCGCTGCTCGGCGGCATTAATCTGCACGGTTCGCTGCTGCCGAAATATCGCGGGGCAGCCCCCGTCCACTGGGCTATTCTCAACGGGGAACAATACACAGGAGTCAGCATTATTCACGTAACGCCGAAAGTCGATGCCGGTCCGGTGATTGCACAAAGTCCCCCAATTCGCATTGGAACAAGAGAAAACACAGCTGCACTTGAAGAGCGGCTTGCCGATTACGGTGCGGAATTAGTCTATGATGTCGTCAACCGGATGGCGGGCAGCCGGACGGTCAAAATTATCGAACAACTTCACGAAAAAGCCTCCAAGGCTCCGAAACTAAAAAAAGAAAACGGACAAATCCCCTGGCATAAGACAGCAGCGGAAATTTTTAATCACTGCCGGGCGATGGATCCTTGGCCGCGGAGTTTTACGGATTGGCAGCGTCCCGACGGCTCAAAGTTACGTTTGATAATCGGTCAACTCGTACCGTTGACGGACGAATTTGAGGAAGAAATAGGCGGTGAATTCCGTTCCGGTATTCTTGTTGCGCCGGTGCTGATGGATGCCAAGATGGATAATTTAGCGGAGTTGTTATCAGAACAGGAAGACAGTTCCCGCAAAGAACAACAGCAGACATCTGTTCCAGAGTCTTCATCGGCACATACTTTACAGACACACGCTTTACCGGAACATAACCCCGGTACGATACTTTGTGCGGAGAGTGCAAAATTGATTGTTGCCGCCAAAGACGGGGCTGTCAGGATTTTGTTCATTCAGCCTGTCGGCAAGAAAATGATGCCGGTCAAAGACTTCCTGCAAGGCTATGCGGTCAAACAGGGAGACCGCCTTTGCTAGGGCGTATTGTCAAGAGAATAAGAATATCGCGGGGTTTTTTTTCTGTATTGACTGCCGCCCGCTCAACGCAGTTGTATCACGGCATCGGCATCACCGCCGGGCTGCAACTGCCACGAATGACCGCTCGGACGGTTCTGTACCTCAATACGCACTTCATACGTGCCTCCTGCATCAATCTTGGGATGCACGAAAACAACCTTGCCGGAAAAACTTTCCTGCCTGCCGCCGGAAAGTTTTACAAAAACAGTCGCCGGTTTGCCGTCCAGTTCGCTGACGGCACAATCCGCCGCACTCACCTTCCCGAGAAAGTGAAGCATTTTCAGTTGCATTATTTCTAAAACAGGGTCGCCCTCACGCAGCCACTCACCTTCTGTTTGATTCAGTTTTACCACGATACCGTCTATCGGGGCAACTATTTTCCGAAGGCTAATCAAAACATCGGTACGTTCGAGTTCACTTTCTCTAACGGAAACCTCTCTCGTCTTCACTTCGTCAATCATATAATTTTGCAGCGCAAAATTCGCTTCCGCCTGCGTAAATTCCAGAGCGGCTTTCAAAACTTCAATATCAGGAAACGTTCCTTCGTGCCGCTTGTTGGCATCCTCCATCGTATGGTATTCCGCTTCCGCAACCAGCATTCCCCGCCGAGCATATTCCACTTCGATTTTTTTGTTCTTCTCGGCTTTGGCAACTTCGAATTGGGCTTTGGCAATTTTACGGCTGCTGTGCAGTTCGCGGTCATCGAAACTGCCGAGAATCTGCCCTTTGAAAACTTTCATTCCTTCGATGACTGGAACCAATATCCCCTGACCGTTTGCGTCTTTGAGAATATTGCCGTTTACATCCCGCTTTTCGGTTTCCAGCGACATCAACACGGCACGTTCGGTAGCCGCCAAAATAACGTAATTTCGTTTATGGAGAGTCAAAAAACCGTGTACCTGAATAGTTGACCTATCAGTATCGGGTTGCGGCGGTATCCGCTCAACGGCAATGTGCGGCGTTGGAGACGGCGTTGCAGGTATGAGCGGCAGCGGGGCTTCGGCGGCGAAAAGAGACGATACAATGGTCAGTGATATTGCGGTCAGGGATATAAACGTCTGCATTTTTAGGGGGAGGCAAAACAGGAACAGGTCGTATTGTCCGCTATCGGGCGGCATTTGTCAATGCCGTCTTGACTCTTGTACCGCGATGTGCTATAGTTGTCAGCGTCATTACAACTGTATGCCAGATTTCTGCGTATGAAGTTCACGAAAACGCTTTTGCAAAAGATGCTTGATTCGGCTCTGTCGGCAATAGAAAAGAATCTCGCTTATCTTAATCAACTTGATTCCGCAACCGGCGACGGCGACCACGGGACCGCTATCCTCGCGGCAATGAAAGCCGCCGCAGCGGCAAAGAAAGACGGTACATTGGCGGCTGCCCTCGAAACAGTCGGCTGGGACGTGATGTCCGGCACTAACGGTTCAACGAGTGCCTTGACAGGTTCCTTTTTTGTCGGAATGTCCGGTGCTGCCGATGCTGATGAACTGGATGCGGCGCAGACAGCAGCGGTTTTTGAGGCGGGTTTGGCAAACGTTCAAACGGCAACCAAAGCGAAAGTCGGCGATAAAACGCTAATGGATGCGCTGATACCGGCAATAGAAGCGGTGTCCGTCCGCAAAGATACCGGTTCGCTTGCCGAAATGTTCCGTTTTGCCGCCCAAGCCGCCCAAAAAGGAGCAGACTCAACAAAAGACCTCGTTGCGAAACACGGCAGAGCCAAAAATCTCGGCGAGAGAAGCAAAGGAAACCTTGATGCCGGTGCCGTAAGTACGGCGTTAATTTATAAGGCATACGATGATGCCGTCAATAATGCAGGAAATTTTTAGCAGAAACAGGCACTTAATTTTTGTTACGGAACATTTCAAACCGGACGCACTATGACACAGACACAATCAATGATTGAAGCCGCCGCATTATCCAAGTATTACGGTGATTTTGCGGCGATAGATAATGTTACATTTAGTATCCGACGGGGGGAAGTCGTTGCGTTTCTCGGTCCCAACGGAGCGGGCAAGAGTACGTCAATGAAACTTCTGACCGGTTATCTGTCCGCAACAGGCGGCAGAGCGGCGATTGCCGGTTACGATATGGCATCCGACCGGCTTGCCGGTGCGGCGAAACTCGGCTATCTGCCGGAAAATGGTCCGCTGTATCCAGATATGTCTCCCGCATCGCTGCTGCGTTTTTTCGGAGACATACGCGGTTTGAGCGGCAACAAGTTAAACGAACGCATTGCTGCCGTTGTTGAGTTGTGTTCGCTTCAATCCGTCTATAACAAGCCGATAGGCAAGTTATCGAAGGGATACAGGCAGCGGGTTGGAATGGCACAGGCAATGCTTCACGAACCGGAAGTGTTAATTCTTGACGAACCAACGGCAGGACTTGACCCGAATCAGATACACGATGTCCGCAAGACGCTGCGGCAAATCGGCAAGGAAAAGACTATTCTTCTTTCAACGCACATATTGCAAGAGGTCGAAGCGGTGGCTTCGCGGGTTCTCTTTATGAACGAAGGACGTTTGGTTTTCGACGGTTCGATTGCCGACTTCAAATCAAAAGGCAGCGACCTCGATTTGCGGTTCAGAGAGTTGACCAAAGCGTAAGCAGGCGGGCGGATAGGCGGCGGATTTTCAGCACAAAAAAAAAAGCGGAGGAATGCAGCCCCAAAAAGAGCGGGGGAGTGTTAGCCCCCCCGATAGAAATACGGTAACATTCCTACTGCGTCTTCCCTTTTTGCATCCATTTTCGCATAACCTGTATCAGTTGGGTCGGGGTTATCGGCTTGACGCAATAATCATTCATTCCGGCATCAAGACACTGCTTTTCGTCTTCCTTTGTTGCGTTCGCCGTCAAAGCAATAATCGGAATTGGATTCGCTCCGTATTCGTCCTGCATCTCCGTTTCTCTGTCTTTTTCTACTTTACGAATTAATCTTGCGGCTTCATAACCGTCCATTTCCGGCATTTGGCAATCCATCAAAATCAGAGCATACTCTTTTTTGACGAAAGCCTCGTATGCCAGTCTCCCGTTGGAAACAATGTCAAACTTAAAACCGGCTTGCGTTAAAACTTCGCCGACAACAATTTGGTTAATCTGATTGTCTTCGGCAATGAGGATTATGCCGTCCGATATGATATGGTCGTCAGTTGCCGACGGAATTAATGCCGCCAATATACTGTCGCTAACACTGCTGTCCTGATGGTACGAAATTTGGAACGGAATGGTGAAGTAAAACGTTGAACCGGCATTCTCGACGCTTTGTACGCCGATAGTTCCGCCCATCATTTGAACAAGTTGCTTGGAAATAGCCAATCCTAAACCTGTGCCGCCGAATTTTCTTGCCTGCGAGGCATTCACTTGTAAAAATTGCGTAAAGAGCCGGTTTTGCTGTTCTGCGGGAATGCCGATACCAGTGTCAATGACGGCAAAATGAATGAAAACAATATCTGCGGGGGCGGCACTGCCGGAGGCAGTGTTGACGGGGGCAACGTTTGCGGAAGGAACGCTGCCTGCCGGAGTTTTACTTGTCGCAACACCGCTTGCCGAGCCGGCGTTTGCAGAAGACGTATGAGCGGCGGATTCTCTGATGGATACCTCTAAACGGACTCCCCCCTTTTCCGTGAACTTGATAGCATTGTTGAGCAGGTTGACGAGAATTTGCCGCAAACGCATCGGGTCGCCGAAAACGATATGCGGAAATGTATCGGGATAGACACTTTGCAACTCGATATTCTTCTCCATTGTTTTGGGGCGGACAATTTTGACAACCGTTTCCACCGTGCTGACTAAATCAAATTCGATGTGTTCGAGTTCCAGTTTGCCTGCCTCAATTTTGGAAAAGTCGAGGATGTCGTTTATCAGTGTGAGAAGATGATTTGCCGATGTATGGAGCAGAGAGAAATATTCTTTTTGTTTTTCCGACAATTCCGTTCGGGAGAGCAAATCGGAAATTCCGATAATCCCGTTGAGCGGCGTGCGGATTTCGTGGCTCATTTGAGCAAGGAAATTCTTCTGCGTTGAATTTGCCGACTCCGCTGCCGTGAGAGCCTTTCGTTCTACCGCAATGGTTCTTCGGAAAATCAGCCCGACACACACGGTCATTAAAACATAAAAAATTCCGACAAAAATCATTATACTCCGCGACACTTTCCGTAATCCCTTCTCAATGTCTGTCGTTGCCTCATTGACCCAGATATAACCGATAACTTTTTCATTCCGTTTTACCGGATGCATCATATTGAGAATGTTGCCCCGCACCATTGTTCCTTGTGCGAGACGTTCAATTCCGTCTGCCATCACAAGTCTTCCCTGATGTTCCGGGGCAATGGCAACGCCGACTTTCTCGCCGAATTTGCTGGCGGGACCGTAAGTAACAATGGCATCGAGGTCTCTGGCATAAAAACCTGCACCGATACCTTCGGCAGCCGAAGCAACGCGGTCGGTATCATCGGCAAGTGCCTTGTTAAGAACAGCAATTTGCTCTTCACGGGAAGCGGACTGCGCCTCTCCCTCTTTCAATATTTCATCGTATCCGCCTTCACCAAGATGCGAATCGAGAACACGGGCGAGCGATTTCAGAAATATCTTTTTTTGTTCGTAATAACCCTTTTCACTGACGTGTTTGACAGTAATCCATACACCGATGAACGGAATGTTCAGGCACAAGAAAAGTATAACAAACATCTTGGTATGAACCGAATACATCCAAGATTGTTTTAGTTGATTTTCTCTGCCCATAGTCCGACAACGTGTTAACCTCTCCCATTCTATCCTATTCCTGCCGGTCTGGCAACGTTTTGAAACAGACAGCATAAACTATGCCGCCGTGTGTTTCGTGTTCAATTCCTCTGTGAGAAACTTCTCACTCCATAACAAAATCGAGTATCTCCGTTTTTTGTTACTGCCGTTCGTTAATCCAATCGGTGTGAAACGGTCCTTCGTTCGGTTTGTCAATGCGTTTGTACGTATGCGCACCGAAATAGTCCCGCTGTGCTTGCAGCAAATTTGCCGGTAAAACGGCACTGCGGTACGAATCATAATACGATAACGCCGTCGAAAATGCCGGAACCGGAATCCCGAAATCTATCGCCGTCTTCACAACATTCCGCCAAGCCGGCTGCGCCGATTCCACCGCCTCCCTGAAATACGGTGCCAGCAGCAGATTTTCCAACTTCGGGTCGGCATCAAACGCCTCTTTAATCCGTTCCAAAAACGTTGCCCTAATGATACACCCGCCGCGCCAAAGCATTGCAATTTCGCCGAATTTTAACGACCAATCGTATTCCTTCGCCGCCGCCTGCATTTGAACATAACCCTGTGCGTATGAACAAATCTTGGAAGCGTAGAGTGCCTGACGAATCTGTTCCACAAAACCGGCAGGCAATTTTGTATCCGGCTTGACTCCGCCTTTCAACACTTGGGAGGCACGGACACGGGCATCTTTCATTGCCGAAATACACCGGGCATAGACCGCTTCGGTAACCAAACTGCTCGGTGCGCCGATGTCGAGTGCCAGTTGGCTCATCCACTTGCCCGTCCCCTTTGCTCCGGCGGTATCGAGAATCAAATCGACAAGATACTTGCCCGTTTCCTTGTCTTTGACGGTGAAAATGTCCTTCGTGATGTCGATAAGATAACTATCAAGTTCACCTTTGTTCCATTCGGCGAACGTCTCGTGAATCTGTTCGTTATTGTAACCGAGAGCATTTTTGAGCATCCAATACGCTTCACAGATTAACTGCATATCGCCGTATTCGATACCGTTGTGTACCATCTTGACATAATGACCGGCACCGCGAACGCCGACCCATTCGCAGCACGGAATATCGTGTTTCGCACCGACCTTTGCGGCAATCGCCTGAAAAACCGCTTTGACAAGTTCCCACGCCTTTTCGCTTCCGCCCGGCATCATACTGGGACCTTTGCGTGCGCCTTCTTCTCCGCCGGAAACACCGGTGCCGATGTACAATAATCCTTTGCTTTCGACAAACTTGGTACGGCGTTCGGTATCGCGAAAATGAGTATTGCCGCCGTCAATGATAACATCGCCGGGTTCGAGGAGCGGCAGGAGTTCTTCGATGACGGCATCAATAGCCGCCGTTTTCGGATACAGAGCGATTTCCGGTGCGGGAACGGCATCTTTCGACTGAATCATCAGCATCACTTTTCGCGGACGCTTCAGTTTCGAGACGAGTTCGGCAAGGGAGTGCGTGCCGATGAGTTTATCGCCTTTGGACTTACATTCAGGTTCGTTGACAAAATCGTCAACTTTGGACGTTGTCCGGTTGAAGACGGCGACGTTAAAGCCGCGGTCAATCATATTGAGAACGAGGTTCTGCCCCATCACGGCAAGCCCCATTAAACCGATGTCGTAATTTTCGCTCATTGTTTGAGTATTTTTCAAGTAGGTTAAAGCGGGAACCTATTCTACCACAATAACGGGGAATGGGCAGCAGCGGGGGGGATGTGTTGCGAGTCTAGCAGTTCGCTTGCGTTTTGTGCGGCTTACGTCGTGTAGTCGGAATTGAGTCTGACGTACTCTGCCGTTAAGTCTGTTGTCCAGAACCGGACGGATTCTTCGCCTTCCGATAACTGCAAGACAATATGCGTGTCCCTGTTCGAACGTATCGAATGAGAGACCTCCGCCTTGTCAAACGGCACCGGTTCGCCGTTTTCAAACAACGTGATACCATTGATTTGTAACAATACTCCCTTCGGATTATAAGGGACTCCCGCCGTTCCTGATGCCGAAACAATTCGTCCCCAATTCGGATCGGCACCGCAAATTGCCGTCTTGACAAGAGCATCCTCCGAAATTTTTCGGGCTATTTTTTTCGCATCGTCCCGATGTTTGCAGCCCTGTACATCAACGGTAATCAGATGCGATGCTCCTTCGCCGTCTGCCGGTATTTTGACGGCTAACTCAATACAAATGTCCTGTAAGACTTTAGCAAACCGCTCTAAATTCTTTGCTGCCAACGGTTTCGCATCGGCTCGTCCGTTGGCAAGGAACAACAGAGTGTCCGATGTACTGGTGTGTCCGTCAATGGTAATGCAGTTGAACGACATTTCTGCCGCACCGCTGATTAAATGCTGTGCGGTCTCCGGTTCGACAAAAGCATCGGTGAAAACGACCGCCAGCATTGTTGCCAGATGCGGGGCAATCATTGCCGCTCCTTTACAGATGCCGGCTAAGCGAATTTCCGTTCCGTCTTCGAGTTGTAAGTTTCTCACTGCATATTTTTCAACCGTATCGGTTGTCATAATGCCGCGTGCTGCATTAAGAAAAGCCGCTTCCGTTGCCTCCAACGCCGCCGCTGCTGTTTTGATACCGCTTCGGATTTTATCCATCGGCAGCATTGTTCCGATAACCCCCGTCGAGATAACGAGTCCTTTGTCCGGTTCTCCTCCGGCAGCCTGTGAGGCGAGAGCGGACATTTCTTCAGCATCTTTTATGCCCTGTTCACCGGTACAGGCGTTAGCGCAGCGAGAGTTGCCGACAACGCCGCGAAAACCGGTTCCGGGAAGCCGGTTCCGGTCAACGAGTACCGGCGCACCGCAAACGAGGTTCGGCGTGAACACCCCGGCGGCACTTGCCGGAGTGTCGGAAACAATCAGCGATAAGTCGGGCAGCGAGGCATTGGATTTTAGCCCGCAATGCACGCCGGAAAAGCGGTAACCCAGAGGAAGATTCATTTGCGTAGATACGTTGCGTAATATGAAAGTCGTTACAATACGCAGATTTCGTTACAACACGTAGATTGTAGTCGATTTCCGTTTTTTAGTCAAGGAGGACTTTCAATGTCGAACCGTTATTCCCATTTGATGAAGTTAGACGATGCAGTGTTCAGACGCGTACCGGAACGAAACGATGTGTTTTTGAAAAAATGCTTGTCATCGTTCATTTTTTTCATTTTCAGCAACACCAACAAGGTGGCGGCGGATACTAAGTTAAGCAACAAGTCCAGTATTCTAATCGCACTTGAAAAATTCATTTTTCGGTTTTTGGGACACGAAACATACGCCCTGTTATACTGCGGCCTATTGAGAATTGGTCTTGTATAATTTTAGGCGGGATGTTAGATCATTACAAGTCAGGGCAAGACGAACAGACTATCCGCTCGTCTTTTCTCCTGTACAAAGAATCCGGCGAGTACGGTCTCGTTCAGATGAACTACACCGGTCAGGAGCCGTTTTTGGACGAATACGAAAAACTCAATAAAACCAATGATGAAAACGATCCGATTACTTTGCGGACGGCTGTCATCCGCAGTTCAACAGTATTCCGGCTTACGGCTGGATTCGCCGCGGACAAGAAAAGGAATTGAAGTCGGATCACGTCCGTCAGCGGGTGAATATCAACGGAGCGGTTGATGTTACGGCATTAGAAACGGTAACGGATTTCACGGATTCGGTGAATGCTCCATCGGCGATTCGGCTGTTCGGGAAGTTGGAAGCAAAACATCCCGAAGCGGAAGAGATTTATATGATTCCTGACAATGCGCGTTATTACCGTTCTGAAATACCGGCGGCATAGTGGGAAACGGCGCGGATCAAAGTCCGGTTTTTACCGGCTTATTCGCCGAATCTGAACTTAATTGAACGTTTATGGAATTTTTTAAGAAGAAAATATCGTATAATAGATATTATGAAAAGTTTGAAGACTTTTACAGTGTTTATTATAGGCATCGTAAGAAATTTTTCCGATGCCGGACAAAGTACAAGGCAGAACGCGCTCCCTCCTCGCCGAAAACTTTCATCTGTACAATCAATAAAAACCAATTGTCAATAGATGGCAGTATATCTAATCAGTAAGGTTTTACGTATCTATTAGACTTGTTCCACAACCTGCCGGCGTTTACTGTATCTCAAGATGAAAAAGGGAAATGATAATCGCGAAGTCGCAAAGAAAGTGATGAGTGACGAGTCAATGCGGGGAAAATTCGGAAGCGAAAACTCGTCACTAGCCACCAGCAACTAATAAAAAGCGGGCGGATTTCATCGTAAAATCAGTGCGCCTTCGCGATGAAAAAAACGGTTAGGGAACAAGTCTATTCGAATTAAACGCTTAAACTCGACTGAATACAAAATTCACCTTGCCGATAATGCTCATAACTCCTTGCTTGTCAATGCCGATCCGACGGAAGGCGATAAAAGAGGAAAAGATAAGGCGGAAACTATGACCGGCGAAGGAACGGTTGTCGAAACTCATAGGAGTTTTACAACGGAAAAGCGGTCCATAGATTACGGTCAACAAATTCCAGACTACAGTATTTTTCAACTTTTTTAGTCCGCTCCCGCCGCTTTACCGCGGCATTGCAAGAAATTCGCCTACGGTGGCGGGATTATCCCGATTTTTTTGGACGGTTTTGTCTTCTTTTTTCGCTTTGGGAAAAGAAAATATATTATTGGTTGCTGGTTTGGTGCCCGGCGATGAACAACCGCCTGCCGTACCGAACATCGGACAAATCAACGCTGCCGCCAAAACGATTGCTAATAGCCGCTTCATTTTAGGAAAATCAGGGGACATCCCCAACACTACTGCATTATCGGCATTATCGGCACAAAGGTTAAATAAAAATGACCGTTTTCATTCTCGATGCCCACGGGCTTCTCTATCAACTTTTTCACGCTTTGGGACAGATGACGAGTCCGCAGGGTGAACCTGTCAATGCCGTTTTCGGTTTTACCAAAGACCTCTTTACGGTCATTAAAACGCATCAGCCCGACATTTTGCTTTGTGCTTTTGACCTGCCCGTTAAAACGTTCCGTTCTGAAATTTATACCGGATACAAGGCGAACCGGTCATTGATGCCCGAAGAGTTGCGTCCGCAAATTGAATCGGCAAAAGAAGTTCTCCAAGCCTTCAATATTCCGATTCTTGCCGTTCCGGGCTTTGAAGCCGATGACATATTAGCGACCGTTGCCGCCGAAAGTACCGGACGAAGCAATGACTGTGTTATTGTAACAAGCGATAAAGACTGCCGGCAACTGATTAACAGACACGTTTCGCTTTATCATTTGCGGAAACAAATATTTTACCGGCAGGAGGAATTGTTGAGCGACTGGGGGATTACGCCGCAGCAGGTTATTGACTTTCAATCGCTTGTCGGCGATGTGAGCGACAACGTGCCGGGTGTCCCCAAAATCGGTATGAAAACGGCGGCGGAATTGTTACAACAATTCGGTTCTCTCGAAGGAATTTATGAAAATATTCACAAAATTACCGGAAAGAAGCGTGAGTGTCTTGCGGAAAGCAGAGACTCGGCACTCTTGAGCCGACAACTCGTTACACTCCGTACGGATGTGCCGCTTACTGTTGATTGGAGTCCGTATCAGGGATTCGATACCGAAAAACTGCGGGCATTGTTTCAGCGGTTCGGATTTTATTCCTTGATGAAGATACTCAACGAAGGAACGGAACCGGAAACGGCGGATAATCAATTTGCCGATAAAAAAGTTACCGGCAGCAAACCCGCTGCCGCATTTTTTGAGTACCGGTTGATTGACACTGCCGAAAAATGGGAGACGTTCTACAATCAATTATTGAAACAAACTCTATTTTCGTTTGATACGGAAACCGTACCGATAGACAACCGCTTTGAAGCAACGATGCCCCGATATACAGCGATTGCCGGTATGTCTTTTGCGTGGAATGAAACGGAAGCGTATTATTTGGCGTTCCGCGGTCCGCTCGGTTCGTCCGTCCTGGACTTACCGGCAGCGTTGAAAAAACTGCGACCTGTCTTTGAAAATCCGAATATCCGCAAGGTCGGGCAGAATATCAAATACGATATGGTTGTTCTGCGCAACGAGGGGATTCGAATGCAGGGCGTTGCCTTTGATACGATGCTGGCGGATTATTTGCTGCGTCCTGAAATGCCGCATAACCTCGATGATATGGCGGAACATTATCTTCAACACAAGACGATTAAAATTGAGGAGTTAATCGGCAGCGGGAAAAACCAAAAGCGGATGGATGAAGTCCAGACAGACATTGTTGCGGAATATGCCGGTGAAGATGCTTTCGTAACGTGGAAACTCTATCTGATTTTGAAAAAGCAACTTGAAAGAGCCGGTTCTGCTGCCGGTCTCTATGACCAAATCGAAATGCCGCTCGTGAGTCTCCTGGCCGAAATGGAATATGCGGGCATTCGCATTGATTCGGATATTCTCAAAAAGTTAAGCATACGTTTCATTGATAAAGAAGAGGAACTCCGAAAACAGATTTACGCTCTGGCGGGACATAAGTTTAACATTGCATCACCGAAGCAAACCGCCGCTGTTCTCTTTGATGAAATTGGGCTGCCGGTCATCAAAAAAACGAAAACGGGACCGAGTACCGACAGCGAAGTTCTCGAAGAACTGTCTTTAGTACATCCGCTTGCGGACAAGATGCTCGAATACCGGCAGTTAGCAAAATTAAAAGGAACATACATCGATGCGCTGCCGAAATTGATTCATCCGGCAACGGGGCGTATTCATTGTTCGTTCAACCAGACAGCAACGGCAACAGGGCGGTTAAGTTCCAGCAATCCGAATCTGCAAAATATCCCCGTTCGGACATTGGAAAGCAAAGAAATCCGCAGTGCTTTTGTGCCGGGCAAAGGGTTCGATTATCTGCTTTCGTGCGATTATTCACAGATAGAATTGCGGGTGTTGGCACATTTTTCCGGTGATGAGAATTTATGTGCAGCGTTCCGCACCGGCGAAGATGTTCACGCCCGTGTTGCTGCCGAAGTATTTAATGTAGCACCGGACGAAGTCAATGAAACAATGCGGCGGAGAGCCAAAGCGGTCAACTTTGGTGTGATTTACGGACAAACCGCATTCGGTCTTTCCAAGCAATTAGGTATTGAACGGAAAGAAGCCCAAATGTTTATTGACAGTTATTTTGAGCGGTATTCGCGTATCCGGCAGTATCTCGATTCGGTATTGGACGGATGCGCCGCTTCGGGTTATGTCGAGACGCTTTTTGGACACCGGCGTTATTTCCGCAGCGGAACGGTACGCAGCGAACGGAAAGCCGAATTAAATCAGGCAGAGCGGATGGCGATTAACACGGTGATTCAGGGAACAGCGGCGGATTTAATGAAACAAGCGATGGTGCGGTTAGCAACAATACAGTCAACGGCAGTACGCTTAGAAACGCCGCCGTACAATTTACTGTTACAAATTCACGATGAACTCGTCTTTGAAGTTACCAAAGACGATGCGGAAGCATTGAAGCACATTGTTGTCAAGACAATGCTCCTCGACCAGCCGCTGCAAGTTCCGTTGGTTGTCGATTCGGAACTGTCAGAACGCTGGGGGTAATGCCGGCTTCGTATTCAAGCCGCTGGAATAAGATGTAGCGCATTACACCCCAAAAGTACATACCCCTCGATAAAAGGCGGAAAACCTCTCACTTTACCGCACCTTAACCGCTTTCCCGACATCGAATATCTTTTCGACTCGTCCGCCTTTGCCGGTGATTTCAATTTCGAGCGGCGTAGTTTCAGCAGATGAGTATTTTGCTTCTACCCGTTGATAGGTATCGGCACTCTTTGCAGGGCGCAAACTATTGTCAACAATCACTTTGAACTTGCCGACCGGCACACCGGAGTGTCCATAAGTGGACATCGATACCCTGCCGTCCTCGCCGGTAAACGACACCGCATGGTATTTCACACTGCTGTCTGCCGGCAAAAATTCGATGATGGCTCCGGCACACGGTTTGCCGTCCTGCATAATCGTGACGGTACAAGGATACAACTTCGGCAAATCCACCGGCTTTGAATTGTCCTTGCAGCCGGCGATTATTGTTACGGAAATAAGGAGGATAATGGTGATTAAATGTTTCATAAGTATCAAAGGTTAAAGGTTCGATTTAGTGACTAGCGGTGAGTGGCTAGTACATTCGACCTGCGGTCGAAATGAATCACTCGCCGCTCGCCGCTAATCACCCGCCGCTAATTTACGGCAACGCCGCCGTTTCCCCCGCGCTCGGCGTTCCCATTGCTCCCCAAACGCCGTAGGAACTGGCGGGGGCGTGGGCAAAATTGGGATGAATGTCTTTGGGCGTTACCATATAGATTCCCTGCGGCGCATTCGGCAAACCGCCGGTATCGACATTCTCCGTTACAAAAAGAACAGAACCGTCTGCCCTGCCGCAATTCACGCCGTTGGTGTGTCCGCTGCCCGCTGTATAAAAACCCGGAGGGGCATCACGCCCAATACCCTGCGTAGCCGATACCTCATTCGGCGGAAGAAACGTATTAAAACCGGTGTATTGGGTCGCTCCGTCCAAATACCTGCCGCACCGTACCGGAGGATTGTCGCTTGAAAGTGGGGTGAAATGACCGCCGCTCCTGGGAATTGCCTGCGATCGGGAAGGAGACCAAAGTATGTCGCCAGTCACTGCTGGCACTCTGCGCTGAGTATAAAACCAGGCAATGCTTCCTTTGACCTTATTTGTAGTTGGGTAATCGTCGGCAACACCTTCGCTGATGGCGATGGTATTGCTTAATCCGTCAGTAATGTCGCCGAAACCTTTCGGTATATTAAAACGTCCGGAACCTATAAGACCTCTTGACCAAACTGCCTGAAGGTCATCGGTTTGATCTGCACCTATATCTCTTAGATCTGCTATTCCATCGCCGTGACAGTACACGATATTTCCAACGGCGAGTTGGTCATTACTGGTGTCAGAGCGTGACGGAGCCGAGGGGCAAAGCACTGCCGACAGGGCTGCACGGGTACTTTCTGTAACGTCCCAGGGATAGGTGCAGTCGGTTTTGAGTGTGTCAAAACGTGCTGTTTGTTCGATAAAGGGCAGCAGCAGATAGGTTGGACTCCAGCGGTAATTATTGTCATAGAAGTAAGTCATGCTGATGTCGGTGACGACGTATTCTATGTTTTGTTGTGTTGTGCTGCATTGCGGCGGCAGGGCATTGAGTGCGTCGTGATAGACGTGCATTGCCAACGTTATCTGCTTCATATTATTGGAGCATTGCATTCTTCTTGCTGCCTCGCGGGCGGCTTGCACAGCCGGGAGCAGAAGAGCGACAAGTATGCCGATGATGGCAATGACGACAAGAAGTTCGACGAGAGTGAAGCCTATCCTACGGGACTCGTCTCTCTCTCTCTCTTACACTTACGTGAGGTCAATTTT
>JAITOZ010000191.1 GCA_031289675.1 Planctomycetaceae bacterium
TATCGAAAACGCACCGCTTCGTTCCGGTGATGCGTCTGAACGCTGCGTCATCTAACTTTTTCAAATTTTCATAACGGTTCGACATTGAAATCCTCCTTGAATAAAACACGGGAAAACGCTGTTATTTACGCATCATAACGAATTTAATGTTACGCAACAAGTCTAATGGTTGTGTATCGCAGATTTTATGCTATACTGAAATGCGTGTGGGTTCCGATACAACGGTGGACTCGCCGAAAAAACCATTGACCGCTCTAAACAAGTGGATTAGAACCACCGAAATTCCCCTTTTCAAGACTATTGCCTGTGCCAGCCCCAAAATTAAGCCCCTTTTTCAACCGGCAGTAGTCTGTAAACCGCAGCCGGTCTAAATCACTCCTTCAATTGCTATGTCATCACGCTGGATTTCTAAACGTGCCGGAACTTTTGAAGCGTCTGGTATCCGCAGGGTTTTCGACCTTGCCGCTAAACTCAAAAACCCCGTCAATCTCTCCATCGGACAGCCGGACTTCGATGTTCCTGCCGAAGCGAAAAAAGCAATGATTGATGCCGTCAACGGAGCCAAAAGCGGATACACTCCCACACAAGGGCTTGCCGCTCTGCGGGAGACGATGCAAAAACGTACCGATGCAAAATATCATCATTCAGACCGCAGCATTTTTATTGCCAGCGGTACAAGCGGAGCATTGGCTCTTGCCCTGCTCGTTGCCGTTGATGCCGGGGACGAAGTGATATTTTTCGACCCCTACTTTGTGATGTATGATGCACTCGTTCGGATGACCGGCGGAACACCGGTGCCGGTGAGTACCTATCCGCATTTTCAGTATGACATTGGACGGCTTGCCGATGCAATCACTCCGAAAACGAAGGCAATCATTCTCAATTCGCCTGCCAATCCGAGCGGCAAAGTGGCAACAAGAGAAGAGGTGAAGGCAGTTGCCGAACTTGCCGCAAAGCACGATATTTTGCTCATCAGCGATGAAATTTACAGCACCTTCTGTTATCAGGAGTTTGCTTCACCAGCCGAATACAATCCGCAGACGTTGGTTTTGGACGGATTCAGTAAGTCGCACGGAATGCCGGGCTGGCGGGTCGGTTACGCTCACGGTCCGAAAGAGTTAATCGAACAGATGCTCAAATTTCAGCAATATACGTTCGTGTGTTCGCCGCACGTCGGGCAACTCGGTGCGCTTGCCGTTCTGGATGCCGATATGTCCGCACAGATTGAAAGTTACAAAAAGCGGCGGGATATGATTTACGAAGCATTGAAAGACGATTACGAAATCAACAAGCCGGAAGGGGCGTTTTATATGTTTCCCAAGGCTCCTTGGGGAACAGGAACGGAATTTGTCGAAAAGGCAATTACGGAGTATTCGATGCTCATCATACCGGGCGGCGTTTTCAGCACACAGGACACGCACTTTCGTATTTCGTACTCTGCTGCCGAGCCGGTCATCGAGCGGGGTATCGAAGCGTTCAAGAAATTGGCGAAACAAAAATAGCAAGCATACAAGGCAGAAATGCACACGCTCCTCGCCGAAAACTTTCATCTGTACAATCAATAAAACCTAATTTTCAATAGACAGAAGTATAAATATGTCGAAAAGCCGCCTTCGGCGTTCTTCTTCTACGTTCTCCGGCAATCTCAATGCCGTAGATACTCGCACGTGCCGAAACGGCTTTTCGGCGGTATTCTGTTTTCCTTTTGCCATACCGGTTTGGTACAGCGGTTAATTTTGTTTCAATGTCTCTGCCAGAAAATTGCCCGTTCCGCTGACCGGTTTCAAAAACGGAGAATCAATACGGTAGGTCATTGTCCAAGGCGGGGAAGAATCATCGGATTAGAGAATTGAATCTAAAAAATGCAGCAAGAAGTCAGACAGAATGCCTTCCCAATTTTAGGCTGCTGCCTCTTAGACATAGACACAAGCCCTACCATTTCACGGAGATATTTCATAGGAACAGTGCATCAAGGGTTGACAGATGATAGGAAAAATCTACACTAGATATTGTTGAAAGGTGAAAAATATCTATTCTGCGGTATTTAACGGGCAGTCCGTTAAATATCACGGTGAAAAATTGCAAACCGTTAAATATAACAGACATTTGTAATTTTTGCCGGATACAATATTATTGCCCATACCTGCATACTGGAGACTAAAAATTGCCGTCATTATTTTTTTACCTTATTGGAGGCATTTGCGACAAAGTCTGCTGTAATGCCCTCTGCTGGAATAATTGTACCTGATGCAAACTCCCATTATCGGCAGTGAAACCGGTCTCAAAACGGGACTCGAACGGGCAAGGCTTGTTGCGAGGTCGGATGTCCCTGTCTTGATTTTAGGGGAAACAGGCAGCGGTAAAGAAGTTTTTGCCCGATATATCCACGAGCAATCACAAAGGGCGGGTAACCCTTTTTTGAAGGTCAACTGCGGGGCTGTTCCGCCGGAATTGATTGATTCGTACCTCTTTGGACATCGAAAAGGGGCATTCACCGGAGCGATTGAGGAACGGAAAGGATGGTTTGAAACGGCTAACGGCGGAACGCTGTTGCTCGATGAAGTCGGCGAATTATCGTTAGCGGTTCAAGTGCGGTTTCTGCGCGTTCTGCAAGACGGCTGCTTTGAGCCGGTCGGAGGCGGCAGTACGGTTCGTGCCGATGTCCGAATTATTGCTGCCACTCACAGGAATTTGCGGCAAATGATACGCAACAGTGCTTTTCGGGAAGATTTGTGGTTTCGGATTTCAGTCTTTCCGATTCGGATACCGCCGCTGCGGGAGAGGTTAGAAGACATCGGCAAATTGACTCGATTTTTTGTCCGCCGTGCCGCCGCCAAGTTTCATCTGGCAGAAGTTTCTGTTACACCAAATGATGTAGAGGTATTATCTCGGTATCCTTTTCCCGGCAACGTTCGGGAACTTGGTGCTGTCATTGACAGGGCGGTGTTACTCGGTCAAGGAGTCCGTCTGCCGTTGATAGAATCATTGCGGGAGTGCCGCGGAGAGCAGATACTGCCGGAATTGCCGATAGAAATTCTTACCGATGCCGGTGAACTCATTGACGGTAATGAGCCGCTGCTTGCCGAAGTACCGATACCAACCCAAACGGCGGCGGACGAAACGGCAGAATTTTATTCGTTAGATGATGCTGTTCGCCGGCACATTCGGTCGGCACTGGCAATTTCGCACGGTGTCGTGGAGGGAACAAGCGGGGCCGCAGCGTTACTGCAAATCAATCCGCACACCCTTCGCGCCAAGATGCGCAGACTCGGCATTGATTGGACTCAATTCCGCGACCAATAGGATGGTTTCGCACAGGATAAAGCAGGGAGGAAAAATCATAAGCGGATTAAATTATCTCACCTATCAATTTACTCGCTGCCGCTTACCAGATACCGGGCAAATACGAAAAAAGACAAATCACGATTTCGTATGTTTTGTTATTTCGTATGTTTTATGTTCAAAAAACGAATTTTCTAACCGGTATGTACATACACCGGACATAGCCGATTGACAATGTCCCGTTAACAATGGACAATGTTAAACGTACAAACTGTCATTCACCCTTAACGAAAGGCTGCTATCGTGTCTGCATCAAAACTGGACGCTATTTTCAAACCCAAATCCGTTGCCGTTGTCGGGGCTTCAACCAAACCCGGTACCGCCGGTAACGACATTCTCCTCAATCTCGTGCGGGACAAATACATCGGCAACGTTTATCCCGTCAATCCGAAAGCCGATGAAATTCACGGTGTTAAGGTTTATCCGACGCTCACCGATATTCCCGGCGAGGTCGATCTTGCCGTTCTCGTTGTCAATGCCAAATTCGTTCCCGGTGTCGTTGAAGAAAGCAAAACGAAAGGCGTAAAGGGACTCGTTATCATCTCCGCCGGATTCAAAGAATCCGGTCACGAAGGAGCCGAACGGGAAAAGGAATTGACCAAGCAGGTTCAGGCAGCGGGAATTCCGCTCATCGGTCCCAACTGTCTCGGAGTCATCAATCCGTCAATCAATCTTAATGCCTCGTTTGCGGCAAAAATCGCCCTCAACGGACATCTCGGTTTTATCTCGCAAAGCGGTGCGCTTTGTACTTCGGTTCTCGATTACGCTGAAGCCCGCGAAATCGGATTCAGCAAGTTCGTCAGTTTCGGAAACAAAGCCGACGTGAAAGAAGCCGACCTCCTGGAATACTTGGCAGACGACCCCGATACAAAGGTCATTGCTCTCTATCTCGAAGACATCGGCGATGCAAAGCGGTTCATCGAAGTTGCCTCGAAGACGTTTTGGGAAAAGGGCAAACCGATTCTCTGTCTTAAATCCGGGCGCAGTGCGGAAGGGGCAAAAGCGGTCAGTTCGCATACAGGCTCGCTTGCCGGTTCCGATGCCGAATACGAAGCCGTTTTGAAACAAGCCGGCGTTCAGCGGGTTACAACGATAGCGGAACTCTTTGACCTCGCGGCACTTTATACCACGCAGCCGCTGCCGAAGGGTAACCGTTTGGCAATCATCACCAATGCCGGCGGTCCCGGTATTATGGCAACCGATGCGGCAATCGCTGCCGGTCTGACACTGGCAAAACTTGACCAATCAACGAAGGATAAACTCAAACCGCCGGTGTTGCCCGAAGCCGCCGCTCTCAATAATCCGGTTGACGTTATCGGCGATGCTCACAGCGACCGGTATAAAGCCGCCGTTGAAGCCGTGATGGCAGACCCGAACGTTGATTTGGGAGTCATCGTTTTGACCCCGCAGTCGATGACCGATTCCGATAACTGCGGTAAGATTTTACCGGAAGTGATTAAGAAAATCGGCAAACCAGTCGTTGGTGCTTTTATGGGGGTCAAGCAAGTCGAAGAAGGCGTGAAAAACCTCGTTGACCAAGGAGTGCCGAATTATGCGTTCCCAGAAGATGCCGTCAAGTCGCTTGCCGCCGCTGTCCGGCTTGTCGCTTCGAAGTCGATATCTAAACGGGAATATGCCGAGTACAAGGACATTGATGTTGCGAAAGCAAATAAAATCATTGCAGATTATCTCGGCAGCGAAAAAGAAAAATACCTGACGCAAGCCGAGTGCCGGGCTTTATTCGAGTGCTACAAACTCCCGCTGCTCAAAAGCGGCGTTGCCAAATCGGCGGACGAGGCGGCAAAGGTTGTTTCGGGCATCGGCAGTAAGGTCGTGATGAAGGTGATGTCTTCCGATGTGAAACACAAATTCGATGCGGGCGGTGTGCTGCTCAACATTGAAGGGGCGGATGGGGCAAAGAAGGGTTACGAACAGATTTACGCCAACATTGCGCAAAATGTTCCCGGTGCGAAGATAGACTCTATTTTAATCGAACAGATGGCGGACAAGGGAGTCGAAGTGATTGTCGGTTGCAGCCGGGGCGGTTTGGGACCATTGATGATGTTCGGTCTCGGCGGTACGCTTGTCGAACTCCTGAAAGATGTTGCGTTTCGTTTGGCTCCGATGTGGAAGGTTACGGCAGAGGAGATGGTGCGTGAAATCAAGGCATTCAAGGTGCTTGACGGTTATCGGGGGACACCGAAGAGTGATATTAATGCGGCGGTGGACACGATTCTCCGTATGTCGGCATTGGCGGTGAATCATCCTGAAGTGGCGGAGTTTGACATTAATCCGCTGATTGTGCATCCCGAAGGTAAAGGAGCATCGGTTGCCGACAGCCGCGTAATGCTACGAAAAGTGTAATGTTGCGGCGATAGGTTTAAGTGGCGGTCGAGAGCCGAGTAGACAAGCGTGCGGGGGATTCGCACGCTTGTGTTTTACGGGAGCGGTGTGCAAAGCAGGAATAGATAATAAGCACCGCACACCTATTTTCAGGCAGTTGTGTCTAATTACCGGTTGCCAACTATCGGGAGTCGTTCATCCTTTCGTATGACACAACAAAAGTGTTGTACATTACTTTGCAACCAGTGTACTTGACGGTATTGTTAAACTATTATAGTTTTTGGGGCTGGCATAGATAATATCTTAGCACAGGCGGGTGTGATATGCTTTAGGGTATGACAATCAAGGGTTCTCGTCTCTCTTTGAGACAGTCACAAAAGTTGCTCGAGTTTTTTGTTGCTGGCGTAACAGCCCGAACGGCGGCAGAACTCGCCGGTGTT
>JAITOZ010000221.1 GCA_031289675.1 Planctomycetaceae bacterium
TGGAATGCCCGTTTTACCGCTTAAGTATTTTCCTGTTACAGAACTGCATTTTTTCACGATTTCCTGCGGCGTGCCTTGAGCAACGACATTGCCCCGGAAGATTGTTCACTGGCTTTATATTCGACTTCCAGCGTGTCATTTTCGTACTCTTCGTTGGTAGTGATACCGCCGTTTTCCGTACCGGAAATGTGAATGACACCATCTTCGGCGGTGAATACTTTATCGGGGTCGTTGTTCTTGCCTTTTGATTTCAAAAACGTGTACCAACCGTCCAAATTTTTACCGTTGAACAGATGAATCGTTTCCTGCGCCGAAGTAGAAGTATGTGATCGGCAAAGGGCGAGACGGAAACCGAGGTGGTGGCAGACGAAGCCCGTCCCAAGCCGGTTGCGGAAAGCAGCACGGCAGAGGTGTGCCTGGTTAATCCAACTGCCGCCGCGGGCGATGTGTTGGGATTCATTGAGCGGACTGACCGGGTCAGTCTCGCTGTCTTTCGGATAAGGACGAAATGAATCCAAGCACCACTCCCAAACGTTGCCGTGCATATCGCACAATCCCCAAGCGTTCGGCGGAAAAGTGCCGCCCTCCGTTGTCTTGTTGCGAAACTCTCCTTTGGCGTTTCCGTTATAGGGTGAATTGCCGTCGTAATTTGCCTGTGCGGTTGTGAGATTGTCTCCGGTGTTAAACGTTGTCGTTGTTCCGGCGCGGCAGGCATATTCCCACTGGGCTTCGGTAGGCAGGGTATAGACATAATCCGCTGGCAAATGTCCGGCGGCGTGTTCCCGCTCCGTTAATTTCGCACAAAAGGCGGCGGCATCGCTCCATTTTATCATCTCCACGGGAAGTTGCGGACCTTTGAAGTGGGACGGATTGTTCTCCATCACCGCATCCCATTGCGCTTGCGTCACCTCATATTTTCCAAGCCAAAAGGGAACTGTCATTTTTACCGGATGGGCTGTTTCGTCCTTGCGCCGTTCGGCTTCGTTTTCAGGACTTCCCATCGTGAATGTACCGGCTGGAATGGAGACCATTTCCAATGTTACACCATTGGGCAAAGTTACCGTCTTGTCGGCATAGAGCGAAACGGAAAGCGACGTAAACGAAAGAAGAATCGGAGTAAGTGAAATTAATTTCATTCGTATTTATCTTTTTCAAGCAGTCAGAACGAAAAGTAAAACGGTAACGGCAATGCGTTTCACCGGTACTCTTCGATAAGTGAACGGAACACAGGGCATACTAATCCAGACGATAGCGTATGTCAAGCGGAACGATGACTTTTTTATACGCTCAGGCATTACTCCGGTATTTCTGTTGCCGGTGCAACTTTTAACGGTATCTGTTCTTCGGTGTATTGCAGTGTATCGCTGTTTAAGTCGCTTAAACTAATACGCAGTTGATACGTTCCAGGCTTCAACGTCTTCGGAATCTGCCCTTTCAATTCGACACAAAAATCCTGCTTGCGGCTAAGCGTTGTCAGAGTCGGCTTGACCGCCTCTTGCGCCGCAACAACATTTGCCGAAGCGTCTCTTAATTCGTAACTTAATGCGACGCAGATGTTATAACCGTCCGCTGTGCGTCTTATTGCCGGATAATCCAATTCCATATACACCGTAAAAGATTCTCCCGGCTTATACTCTTCATTGCGGGGCATATAAAGTCCGAATTCAATCCAGTCTTTGACCAAGACAACGGTTTTCAGTTTTACCGGACAAAGTTTTGACAGTTCAGCCAAACCTTCACGGAGCCGATACGCTGCCGTAATGTAACGTGTGTTCGAGTGCGGTGAAACACCGACCGGCTCTTCCAGCAGAGCCGACAAGCCGAGAACCTGATGACCGATAAATTCGTTGACCGTTTTATCGGTGGACGACATCGGTTTGGCGGCTTCGCCTTTGTTACCGAGTACCGCTTCGATTAACCGCAGCCGCATTTCATTCTGTTCCGTTTTGCCCTTCGGCGTGTGGTCAATGGCATAACGTAACTGTTCCGCCGCCGCTTTCAGCGATGTTTGCCAATCGCCAGCACCGTAACCCTGTGTTCCATTCGTCACGGCATAACTGTTTGCTGCGTAGTTATTTGCGATCGGCGCGGCATAATTTGCCTGAATAATTTGCGGGGCGTTCGGCGACTGCTGGTTTGGATGTAACTGCGCCAGTTGCGGATATTGCGGCTGTGCTGCCGGCTGCATCTCTGGTGCAGGCAGGGGCGGTGTATGTGTGTGTCGCGGCAGCGGAGCAGGATGCCGGACAATCTCCGTTGCGGTCTCTTCTTCCTCCGGCTCGAATTCGATTTTCCGTTTTATCTTTTTCGGACGCTTTGCTTCTGCGTATTCTTCGTCCTGTTCCTCGCCGGCATCTTCGGTAACAGAATCGGAATTTTGCTTTCTGTTTTGCGATTTTCTGTTTTTACTATCCTCCGCCGTTTCACTGAGCGGAGACAAATTTTCCAGCGGTATTGCCGCTGCCGTTGCTGCTGGCAGAACGGTATTGTCCAATAATTGATTGTCTAACAGCTGCGGTGCGGGAAAGATTGAGCCGGCTTTGTAAAGCGGATTGCCGGAATTTTGCACTACGGGCATAACGTTAAACTGCTGCCTTTGTGCGGCGGCGGCAAAGACGCTCATTTTCGTTTTGTTCGGCGGGGCTTCACTCGTGTCCGGCTTGACAAGCGATACGGCGTTGGCAAAATACCGTTTCATTATCTCGGATACACGCTGCGGTGCCGCCGTTTTTCTCGGCACCTGATTATGCTGTGCCGATTGACAGCCGGCACACAAAGCCGATAACCAAAAAATAACAGCGAAACGGAACATAATCGTCTCTATTTTCACAGCCGGACTTTCCACAACAGCACGGAATATAATGATTTTCCCTAATAGGGACAAGAGGAAAAACACCGTTTGAATAACCGTTTACTTTGTGTTAGAATGGATGTCATCAATGATGCAGCATACCGCTCACAACGTAAAGCCTGACCGGCTGTCAGTCCGCCGATTGCGGTCGAGTCAACTTGCTTGTTTTAGTGAACGAAGATAAATTCCGCTAATGAACGAAGATAATTCTCAAAATCAAGAACCGCAAAACGAACCGAGCGATTTTCAAAAAGAGATTCAAATTCTGCTCGATAGAAAAAAAGAAGATTCCGGGCAGCAAGATACCGAATTGAGTTTAGAAAACGATTCTGACATCAAAGAGGCAGACGGGGAGGCTCCCGCTGCGGACAACAAAGCGAGTCCGCCGCAGAGTCCGCTCCCGAATCCGCAGAGTCTGCCGCCGAAACCGAAGTTGCCGAAACCGGCTCAAGAAGGTTTTACGTCCAATAATATCGCCCTCGTTGTTCTCCTCGTTGCCTCCGCAATACTGCTGATGTCAATGTTTAACTCCGGGCAAAACGGAGCCGATTTACCCTTCGATAAGTTTATGCAACTGCTTGATGAAGGACCAGTAACGCCTGAAAACTTCGACCCGCATATCATTGTATTGGAGAGAAGCGGTAATCAAAGCAAAACAGTCCGGTACTCACATCTCAACAACATCACTGTCAGCGATTATGAAATTCGGGCAACAGCCACCCGGCAGGTTTTGTCGGTAACAAACAAGGAGGGTACAAAGTCGGAGATGGAAAAGCCTGTTGAAAAATATCTGATAACCAGCGGACGACGCGGGTTTGTCTATGACGGCGGTATTTTACTCCGCCGGCTGCAACAGAGCGGCTTTTCGTACCGCAGTGTCGGTAATCCGACGTTCTGGCAGGAAAACGGGCTTTGGCTGCTGATATTTATCGCTTTTATGGCGATTACGTTCTTTATGATACGCGGCATCGGCAGCGGCGGGGCAATGGCATTCGGCAGAAACAAGGGACGTTTGATAACGCAAGAAGACGTTAACATTACGTTCAACGATGTTGCCGGTGTTGAGGAATCCGTCGATGAATTAAAGGAAATCGTTGATTTTCTGAAAATGCCGCAAAAGTTTCAGGCACTCGGAGGACGTATTCCAAGAGGCGTACTGCTTGTCGGTCCGCCCGGTACGGGAAAAACTCTGCTCGCTAAAGCCGTCGCCGGTGAAGCCGGTGTGCCTTTCTACAGTTTGTCCGGTTCGGATTTTGTCGAATTATACGTCGGTGTCGGTGCTGCCAGAGTTCGGGATTTATTTGAACAGGCAAAACGGCGTAATCCGTGTATCATATTCATTGATGAACTTGACGCACTTGGTAAAGCACGCGGAACAGCAGCCGGCGGACACGATGAACGGGAACAAACACTTAACGCTTTGCTCGTTGAAATGGATGGATTCGGCACGAATTCGGGCATTATCGTGATGGCAGCAACGAACCGACCGGAAATCCTTGATGCGGCATTATTGCGTCCGGGACGTTTCGACCGGCAGGTGTTAGTGGACAGCCCCGATTTAGCGGGACGTGAAGCCATTTTGAATGTTCATATCAAGAACATTAAACTTGACCCGAATATCAATTTGAAAGAAATTGCCTCAATAACATCGGGTTTTGTCGGAGCAGATTTAGCCGCCCTTGTCAACGAAGCCGCCTTATTGGCAGCGCGGGCGGGAAAAGATTCCGTCACGATGGTCGAATTCACCGAAGGTGTCGAGCGGGTTACAACGGGTTTGCAAAAGAAACAGCGGGTTATTCGACCGGAGGAAAAACGGCGGATTGCTGTCCACGAATGCGGTCACGCTCTGGCAGCCTACTTTACCCCCCACAGCGATGCGGTGCATAAAATTTCGATTATTCCCCGCGGTTTGTCTGCACTGGGCTACACTTTGCAGAGACCGGAAGATAACCGGTATCTGATGACGCAGAAGGAACTTGAAGCCCGCATACAAACGTTTCTGGCGGGAACGATTGCGGAGGAAATGGAATTCGATACGGTTTCGACAGGGGCGCAAAACGACCTCGAACGGGCAACGGACATTGCACGGGGAATGGTGATGGACTTTGGAATGAGCCGGCTGGGACGGATAACGTTTCGCAGTAATCCGCGGTCGCACTTTTTAGGCGATGGTTTCCCGCAACAAAGACAGCACAGCGAAACAACCGCACGGGAAATTGACCAGGAAATCCATTCGATACTGGACACGATGTTTGATCAAACAAGGGCGTTGCTAAACGAAAAACGACCGATATTAGAACGTTTGACTGTTCGTCTTCTCGAAAAGGAAATTATCGAGAGCGAGGAATTGAAGGAAGTGATTGAAGAGGTTGTTGAACGGGAAATAGCCCCTGCCTCAAAAAGTCAATATGATACCGCTTGACAAGATGCAACCGGTGGGGGTATATTGTACTATCACAGTTGACATTAATTTTGATAAACCGTGCAAGCAACAAAGATTCTTCTGGCTAGCGACCATCGGGGAATAGGGGTCAGGGCATTGATTATTGACTACCTTTTGCCGCTGCCGCAGTACGATGTGTGGATGTTCAATGATGAATTTCCAGAATATCCTGATTATCCTGATATTGCCGCTTATGCGGCGAAGGCGTTGTCCGAGGGACACTCCCATCGAGCCATCCTTATTTGCGGGACAGGAATCGGAATGACAGTTGCTGCCAATAAGTTTCCCGGCATCAGGGCTGCGGCGTGTCAGAATGCCGTCGTTGCCGAATTGAGCCGAAAACATAACGATTCAAATATCCTTTGTCTTTCAGGTGATTTGCTTGGCGAGACATCGTCAGTAGGAATTGTGGCGGCTTGGCTTGCGACACCTTTTGAAGGGGGCAAGCACCGAAGCCGGCTTGAAAAAATCCGGCTGATAGAAAATCAAAATTATGTACACCGCCTTTGATGTGTTCCTGCTTGTTGCGAAAGCATCTATTGCTGTGGTACTTGAAATCGTTACTGCTCGTTATGACGCGACAACCGGACTGCTTGTTGGGTGCCGCGTAACCTGCTTCGCTCCAAAGTACGATTCATCGAGTTCAAACGCGCCGGGTTCTTGCTGACTTTCCTTCAATGTTTGCGCAAGTATCTGCTCGCGAATATCCTTGCAATAGAAATGATGGTGTTGCGGCTCGTACCAACGAACGATGCCGTCGCTGTCAAATCCTCGCAAAAGCAACAAATTATTTTTCTCAATTTACACAAACCGTACAATATCTTCAAATGATTTTCGTTTTTTCTCACGAATAATGTCATTAGAAGGGTATCCTAAAGCAATTACGGATCCAATTTGCTT
>JAITOZ010000249.1 GCA_031289675.1 Planctomycetaceae bacterium
TTTGCATAATTTAGGCAAGTAAAAAACTGTTTTTTCGCCAATTTTTAATCAATATGTAGCAATTTGCCAAATAACACAGTCGTAATCATTGTGGCGATAGGATTGATGACAAAAACTAATGTTTTTTGCAAAAAATCTTTGCCTATTTTGTACAAACTACCGCGCATCCTCTAACCGTTTTTTTAATAGCGAAGGTGCGAAGACCGCAAAGATTTTCTTATGTTTTTTTCCTATTCTTCGTTTTCTTCGCGCTTTCGCTATTGTCATTTTCCTTTTTCATCTTGCGATACAGTAAACGCTGGCGGTTAACGTGTGTTCATATCTCTTGACATTTTTTCGGCATTTGTTCTAATCAATCGGGTAAAGAACCTCGGCGCAGGTAAAATTGTTCCAGCGCAACCAAAATAGGTTGCGCTTTTGGTTGTGCTTCGTTGCACTGGATGGTGTATAATACACCGGAATCGTATCAGCAAAATTAAAAGCAAATACAAATATCGCTATGTCCGAAACACCCGTCAAGCACGAACAAGCCGAACACGCACACGAACCTGCCGTGTCCCGATTGATTATTCCTGTTGCCGCAGTTCTGCTGCTCATTGTCGGACTCTACGGTTATCTTGTCCATCAAGGTTACCCCCAACACTGGACGGCACAGGCAAATACACAGCATACTGAAGAACACGGCGGACACCAAGATGATGCGCACAAGGACGATGCGCACAGTGACGGTGAACACGCTGCCCTGCCCCACCATCCGCCGTACTTTATGGTGATTCCTTTCGCGGCACTCCTGTTGTGCATCGCTGTCCTGCCGCTCGTTCCAGCCGCCGAACACTTTTGGGAAAGCAATACCAGTAAATTTTTTGTTGCTGCCGTTCTCGGTGTCTTAACACTCCTTTATTACTATACGCTCTGCAATTTTAACATTGACCGGCACTTTCCCGGTCATTCCGTTGTTACACCGGAACAAGGCGGTTTTGCTATCGTTTCCGCTATTTTTATCAATGCGATTATTAACGAGTTCATTCCGTTCATCATCCTGCTTTTTTCGCTTTTTACCATCACCGGCGGTATCCGTATTGCCGGCGATTTGAAAGCCACCCCGTTTGTCAACTCCGTCATCCTCCTTATCGGGGCGGTATTGGCGAGTCTCATCGGGACGACCGGTGCGGCAATGCTCCTTATCCGGCTGCTTCTCGAAACGAACAAAGAGCGGAAATACAAAGCCCACACAATCGTATTCTTTATTTTCGTGGTTTGTAACTGCGGCGGCTGTCTTACTCCGCTCGGCGATCCGCCGCTGTTTCTCGGTTATCTGCGGGGAATTGCGTTTGAATGGACGTTTTTCGCCCTGTGGAAGGCGTGGATATTCGCAAACCTGATACTCGTTGCCGTCTATTTTCTCTGGGACTCTGCTTGGTTCTACCAACGGGAATCCAAAGAAGACCTCGTCCGAGATATATTAGACCAGACCCGTTTGAAAATCACCGGCTGGGTCATCAACGTTCCGCTGCTGCTCGGTGTTGTTGCCGCTGTTGCACTGCTCGACCCGGGCAAACCCGTACCGGGTACAGACTGGCATCCGTGGTACTTTTTACGGGAGGCGGTGCAACTCGGGCTTGCCGCCTTGTCCCTGCTCTTCGGTTCGTACAAAGTCCGCAAAGAAAACGTATTCAACTTTTTGGCTATCGGTGAAGTTGCCGCCTTATTTTTCGGTATCTTTATCTGTATGCAGCCTCCGCTCCAGATTCTGCATTATGCAGGCAAAGATATTGTCCAAAATGCCGAAAAGACAACCGGTTTGAATAAGGAAAAACTGTTTTTCTGGTCAACCGGTGCATTAAGTTCCGTACTTGACAATGCCCCGACTTACGTGGTGTTCTTTGAAACGGCAAAGTCGCTTTCGCCCAACACGGTCGAAGAGTTACAAAATGACCCGGAGTGGAAATCGGAGTACGAAAAAGGCAATATGGTTCCTGTCGGTAAGACCGGTTTCATTGATTATTTTCTGCTGACAGCCGTTTCGCTCGGTGCTGTCTTTATGGGGTCAATGACGTACATCGGTAACGGACCAAACTTTATGGTCAAAGCGATAGCCGAACAGGGCGGAGTCAAAATGCCGTCGTTTTTCGGCTATATGGTGTATAGTCTCATCATCCTGTTACCCATTTTCTACGGAATAACGGTGATATTTTTGTGATAGATTTGTTGTCTCACTGCCGAAGGTTACCTGGTCTCAAGATGAAAAAGGAAAATGATAATAGCGAAGCCGCGAAGAATATGAAGAAAGTACAAAGAGAACACATAAAAAAACTCTGCGGTCTTCGCTCCTTCACTATTAAAAAAACAAAAAACAGTTAGGAAACAACTCTCGTCTATTTTTGGTTGTGTCAGGAATTTATTGATTGAGTCGTAGAAGTCTCTTATTTTCCCGTATGTTAACGTTCATTCCAATAAATTTATAACACTACCCTATTTTTTGCCGTTCCGTTATCCGCCAAACAATGAATCTCACTGATACCCGTTATAGCCATTTTGCTCTCGTTCGGGAAATGCTCGAAACACCGGACATTATTGCCGGTTTCGACTTTTCTCAAACCCAAAGCATCGCCCAAGCCGTACAGGAAACCGGCAAAATCTTTCTTTCCGGCGAAGGTTCGAGCCGCATTTTTCCTGCGAAAAGTTTTATTTCCGAAGTTCGGCACGCAAAAACCGGCATTACGGCTGTCACCGAAGGCTCACGTCAGGCGGCAGAATATGACCTCACCGGCTGGACGGTTATCGCTGCTTCCAACAGCGGACAAACCGCCGAGGTTGTCCCGCTGCTTGCCAAATTGAAAGCCGAAGGGCATCCGTATTGTTTCGCTGTTACAGCAAATCCCAACGCAAAACTATTGGAAACGGCTGCGAGCGGTATTGTTTTGTCCTGCGGAAAAGAAATTGCCGTTGCCGCAACGAAAAGCGTTATTGAACAGGCACTAGTCTATCGGTCGATATTACCGCATTTAATTCCGTACCCTTTTGCAGCACTTGCAAAGCAAGCCGGTGAGACGGCAAAACAGGTGCTGAATACGGAATACGGCGATGAAATCATTGAGCCGCTGGTGCGTGCCGAGAATATCTTTTTTGCCGGACGCAATGACGGCGTTGCCGAAGAGTTAACGCTGAAAACGATAGAAATTACCCGCAAACGCAGCAGTTATTTCGAGGGAACGTACCTGCTGCACGGAGTAGAGGAAATAGTCGGCAGCAGCGATGTCATCGTGCTTATCGAACCGTTTGAGGCGGAGCAGCAGCGTATTAAAGAGCGGTATGTTGATGCCTTGAAAATACCGGTTCTGGCAGTTGCTTCGGAACCGACGCTCTTTCCGACTGTTGTTATTCCAAAATCGGCAGGATACAGCAGTATTCTGCAACTGTTAGCCGGCTGGAATCTTCTTGTCCAAACCGGCACAGCGAATCATATCAACATCGACAAACCGCTGCGGGCAAAAAAAATCGGCAATGAATACGTAGAAATGAATACGTAGAATAGTGAGGAGCAGGCAGCGGGAAGTAGGCTGTTTCCGATTAGTCATTGTTCAGGAGGAATAACCATTGTCTCGTTTTGCGAAACAAATTCAAAACGGCACAAGTATAATTCGGCCTGCGGTCGAGAAAACCGAAAGGGAAGGAACGGAAAATGACGAATTGGTGGACGCGTCCGTGCGGCGGATCCGATGTACTCAAACAAGCGGTTCCCATCATCATTTCCGGCGGTTCTATCTCCTTGATGAACTTCACTGACCGGATGTTTCTGATGTGGTACGATGCCGATGCAATGACCGCATCAATGCAAGCCGGTATGTTATTTTGGTCATCTATTGCCGTACCGGCTCATATTGCTTCCTTTGTAACAACATTTGTTGCTCAATATAACGGCAGCGGAAACGAACGCCGTATCGGTTCTATCGTTTGGCAAGGCATCTGGTTCGGTTTCGTAATGATGCCGGTTCTCTTTTTGCTGTATCCGCTTCTCAATATGTCGTTCGCCCTCTTTGACCACGGCGAAACGCTTATTCCTTTGGAAGAAACGTATTTTTATTGGATGCTCTGGGGCAGTACCGCAGCAATCAGCGGAGAAGCCGCCGCCTCGTTTTTCAGGGGACGCGGTAAAATGCAGGTCGAGATGTACAACAATGTCTTTTGTGTTGCGCTGAACATTGTACTTGATGCTCTGCTGATTTTCGGAATGTTCGGTTTCCCGCAATGGGGCATTGCCGGTGCCGCCGCCGCAACGGTCATTGCTCAATGGGTGCGGTTTTTAATTTATGTAACGTTAATTTATTTTGCCGACAAAGGGGCAAATGAATTTAATATCCTCGGCGGAATAAAACCGGATTTTCGGCTTATCTGCCGCCTTCTTTATTTCGGTGTTCCGGCAGGTTTTTATACCTTTGTCGATACCATTGCATTCACTGTTTTTGTGATGATTATCGGCGGACTCGGCGAAGTAGAACGCAATGCAACAACGATTGCTTTTACGATGAATTCGCTGACGTTCATTCCGTTATCGGGCATCGGCATTGTTGTAACATCAATGGTCGGTAATCAGTTAGGAAATAACCGTCCTGATTTGGCACGGCGGGCAACGATGACAGCGGCAGTGTTCGGGGTCATCTATTCCGGTTTTTTTGCCGTCTTGTTTTTTGCCGTGCCGGATTTTTTGCTTTCCGGTTTTGCAGCGTTTTCCCCGCCGGCAGATTTTGCGGCGGTTCACGATTTATGTGTGATTCTGATGCTCTTCCTTGCGTTGTACTTATGCTTTGACAGCGTTTCTATTATCTTTTGTTCGGCACTGCGCGGTGCGGGGGACACGTATTTTATTGCTCTGATGGTATCGATGCTTGCTCCGTTGTATCCCGCGGCGTGTTACATCGGCATCCGTTATTTCGGTCTGGGTATTCTTTGGAGTTGGAGTGTCATTACTGCTGCCGTATTTGTCTATCTGCTTGCTTTCTCGTTACGGTATCGAAGCAAAACGTGGGAATCGAAACGGGTTATTGAACGAGAATTATATGCTTGAATGCCGCAATCGGAGACACTTGCGGCGCAATGTCATTGTTCCGGTATGAAAATCTGCTTTTTTTTTGCGAAACAACTTTATTCCGTATAACATCATAGATACAGCCACGAAAAGCCGTAACTCGGTTGCAGCCATTCCTGATGTACACGGTTGTACTCTGCCCTGTCAAAAGCACTGACGTAAATTTTACCAAGAACCGAAGCATCGGTTACATTCTCCGCTTCTGTTTTACCGATTTCCAGCAGAACATTTTTGTAACGCTGAAATTCGTTTTTATCAACCTTACCGTCCTGATTATAGTCGCCCTTCAAATCAAAAATATCTTTTTTCACTTTTTCGTCTTTAGCACCGAAACGAATCTGCGAATCACTTAATAAATACTTATCGCCGATACGCTGCCAATCCGTTTTCAACACCTTGCGTTTCAAAATCCGTCCCCGACCGGCAACGCCTTTATCGGCAGCCTCTTCTTTATTATCTGCTGTATTGTCAAACTGTTGATACGCATTCGTCAAGCCGCTGACATACACGGAAAATTCATTAACCCGCGGGTCAATGTCCGTCCACATTGCCACTCCCCAGTATCCCTGCCCCGCTGCTATTTCCTTTGCCGGAAAACTCACCGTCGTTTCCGGTATTGCCTTCATTCCTTCCCGCCGGATAATGAGCGGCAACGCTAACGGAATCACTCTGTCCTTGTACGAAATGCTTGCCGTCTCCGTTTGATGCTCCGTTTTACCCGTCTCGAAATCGTTGGACACTTTCGTCTCTGTTATGAGTTTATGAATCGTTAAAACAAATTGCGGCTGGAATAGTATCGGTTTATCACTGCCGGGAGCCGGAACGAACTTGCCGGCTAAATTCCTGACCTCTAACGGAGTATTACGCTCCTCCTTCTTCAGATTTTTATCATCGGGAACGGGCAGCGTGAACTGGTCGCCTTCAGAAACTGCCGAACCGAGCCGGCTGTTCAGTTTTTTGATTTTACCGTCTTTGCTGACATCGCTGGCACCCAAGTTTTCGACTTTATAAACGAGATACCAAACCGCTTTTTTATCGAGTTTGCCTTCTTTGTTCGGCAACTCGACTTCGACAATCCGCACTGGTTTGCAGGAAAACTGAAGACACCAAATATCCCGATTGTAGCGGATTTTTTTCGCCCATATCTCTTTTTGTAGACGAATATCGTTTTTCAGTTCACCGTCCGGTTCGGCAAGCGTTGTCAACAGTTCTGGAATATCCTGCCGGTCAGCAACGTCTTCAAAGTCAATGCTCGGCGGTATGGTAATGAGGGTGCCGGGGGCGAAGAGCGGCTCTGCGGACGGTGTTTCGGCGGCAGCGGCAAATGAAAGTAATGCGAGAACGGAGAACAGATTGAGATATTTCATTGGTAACAATTCGGCTTTGGAAAGCATTTACGTGTCCGCATTGTATAAATTTGTGCGATGTCAGGCAAGAGCAAATATCTGTTACGAGGCTGCGATTTGTTGTGTTATTGGTTGTGGAGACAAAATTATCCTGAAAAATTGTCTTTTGCTCACTAATGTTAATGTCGTGTTTCTGGGTTGTTCCCGGAAAATCATTGAAGGTCAAAACAAATGACGCAGTATTTTTGCCCATTTTAACTAAACTAGATATGAGTTCCTGAACTCGCGGCATTTTTTTTTTCAAAAAAGCAAAGAAAAAAATTCTCCAAAGATTTCGCTTGACATTTGTTTGTTGATAGGATATACTATGGCTAACAGCGGGGGTATTGTGCCTCTGCAAAAACCGCCTTGTTAAAAGGAGAACGCCATGTTCACAACTGTTTCACCGCAGCAAAGTGCTGCAAAATTGACCTCACGTAAGTGTAAGAGAGAGAACAATCCCGTAGGATAGGCTTCACTCTCGTCGAACTCCTCGTCGTCATCGCCATCATCGGTATTCTTGTCGCCCTCTTGCTTCCGGCAGTGCAAGCCGCACGGGAAGCAGCAAGACGGATGCAATGCTCCAATAAGTTGAAGCAACTCGGACTCGCTGCGCATAACCATCACGATGCCTTGAATAGCCTGCCGGCGGGAATGCAAGCCATTCACCCGGAACACCAACCGGCAAACCGCAAGACAACCGATGTCCGAAACCGGTATAAGTTCAGTGCTTTGCTCAAGTTGTGTCCCTTCATCGAAGCATCTGCCCTTTACGATGCTTTTGTTGAGTCAACTAATGTTAATTGTTACGCTAATTACCCCATCGCCGCCCAAGTGAATCAGTCATTTCTGATTTGCCCTTCCAATAATGACATCGTTTCGACTACCAAGCCGGACGGCAGTGAAGCGTGCGGACGGACAAATTACCACATTGTATATGGCGACACTATGTCCGGTATTTGTGATGGAAGCGGTTTCGTTGCAGCTTCTGGTGAAACTGGTGATGCTTACCGGTATTGGTCAGGCACTGTTACCGCCGGCTATTCCTTTGTTCGTCCTTGCCCCCGCGGATTTTTTGATGCGACGGATTCCTTCAAGACATTCGGAGAAATTACCGATGGTCTTTCCAACAGCATCGCCTTCTCCGAAAGGGTCGGTATTTCTGGTCCGTCTCGTCCCAAATGGATAGTCGGTAAACCTAAAATGGGGTCAGTCAATGTCAATGAAGCACAGATGGGGGCTGTCTCTTGGGCACCCGCTCTAAATTTAGCGGCGACAAGACTTCAGGCGATTACCTGTGCCAGAATTGCTTTGACAAGTCCTCCGGGTAATTATGAAGGCAATAGTGCCGGTATGCAATGGGGGAACGGCGACCCTTCCGTCAGCGGTATTTCCATTGTGATGCCGCCGAACAGTGCCGCTTGTTCGGGTAATCAGACTTCGCGTGGAGGATACATTACTACTCCGTCGAGTAATCACACGGGGGGAGTCAACTGTGCCTTCGGCGACGGCAGCGTCCACTTCATTTCGGAAAACGTCAGTGCCATTACTAGTGGAATCGACACGAGAATTGCCGGAGGAGCGACATCCTATTCCGATTCGTCGGTAATCTATAATGAATACGAAACCGGCGGTGTGTCGCCGTGGGGCGTTTGGGGTTCTCTCGGCGCGGTCAATGACGGTCAAGCAGTTTCCATTCCGTAGGGAATAGTGGTGAGTGGCTAGTGACGAGTGATTCGACCTGCGGTCGAAATAGATAACTCGCCGCTATCCGCTCATCACTCATCGCTAGCCACTCACCACTAACCACTCATCACTCGTCACTAACTATGCACACACGAATCATTATCATTTTTGTTACGATTTGCGGACTTATCGTAACAGGCTGCTCGTCCAACGTTCCTGAAGATTTTCCCAGAAGGTTGACTGTTTTTAGCGTGAACCTTTTGTATGAGGGCAAACCTGTTGAAAAGGCAAGTGTTGCTCTGATTCCCGATGCGTCCGGTGTTCGTTTTCTGGTATTGGGACGCACCGGCTCGGACGGCATTGCAACTTTGGAAACATCGATTAACAATTATTCCAAATCCGGTGTTCCGGCGGGGACTTACAAGGGAGTCGTGAGCCACGTTCCCAAGGTTCCTTCGGCTTGGGAACCGGGCGAGGATCAGGTGCCGATGAGCGAAGGGGTCTTTGAGACGCGGAATGCAAAAATTAAGGCGGAGATGGTCAAAGCCCGCATCGTTCCCCAAGACTGGGAAATGAGCGGGACAACTCCGCTTAAAATTACAGTACCGGAAAAAGGCGGCAGCGTTACGATAGAAATCACCGACGAAAAAACATTTGTGCAGTAAAAACACAAAAATGGCGGGGACTAAAGTCCCCGCTCTTGCGCTAAATGCAGCCAAAATTGGCTGCGATTTTGTTTGCACTTTCCGCCGACCTCTATGGTATAATCACCGAAGGTTGATACTGCCCAATGCTTATGGAAGGCAAACATCATCACGGACAATCATTTTCAGAACGCCTCAAACAACGCTTCGACTGGCAATCCTCCGGTAAAATGCTCGTTTATTGCATTGCCGTCGGGTGCATTGCCGGTTTTCTCACCGCCGGCATTTATACCGGTTATCAGGCTGTCCGCTCTGCCGTCCAGTCGGTATATCCCGCCGTCGGTATCAAAATGCTGGCAGCCGAAGACTATACCCCTGCTAAAAATAAAGAGACGGCGGACCACGTTCACAATGCGGACATCGTTCCGCCATCCCCGTTCATTGCCCGAAATCCCTGGGGAAAAACGGAACGGCACGATGTTTTCGGTTACGTGGTTTTGCCCCGCTATTGGATACTTATCCCGCTGATACCGGCACTCGGCGGACTTCTATGCGGTTTTCTGATTTGGTCATTCGCTCCCGCTGCTGCCGGTGAAGGCACGGATTATGTTATTCAGGCTTATCATTTTCGTAACGCTTTGCTGCGTAACCGGGTTCCTGTTACAAAAACACTCACGAGTTTTCTGACGCTCGGCAGCGGCGGCTCCGCTGGCTTGGAAGGACCGGCGGCATTGTGCGGCTCGTGGTTTGCTTCGTTGATTTCTTACGGAGCGCAGTTAAGCGTTGCTGACCGCCGGACGCTGCTTCTTGCCGGTGCTGCCGGAGGTGTCGGGGCTATTTTTCAAATTCCCGCCGGCGGCGCATTCCTTGTTGTCGAAATGTTATATGCCAGTACGGCTTTGGAACTGTCCGCCATTTTGCCGTGCCTTTCGGCTTCGGTCGTCGGCTATGCCGTGTTCCGGTATGTTCACGGCGGAATCTTCGCCATTCATTTGCCGGAGACTGTCGGAATTCACAGTCCGCTGGACTCGCTGATGTTCCTTCTCTTCATACCGGTTATCGCTGCCGCCGGTTGGCTTTTTGTCCGGCTTGTGATGGAGATGCGTAACCGTATTTTCCGGCGGATGCGGATACCGGAATTTTTCAAACCGGCACTCGGCGGTTTTCTGCTCGGCTGCGTTGCCCTTTTTTTTCCGCAAGTTCTCGGCGGCGGTTACGAATGGATACCGCCGCTGATTCACGGACACTTGCCGTTCTTGTTTATCGGGCTGCTGATTTTACCGAAGATGCTGGCAACGGCTTTGACGGTGTCATCGGGCGGCAGCGGCGGTTTGTTTGCCCCTTCTATTTTCATCGGCGGTTTGCTCGGCGGAACGCTGGGACATCTTTGTCAAATAGCGTATCCGTATTTCGGCATCCCGATTCCGCCGCCGGATTATACAACTTGCGTTCTCGTTGGAATGTCGGTATTCTATGCCGGTGTTGCTAAAGTACCGCTCGGTGCTGCCGTGATTGTTTGCGAGTCGGCAGGCTTTCATTACAGCATTTTAATTCCGCTCATCGTTTTGAACCTGATTCATATTGCGATTCAATCGCCATCCATCTCCATTTTCGAGGAACAGGTACTTGCTCCGATAGACAGCGAAGCCCATTTCGGCAATTATTCGGTTGAATTGCTGCAAACGTTGACTATCGGTAGCGCGCTGGAATTAAGAAGTCAAAACAAGAGTACCGGCTCGACTCTGTCAAGCCGATTGTCTATTCCCGATGCAATTCGTCAGATTGCACCGCTGCCGGAAGCCTCGTTTCCGGTTCTTGATGAATCGCAGAATTTTATGGGTATCGTTCACGCCAATGATGTTTGGGACGAATTTCAGCATTATTCCAAACACCGCCACAAGACGGTTTGGGATTTAACTCGCACCGATGCGCTGTCGGTAATGCCGGAGACGGACTTGTACACGGCGATGCGGCTTTGTCTTTTGGAACAGTTGACGGAGTTGCCGGTAACAGCAGCGCAGGAACCGCAAAAATTACTTGGAGTTGTGCGTCAACAGGACATTATTGCGTTATACAATCAGCGTTTGGCAACCGCAGTATTTCCGCGAGACACAGCACGGGTACTCTCTAACAACTCCGGATAGAGGAAAATTGATATTGACGCAATGGATATTTGCGGTTTTTTAGAAAATCACCCGCAAAATAATTTTTTTACTTGAAATAAACCAGTTTATACCGCACAATAGATAAAAAACTTATCAATAAGAAAGGAGTGAAAATGCCTGCAAACATTATGACAGCAAATGCCTTAACGGGTGTGATGGAGGATTACCTCGAAGCGATTTATCACATCGTCAAGGAAAAGGGCTATGCCCGCTCGAAACACATTATCGAGAGGTTGGGGATGGACAAGTCCACGGTAACGACAGCGTTGCATACCCTCAAAACGCTGGGCTACATCAACTATGAGCCGTATCGGGATGTTACATTGACGGAAAAGGGCGAACAGGAAGGACAGGGTATTGTCCGGCGGCACGATACGCTTTTCCGCCTGCTCCACGAGTTACTTCACGTGGATGCCGATGATGCGCAAAAGTTGGCTTGCGATATGGAACACGCCCTTTCGCCGGGTATTGCCGAGCAGTTCACCGTTTTGGTTGAAAAGGCACTGGAACGCAACAAGAAGTGTATTCATCAGGCGGTAACGGACGGATGCCACATTTACAGGGATATTATTCCGTCTCCCGCTGTTAGCCCAGCCACCGGACAACATCCTTTGCCCAGTATGTCAAAATAATACTTGCTCCGGCGCGGGTCATTGCCGTCAGCGATTCTAATACAACCGCTTTTTCGTCAATCCAGCCCTTGCCGGCAGCCGCCTTCACCATACTAAATTCGCCGGACACGTTATACGCTGCAATCGGCACACCCTCGAATCTGTCGTGTATCATCCGCACGATGTCGAGATAGACCAATGCCGGTTTCACTATAATAATATCCGCCCCCTCTTTCAAATCGAGCGCAACTTCACGCACCGCCTGTCCCGCCGCTGCCGCCGGGTCCATTTGATACGAACGCCGGCTGCCGAATTGAGGCGTACTTTCCGCCGCCTCACGAAACGGTCCATAAAAAGAACTTGCATATTTTGCCGCATAACTCATTATCGGAACAGTTGAAAAACCGGCGGTGTCCATTCCTGTCCGTAATGCTTGAACCATTCCGTCCATCATTCCGCTTGGGGCAATCATATCCGCACCTGCCCGGCAATGAACGAGTGCCTGTTTGACAAGATTGCCGAGCGTGGCATCGTTGTCCACATCGAACATTCCTTCCCTGTTTCGGCCAATGACACCGCAGTGTCCGTGGTCGGTGTATTCGCAAAAACAGACATCGGTTATCACGAGCAATTTTGTCCCGACAGTTTGTTTAATACAGCGTACTGCTTGAGCAACGATGCTGTCATCAGACATCGCAGTGCTTCCGTCTGCATCTTTCGTTTCAGGAATCCCGAAAAGGATGATTCCGCCGATACCCAAAGCGGCGGCTTCTTCGGCTTCCCTGACGAGTTGGTCAACGGACAACTGGAAATTTCCCGGCATAGAATGGATAGGATTCCGCACGTTGTTACCGTGCCGGACGAAGAGCGGCAGAATCAGTTTTTCAGGCGAAAGGACGTTTTCCCTGACCAAACGGCGGATATTCGGTTCATAACGCAGACGGCGAAGGCGGGTTGTCGGAAATGTTGTCATCGGCAGATTGTTATCGGCATATTCGCCGTAATTGACCACAGGCGGCAGAAATTTTATCCCCTTTACGAAAGCGGATTTTTACTTGAATACCGTTTGCCGATAACTCTTCGGCAAACCGCCGTACCATTTTACCTGCCGGCGGGCGGTAAGGCAATTCCGGCACAGGATTGAGCGGAATAATGTTCACGACAGCGTTCCGGTGACGCAGCAGAGCGGCAAGTTGACGGATATGCAGCGGCTGGTCGTTGACACCGCCGATTAACGTGTACTCAAATGTTACACGTCTTCCTGTTACAGCAAAATAATCATCGGCAGCCTTCATCACGGTTTCGATGCCCGTATGCCGGTTTTGCGGAACGATTTCAGACCGCAATTCATCATTAGGAGCGTGAAGCGATACGGCAAGTTTGTACGCTTTATGATTTTTTGTAACATAATCGGCAAGGCGGCGGATGCCTGCCGGAATACCGACTGTCGAAACGGTTATCCGCCGGACGCTCACATTGAGTCCGTCTGCTGCTGTTGCGCTGTCCAATGCCGGCAGCAGCGAATCCAAATTGAGTACCGGTTCGCCGATGCCCATCACAACGAGATGTGTTAACCGCTCCTCTTTCGGCAGCAGCGAGTTTAAGCGTAATATCTGTTCGAGGATTTCGCCTCGCGACAGATTGCGGACAAAGCCGTCCATTCCGCTGGCGCAGAACCGGCAGCCCATTGCACAACCGATTTGCGTGCTGATACAGCCTGTTCGGTGATGACGGTCATCTTGCAGAAGAACACATTCCGTCCGTTCGCCGTCCAGCCATTCGAGGAGCAGTTTTTGCGTTCCGTCATCGGATTGATGCCGCTGTAATTCTTTGCCGGTAAATATACTGCCGGTAACATCGCTGCCGGTAACATTGCTGAAACGTTCGGCGAGTTGCTGCCGAAATTCTTTCGGCAAGTCGGTCATTGCATCGAACCGGTTTTCTTTTCGGGCGAAAATCTGCCGCCGGATTTGTGCTGTCCGGTACGCCTGCCAATTCTCTTCGGCAAAAATACGGGACAATTCGGTGTCAGAAATGTCTAAAAAAGGAGTCAAGGATATACGGTGTCCGGTTTGAAAATGGACAGTGTTTTTGGCGGTAAGTATTTAGCGGGAAGTAATTTTGACCGGTGTCCGCTTGGCTCCGGTTATCAACTCACGGATTCTTTTACCGGAAGTCAAAGTAAAACCGCCGAATTTGAGCAGCTCTTCCAAAATCAGGGATTGCAAACGTTCTTTGGCGTACATTGGGGAAACAAGAGCCGAATGTTGCGGCGCATTATCACCTATTCTTTACCAAGTCTCAACAGAGGGAATATGTGTCAGCGGCAGATAATTTTCTACCGATACCTTTGCATTTTGCTCGTACACCTGCGCTGGCTGTTTCCATAAAAAAGGTTAGAATGAGCGGGAGTTCACTCGTTTCTGCCTCTTTTACCCCGAAATTTTAATGGCTCTAATGGCAAGGCAAACAAACAATGCCGGAACGTACGCAGTCGTTACCGCAGTGGTTTTGATTTTCGTCTTCATCGTGCTGGGTAATTCCATCCGAATCATCGAACCCGGCTTTGTCGGTATCGTCGTTCGACTCGGTGAAGCCCAGCCCCAAGAATTAGGCGAAGGAATTCACGCTGTTATTCCGTTCATTACTATGGTCAAGTCCCTTGATGTGAGGATACAAAAAGCGGATGTCAAAACTGATGCTGCTTCCAAAGACTTGCAGACGGTCAAGGCAAGCATTGTTGTCAATTACCGTATCGACAAAACACGTGCAGTAACGCTTTATCGGGAAATCGGCATTGCTTATGTCGCTACCGTTATTGAGCCGGCCATTCAAGAGGCGTTCAAAGCCGGTTCGGCAAAATATACGGCGGAGTCGCTGATAATCGAGCGGTCTTTGGTTTCGACGGGAATTAAGGAGTCGATTAGCAGCCGCTTACAGCCTTTCGGCGTGGTGATTGATGCGGTGAATATCACGAATTTTGAGTTTTCGCCGGAGTTTAATAAGGCAATCGAAGACAAGATGACTGCCGAACAGCGGGCATTGCAGGCGCAGAAGGAATTGGAACGTTTCAAATTTGAAGCCCAGCAAAAGGTTGAAACGGCAAAGGGAGAGGCGGAGTCGATTATGGAACGAGCCAAGGCAGAGGCGGAATCGTTAAATCTGAAGAGCAAATATGCAACGCAAGCGTTAGTTTGGCTTACGGCGGTCGAAAAATGGGACGGTCAGTTACCAACGCATCTTTTTGCTGCTCCGCCGACAACGGTATTTGATGTCAATGACGGCAAGCGTCCTGACAATCTGCCGCCGCAAAAACCGTAGTGTGATGGTCAAAACCGGAGTTGCTGTTGATAAGCGTCTCATAAAAGACCGCAAAGGGCGTTCGCTGCCCCGAACATCCCCCCCTCTTGACAATTTATGACAATATCATAAAACAGAGGTTATGATAATGTCATAAAGTCAATGGAGGGGAAAATAATGCAGGACAAAGCCCAAACAAAAGCCGCCAAAATCAAACTCTCGCCGGGAGAACTGGAACTCCTCGAAATCCTTTGGAGTTGCGGTGCCCTCACCATCGCTGAGGTTCATCAGGAGTTTCACAACCGGAATCGGCAAATCAGTTATCCAACGGTTCAAACACGCCTTAATCGGCTCGTTGAAAAAGAAATTATCCGTAAGAACGGACAATATCCCGCTCTCTACGAAGCCCGATTGCAGCAGTCCGGCGTTACCGGACGGTACAGCGACCTCTTTGACATTCTTTGCGGCGGCAGCATTGCGCCGCTGATGCTTCATCTTGCCGAAAAACGGGATTTGAAACCGGCAGAACTCGAAGTGCTGAAAAAAATCATTGCCGACCACGAAAAAGAGAGGAAACAATGATAAATACCGCTGATATTCTCACTCTCATCATAACAAAAACGGTTATTTTGAGTGCTGCCGCCTTGTTGATTTGGGGACTGCTGGCATTGTTCCGCTGCCGGTCGCTAAAAATTCAGCGTACTGCCTGGCTTTGTGTGCTGTTGCTCGGCATTTTTGGTGCCGGTGTACCTGTCCCCATTCACGTTGTGCAAGAGAAAGTTGCGCAAGAAAAATATGCAGCGGTACACGTTCCCAAAGCAGCCGCAGAAACAGTTACGGACACGGACATCTCTGCAGCTATTCCGGCGATTGTTTCCCCGCTGTCTGTGAATGAAACATCGCTGCCGTCCGTACCGTCATCTGTTTTGCCGGAACAAATTTTGACAGGAATTTGGCTCGGCGGTGTGTTGTGTTTACTGCTATGGCAGTTGACGTGTCATTGTCTCCTGCTCTGGAAATTGCGCAAAGCGGTTCCCGCTGCGGGAAATCAGGCGGCAGAGTGGCAGCGTCATTTAATGCCGTCTGAAAAATTGCCGCTCCTTTTGACAGAACATCTGGGTCCCGGTCTGGTTTGGTGTCCGCACGGTTCGGCAGTGCTTGTTCCGCATACCTTTTGGGATGAAACCACACCGGAAACGAGGGAAGCCGTCCTGCGGCACGAATTGGCACATTTTCGTAACGGCGACATCCGCCGTTCATTCCTTGCCCGAATGTTGGTTTTTGTCCACTGGTTTAATCCGCTGGCTTGGTTTTCACTGAAAAAATTAGACGAAGCGTCAGAATCGCTTTGTGATTTGGAAGCATTCGGCTCTCTTTCCGGCGGAACCCTCCGTTTTGCTGAGTCAATGCTTGCTTTATATGAAACATCGCCGTCCGTTTTCGTTCATCGTTACGCTTTCGGCGGCGGTTCCCTTACCCATCGTGTGCAGTCATTACAATTTCACCTTACAAACTCAAAGGAGTCTATTATGAAAAGAATGTTCGTTTCCCTCGCTGTGCTGGCAGTTCTCGCTGCCGGAATCCTGAATGTCCGTCTCGCTGCCCAACAACAGCCGCCCCTTGCTGCTTCCGTCCCGAAGACGGAAGACAAGGACAAGACGAAGCCGCAAGGGGGAATCTCCCCCCGCACGGAGTACCGCATTGAATCGCCTGATGTCCTCACGGTCGATGCGCATCACCTTGTCCCCAAAGTACCCTATCGGTTGAAAACATTCGATGTTATCAATATTGCGATAGGGGGGTGCAGGGAAGAGTCGCCGAGCAGTGTAGAGCCGGGCGGTATCGTACAACTCGGTTTCGATTTGGGCAGCGTCAAACTTGGAGGTTTAACGCTGCCCGAAGCCGAAGAAGCCGTTAAGCAGCATCTGAAAGGAGGTAATATCCCCAAAGACAGCACGATTCCCAGTCAATTACGCGAGAATCCCCGTGTTTGTCTAAAACTTGTGCGTATGACGGATATGGAACAAATAGCGGGTGAACGCCGGGTCGCACCGGACGGCTGTCTTACGCTTGGTTCCTACGGACGTGTTTATGTCAGCGGTCTGACAGTCGCAGAATGTACAAAGGCGATTGAGGAACAACTAGCGAAGAAATTGGAAAACCCCGAAGTGACGGTCGAAGTTACGGCGATGAACAGCAAGAAGTATTACATTGTCTTTTATAATCCCAACGGCAATGAACAAATTCAGGTACTCCCGTGGTCTGGAAATGACGATGTGATGGGAACCGTTTCGAGAATGAGAGACTGCTTGGGGATTAGCGGCTTTCACATAGAACATATTCGTCCGGCACCGGACGGCGGGCAGCCGGTCAAACGGGAGATTCAATGGTCGAATGTCCTTGTATCCCGTTCCGGTTTTGGAGACAATATCCGGCTTCTGCCTGATGACCGGCTGATATTGACCCCGGGCAAACAATGATATATCTGTTCCGTTTTGCATTTATTTCGCAAAACGCAATGACAGGTTCAGAACCGGCATTTTGCGATGCCGGCTCTGAAACGTTAACCGCCTTCCATATTAAATATCGGGAGCATCAGCGACAAGATGATATAGAATACTGCCCCGCCCATCACTAAAAGCATCAGCGGTTCAATAAGCCGCACCAAGGTATCAAGTTTCCGTGCCGATGTCCGCTCTATCGAATCGGCAACATTCACTAATACCGTTTCCAGCGTGTTCGACTCTTCTGCAATGGAAATCATTGCCATCACCTGATGCGGTACAATGCCCGCCTCCGAGAGCGGCTTCGAAAGCGGCTGTCCGCTTGAAACGCTCTCCGCACTCCGCTTCACCGCATCGGCAAGCAATATGTTGCCCGTTGATTGACTGCTGATTTCCAGAGACCGCAAGATAGGAACGCCGTTTTCTAAAAGCGTGCCAAGCACACGGCAGAGCCTCGCTACCGCCCCGTTCAAAAGGATTTCACCTAAAAGCGGTAACTGTATTTTTAGTCTATCACAAAAACGGATTCCCCAAGCCGTTGCCAGTTGCATCCGTAAATAAATTGCCGCAGCAGCAAGAAAACCGGCAATGTATAAACCGTATTGTAACAAAATTTCCCGTCCCCAAAGCAGCGATTGAGTCGGCAGCGGCAGCGGCTGTCCGCGCGAAGTCATTTGGTCAAAAAGAGGCTGAAATTTCGGTACGAAAAATATCAGCATCACAAGCACAACGGCGATACCGACAATGAGTAAAATAGCCGGATAAATCAATGCCCCGACAATTTTTCCCTTTAATTCGGCTTGTTGTTCGAGGAAACGTCCCGTCCTCCGCAAAGCGTCTTCGAGAAATGCCCCTTCGGCACCGGCCCGGATAATGCTGATAGTCAAATCATCAAATATATTTCGGTGGACGGCAAATGCGTTATCAATGGCTTCGCCTTCGGCAACCCGCTTATAAATATCATCAATAACGTTCTTGAGAACCGGATGAGCCGTTTGTTTTGAAAGAACCTGAAAAGCACCGAGAACCGGCACCCCGTTTTCGAGTAAGTCAGCGAGTTGTATCAGAGCGGCAGAAACCAGCGTGCCGCTGACTTTGCGCTGCAAAAAATCCAGTTTGATTTCGTTTTTCGCCGCACTCGCTACCGTAACCGGAAACAGACCGAGCCGGTGAAGCGAATCAAGAACCTCACGCCGGTTATTCGCCGTCAACTTGCCGGTGATTTCACTGCCGGCAGCGTTTCGGGCTGTATAGACGAAGTCGGACATACCGGCTATTTCATTCCGAAGAACGACTTGATGAGTTTCGAGGCGGCATCTTTGCTGCTTCCCTCGGCAGGCACTTTACCGGTTCCCTTTGTTCCGGGATCTTCCTTCGGCTCATTCTTGATAGTCTGAGTTATAGATGCCAGTAATTCCGAAGCATCGACCGTTTGTGTTTCAAGGTTCTCTCCGCTTTCGTCCGGTGCAATAAGCCAGTTACTTAACTCTTTTTCATCGAATTGGTCAACCGGTGCACCGCCTTGTATTTCGACTGTTCGGGCAACGGCATCGCTGACGGACTCGACCTTCGATTTCTTCTCCGCCTTCGTTTCCACTGAAATGTGAACGAAAAATTCAAGCGGACCGACCGTGATTTTATCACCGTGCTTCATTTCCGCCTCTATGGAAGCACGTTTATCATTGAGGAACACACCGTTTTTGCTGCCGAGGTCACGGATAACAACACGTTCGCCGTCTGTTACGACAGCGCAATGATACCGGCTGATAAGTTCGCTTCGGGGCTTCAAATGGCAATCATCCGCACGCCCGATGAGGAATTTCGGCACCGTAACGGGAATCGTCTGACCTGCCCGGCTCCCTGATGCAACGACTAACTGTACACTCATACTTTCACCTTTCATAACCGCATTGTAGGGATATTTTAACAAAGTATCAACCCCAATTCAAGAGAATTTTTGAAAAATTGGAAAAATTTTTATTTTTTCCTTCCGCGGCACATTTTCGGTACTATATCCTCATTTGTACCTTGATTTTTTTTTTGTCTCTGGTATGATGGCGGGAGGTGCGAGGGTAGCACGAACTATAAAGGATGTCGGCAATGGACAGAAATTACGAATTTAACTGGGACATCATCGGCGATATAGATGAAGGTCGTCCGAATCTCTGCGATAAAGTCAATCTGACGCTTTACCGCCTGATGCAGTACACATTTAGGGATGTAACTGAACAAAAACTTGGTACGGAAGTCTGCAACCAGTTGTTTTACGATGCCGGTTACATTGCCGGTAAGTTTTTCTTCGACCATTATCTGACGGAACACAAAGACCTTCCGCTCAATGAATTCGTTGCCGAATTGCAGCGGGTGATGAAAGAACTGGGCATCGGCATACTCCGCATTGAACGTGCAGAGCCGGACAAAGGCGAATTCACGCTGACGGTCGGCGAAGATTTGGACTGTTCCGGTCTTCCCGATATCGGAATCGAAGTCTGCAACTATGACGAGGGTTTTATCTCCGGTATTTTTTACAAATACACCGGTCAGACCTTTAAGGCAAAGGAAGTCGATTGCTGGTGCAGCGGAGACCGAACCTGCCGCTTTGACGTTAAACGGATATAACAGCGTTGGACAATAACGACCTATCACTGCTCCGCCAGATTGTTTCGAACCGCAGTATGCCCGACCGGCCGGATACGTTTGAATCCGATGAGGCGGCGGCACTCTTCGATGACTTGGCTGCTATCAGGGATATTCTGTATGGTTTTGCACACGGTAATTTGGATGACAATATTACCGTGCGGGGTGTGTACGCTTCGTGCCTGAAAACTTTGCAGGCTAATTTGAGACATCTGACCTGGCAAGTGCAGCAAGTTGCTCAAGGCGATTTCTCGCAGCGGGTTGACTTTCTCGGAGATTTCTCCGCCGCTTTTAATTTTATGGTCGAGCGTTTCAATGAAATGGTCGGCACATTGAAGGAACGGGAAGATAAGTTGCTCAAACTGACAAGCACTTTACAGGCAAACCGTGAACGGTGGGATTTGGCGGTGCAGTGCAGCCGGGACGGTATTTGGGATGTTGACGTTTTCTGCAAAACCGCTTGGTACAGCGATAATTTTATGCAAATGATGCACTATACGCCGGACGACCTGCCGCGGGATTTGCGCTGGGATTTACTGGTGCATCCCGATGACCAGGACCAAGCCGATATACTGCGTCAGGTTTTTCAAAACCTTGATAATTTAGCACCGTTTTCGGTTGAATTCCGGTTACGGAATCATAACAACGATTATGTCTGGCTGCGTTTGCGGGGAATGCCCGTAAGCAGCAAGACGGACGATATACAAAACGACATTGACCACACCGAGTATCATTCCGGTATCCGTTTGCAGAGCGGTATCAAAACGACCGATACAAATGCGGGGCTGCAAGCCCACCGTCTGATTGCCGTTGCTTCCGATATATCGGCACAAAAAGAGGTCGAACACTCTTTGACGCATCTGGCAATGCACGACAACCTAACCGGTTTGCCGAACCGGTATCTGCTTGATGACCGTATGCGGCAGTATATTGCGAGGGCAAACCGGACGGGTGACCCGTTTATTTTGGTAACGCTTGACCTTGATAATTTTAAGGGCGTGAACGATACGTATGGACACGCTGCCGGCGATAAACTGCTTGCCGAATTCAGCAGAAGATTACAGATGGGATTACGGAATACGGATACGGCGGCAAGAACAGGCGGCGATGAGTTTGTTATGGTCTTACCGTGTGCTGCCGGTATGGAAACGTCAACAACGAAACAAATTATGGACCGTCTTTTCGCTAATCTGTCGGAGCCGGTCAAGTTGAACGAAACGCCTTATACTATCCATACGAGTCTCGGTGTGGCATTTTTCCCGCAGCACGCCTCAGATTTAACAAATCTTTTTGCTTGTAGTGATGCTGCCCTTTACCGGGCAAAACTGAACGGAAAAAACACGTATGCCGTTTGGAAACCGTCAGACAATAATCAGACGGACGCTCATTAGCGGGGGGTGTCCGCAGAATATTCCTTTACGAATCACTGTAACAATTTAACCTTGAAAGAAGAAACTATGCCTAACACAGTGTCCAACATAGAAGTCTATTGGCACGAACACGCCGTCTCCCGTCAGGAACGGGAATCACTCAACGGCAACAAGGGCTGCGTCCTTTGGTTCACCGGTTTGAGTGCGTGCGGGAAAAGCACCGTTGCTAATCTCGTTGACCATCTCCTGTATAAAGCAGGCAAGCATAGCAGCGTTCTCGACGGCGATAATGTCCGGCACGGTCTCAATGCTGCCCCTAAAATGCTCGCCGAAATTCACGGTGAGGAATTTGCAAAACGTTTCGGTCTCGGTTTTTCCGCTCAGGACAGGGAAGAAAATATCCGCCGCATCGGTGCGGTCGCCAAACTATTTACCGAAGCCGGTCTCGTTGCGATTACCGCCTTCATCAGTCCGTACCGCATTGACCGCGACCGTGTCCGGCAGCAATTACCCGAAGGCGATTTCGTTGAAATTTTCGTTGACACGCCGATAGAGATTTGCGAGCAGCGGGACCCGAAAGGCTTGTACAAAAAAGCCCGCGCCGGAGAATTGAAAGGTTTTACCGGAATTGATGACCCGTATGAAGCACCGGAAAAGCCGGAACTTGTTCTCGATGGAGGCAAGAAAACGGCAGCCGCACTCGCTGATGAAGTGATTGCGTTTTTGAAGGGCAAAGGTAAAATTTAGACCGTTGAAGAATGGATACAGTTCCCTTTCACCTAATACTGTCAGCCGTTGATGTCCTCGCTTGGGGCGGTCTCTTTCTGTGGATACGCCATCGGCGGAACTCGGAGCGGACACATTCGGCAGCGTATGAATACGAAAAGTCGCTTTTTGTTCCGACCGTCAAGGTACGGAAACCGTCGCTGTTGTGGGACTTGAGCGGCTGCATTATTTGCGGCAGTTTTGCTTTTTTCTGTTTCGTTATTTTTTCGCGGCTGATATTCACCGACATATTTCAAAAACACGTCTATAATTTTAACGTCGGGCAGTGTGTTGTCGAAGGTTTTTTTTATCACGGTACGCTGTTCCTTGCCGTTACAGGAACGGTGTTGTTGTGGAACCGGCGGCGTTTAGCGGCAATATGTTCCTTTCTTGCCGCTGTTCTATTCGCTGCTCTCGGTGCCGATGTCATTTGGTTCGAACCGTATGCTCTCGTTACGGAATATTACACTATCAAAACGCCGAAGTTAAAAGAACCGCTGCGGGTGGTTTTTGTTGCCGACATTCAAACCGATAGAATCGGCTGGTACGAAGAACGGACACTGAAAAAAATCCAATCACTCAAAGGCGACCTGATTATTCTCGGCGGCGATTATCTGCAAACGTATGCCGGCACACCGCACGCGGATAAATTGCCCGAAGCGTTTCGGCAACTGTTTATCAAACATAAATTGGAGGCACCGCTTGGTGTTTACGCCATCGGCGGTAACATTCAGCACAGTACTGCGCCGGATACTGATTTATTTAAGGATACAGGCGTTGAAGCCGTGATGAGTTCGACGGTACTTGAAAATCTCGGCAGCGACAAAGATTTGGGACCAGTTGATGTTGTTTTATTGGGATTGGGACACTCGCGGGGAAGTGCCGGCGACCCTCAAAAATTGACCGATACGGGAAACTTTATGATAATGGCGGGACATTATCCGAACTTTGCAGTACACGGTTACAAAAGCGGACCGCCTGAAAATTATTCAAAGCCGGGATATATGGATGCGGAATCCGCGCCGGATTTAATGCTTGCCGGTCATACACACGGCGGACAGGTGGGTATTCCGTTTTATGGACCGCTGCCGCCTTGGTTTGGCGACCGTCACGTTAAGCAAATCCCGCGTGAAATGATGCACGGTTTTTTCCAGTATGCTAACGGCGGACGGCTGCTTGTGAGCCGCGGCAGCGGAATGGAATGCGGCTGGGCTCCGCGCATCCGTTTTTGCTGCCCCTCCGAAATCAGCGTCATTGACATAATACCGGAATAGTTCCGAGCCGCACCCGTTAGCCGGTGTGCTGCTGCGTTTTTTATAAAGTATGGTCATAATGGAACGTATTGTTTGACATCCGGTATTCTTTGAGGCAATCCGGCAGGAACTCAGCGAGTACCGCAATGTTCTCGAATTTACGGGAATATCAACTGACTGACGAACCGCTGAAAATGGACGTGCTGATTATCAAAAATCCCGGCGATGCCGAAATTCACAAGAACATCGGCAGGATTTAAGCGTATCAATAGCGTTGAGTACAAGAGTCCGGAATATCGATTTCGATTTGGGATTATCACAAGGTACAGTGTTACAGCCGGCCCTATGCCGTCGAACAAAAGTTGCCGTTGCTGATATGTCGGTAAGCGTTGTGGTTTTGAAAAAGCCGAAAAAGTTGCTACAAAATTTGTCTCAATAGTATAAAATGGTCAGTAGTAAGGAACAAGGAATTGATGAGATTGAGGGTGATACTTGTCCTGCTCAAATGATTGTAACTAACGAATTACCGGATGTCCGAATCCTTTGTTTCGCAGCACTATACCGATCCTCCTTACCGGACGCTTTCCTTCAATGGGATGACCGTTGAAGGGTTTTCACGTGCGGCGATGCAGACATATTGGCGGATACCGCAACTGAAACTCGGCTTCGACTTTGGCGGACAGCCGTGGGAATTTATGAACACACCGAATTGGTTTGTGTCGCATACCCATATGGACCATCTGCTTGCGCTACCGGCTTACGTCTGCCGGCGCAGGATGATGAAGATGTCTCCGCCGACAATTTTTCTCCCAGACCAGTCCGTCCATCTTGTCGAGAAATTGCTCGAAGTTTATAAACATCTCGACCGCGGACGGCTGCCGTGCCAATTAGTCGGTGTCCGTCCGGGCGAGGAATACGAATTGTCGAGAGAACTTGTTGTAACAAGCGTTGAAACGTTTCATTCCATCCGCAGTGTCGGATATATTGTTTGGGAACGCCGGAAACGTCTCAAAGCGGAGTTACAGCATTTAACGCAGGAACAAATCCGGCAGTTAGCAATGTCCGGTCAAGAGGTATCCGCCGAAGTGCGTTTTCCAAGAGTTGCTTATCTCGGCGATTCAACGATTCAGGGGCTTGATGTGAATCCGGCAATGTTCGAGGCGGACATATTGATTATGGAAATGTCGTTTGTAGCGAGGCGGCACCGCGGCGATAAACTCCGCCGATACGGACACGTTCATTTGGATGATGTGATTGAGCGGCGTGAAAATTTCCGCAACGCTCTGGTGATTGCCTCGCATTTTAGCACACGGTGTCCTGACAGGGCAATCAAGCAGATTGTTGCGAAGCGGCTGCCTGATATGCTCGGCGGAAAACTCGTCTTGTGGTTCTAAACTTTGCGGCAGATTGCAGTTAAAAAGCAGGGGGATGTAAGCCCCTCCGATGCGTAAAAATGTTTGTTGATGAACTGGAAATTGAAGTCGAGGCGGGGAAAGGCGGGGACGGCTGCGTTAGTTTCCGGCGTGAAAAATATGTCCCCCGCGGCGGACCCGACGGCGGAGACGGCGGGAACGGCGGAAGCGTCATTTTTTGCGCTTCGGCAAATTACAACAGTTTGATTCATTTAACGCAGCAGCATCTTTGGAAAGCAGAGAGCGGCAAGTCCGGCAGCGGGGCAAAGCGGCACGGTGCCGGTGCCGATAATCTTGTGCTCGAAGTTCCTGTAGGAACAATGGTTTTCGATAAGAAATACGGTTTTCTTCTCAAAGATTTGGCAGCAGAAAAAGATGAAGTCATTGTTTGCCGGGGCGGAAGCGGCGGTAAAGGGAATGTCCGATTCAAGAGTTCAACGAACCGTGCGCCGCGCCAAGCCGAAGCGGGAACTGCCGGTGAAGCCCGAACAGTACGTCTGGAACTCAAAATGATTGCCGATGTCGGTCTCGTAGGCAAACCGAATGCAGGCAAAAGTACGCTCTTGAGTGTTCTTTCGGCAGCGAGACCGGAAATAGCAGCGTACCCTTTTACAACAAAACATCCGCATCTCGGTTTGGTTCACGTTGATTTAGACAGGGCTTTTCTAATGGCGGACATTCCGGGTTTGATTGAGGGTGCGAGCCGGGGCATCGGATTAGGACACGATTTTTTGCGGCACATTCAGCGGTCGGGACTGTTAGTCCATTTAGTTGAGCCGGCACCGGCAGACGGGACGCAGCCTTGGGACAATTATGTTACCGTCCGCAAAGAGTTGACGGATTTTGATGCTGAGTTAGGCAGCCGGCAGGAAATTGTCGTAATTACAAAGGGCGATTTACCGGAGGCTCAAGGTGTGCAGAATGATTTTGCAAAAAAATTACGGTCGGCAAAGTTACAGCATAACGTATTGTTGATTTCGGCGGCAACAGGCAGCGGATTAAAAGAATTGACGGAGACGACTTACCGGCAGTTGCAGAGGGAAAATCAATCGAAGACGCAATGGTAACGCTGCTAAATAAGGTATGAAACATTAGACTTGTTCGTGTGAGCGAAAATTGGGGTAAACGGCGTAAATCTAACAAAATAAAAGTGTTTCCTCTGGAATAGCCGACACGTCCGACAAGGAAAGGGGCTTATGTTTCTCACAGAACGATGTTGTTGCGGGAAAGTGCCGATGCCTACATTACAGAGATAATTAACAATACCGAACAGATACTTCTTGCATTGGAATACTGCTCTGCTTTACCGGCAGGAAATAATGCTTGGCAGCGGAATGGACGGGCTTATTCCAGTGTGTTGGCGGGTGTTCCCTATCTTTATTTCGCCGAAATCGGCGGAGTTGAACTTGACACGAACAGGAATGTAAAAGCGGCACGCTTTCCTAATCCCGTTGTTCCGTTTTCATACATTGCTGCAACAAAACGAATGAACGGTTTTTGTATTCCCGTTTATCAATCGCATACAACGATAACGGAAAAATTGATCGAAAAATACAGTCCGGTGTTCGGGCTTATTGCATTTTCCGAAATCAAAGGATAGAACTACACCGTCAATCGGTGGGTGCTGTTCTACAATTACTGAATGATTCAATTATATCCGAAAAATCAGAAGTTTATCACCAATCCAACACAGATTTTGTGCATTTGCTCCGACTTTGAAAAACGAATTCCTTTCCGCACCAATCGACTACACCACGTCCGCAACGATAAATGTTTTCTCTCTAT
>JAITOZ010000253.1 GCA_031289675.1 Planctomycetaceae bacterium
CAATGCCCCCGGCTGCGCCAGGCAGTAATGTTGATAAAAAATTACTTTCAGCCGTCTTCGTCATCGAAGTAAAAACTCCCGAAAATTTCATTGCACTAACCTTTCACGAATTAGAATACCTACGTATATTCTAAAAAAAAACGCCTTCTGTGCAGGAAGGCGTTTTTTAATACTAGCGAGCGATGTTCTCGCAGCCGAAAGTACGACGCTGCTCGTAACATTCGGGTTCGGATTTGTCCAAAAACGGACATCCTTCGCACTCTCGAAGCAAATTTGCTGATAATGCTATCTCCTTCAACAACATTTGCCGCCGAGTGGGATACATTTGTAAGAAATAGGCGTACGAGATGAATGCATCTTCTAAGAAGACCTTTTTCGCTTTCATAGGAATTTCAGCAGCAAAGACGATTTCTTGAAGGAAGTATGATACATACTGACGGTTGGAAAGCGTATGACGGACTTATCGTCAATAGATACGAACATTATCGGGTGTTCTGTTGCGAGAACGAATTCGCCGGAGGAAAACCGCACGTCAACGGAATTGAATCTTTTTGGAGTTATGCAAAACATCGACCCGCAAAGTTCAATGCTTGCAAGTCCGATAAGTTTGTGATACGCTTAATGGAAACTGAATTCCGTTGCAATCATAGAAACGAAAAACTTGTCAAAATTATAAAAAAACTTATGGAAAACTAACCCATAAACTTGTCAAGCCCCATTATACCGAAGCCGGTTGAAATTTTGCCCCGCCAAAACGATAGCAGCCCAACGAGGCTGCGGTTTGAATGAGGGCGATAGCCAAATGCCTGACCGGCTACGGTCTAATTTTATGGATACAATAACTTTTGACCAATTATTTAAACAAATTTCTCCGGAGGAGATATCCGACAATGTATTTACGCTGGTAGGGAAAATTTTCCCCATCATTACCGCGGGCAAGAAAGATAATTATAATTCTATGGTAGCCAGTGGGGGTGGCATTGGGACACATTTTAAGAAACCCAATGTCGATGATTTTTACTTGCAAGAAACTAAAGACTATTTACGTAAAGTTTACCAAGATGCAGGCGAAATCACAGAGGTTTGGATAAATAAATAAGAATAAATTTGAACTAACGAAGAGAGCGATTAATCATTTTCTCTGCATCATACAAATTATCCAATAACATATATTTTCGGCAGATGCCAACGTGTGACAGCGGTGTTACAAAAATTTATGGGCAAGAAAAAAAAACAGGATCCGGCAAAGAACAATGAGCGGATTATTGCGGAAAACCGCAAGGCAAAGCACGAATATACCGTCCTCGACTCGTTGGAGTGCGGTATTGTTCTTGTCGGCAGTGAAGTAAAAAGTTTGCGGAACGGTACGGCAACTATCGGCGATGCCTTTGGTAAAGTCAAAAACGGTGAAGTCTTTTTAATCAACTGCGACGTTCCCGAATATGTAGAGGCAAACCGGTTCAATCATAAGCCGAAGCGGGACAGGAAACTGTTGATGCACCGTAATGAAATCCAACGCTTTGCGATGCGGGCGATGGAAAAAGGCTTGACGCTTGTTCCGCTGCGGATGTATTTCAAAGAGGGAAAAGCGAAAGTCCTGCTCGGTCTATGCAAGGGCAAACAAGAATTTGACAAACGCGCCGTAATGAAAAAAGCCGAAACGCAGAAAGCCCTGCGCCTCTCAATGATGCACCGGACACGATAAACCAACCTGCTGGCTATGATTCATTCCCGCACTTGCCCGTTGCCATAGACAACGTATTTGTACGTTGTTAGTTCCTTAATGCCGCAGGGACCGCGGGCGTGAAACTTGTCCGTACTGATGCCGATTTCCGCACCGAGTCCGAATTGTCCGCCGTCATTAAAACGTGTGCTGGTATTGACCATCACCGCACTGCTGTCAATGCGGTTCGTGAATTCTCTCGCAACATTCAAATCTGCCGTAATCACCGCTTCCGTGTGTCCGTCGCTGTAACGGTTAATATGTTCAACGGCTTCATCAAACGACTCGGCAATCTTGACCGACATCACCGGACCGTGATACTCCTTTTTGAAATCCTCTTCCGCCGCCGGTATCATTTCCGTAACGATTTTGCAACTTTCTTTACAGCCCCGCAGCTCAATGCCTTTAGAAAACAATGCTTTTGCCAGGCGGGGCAGCAGCGACGGAGCAGCGGCACGGTGAATGACCAGCGATTCCGCCGCATTGCAAACGCCCATCCGTTGACACTTTGAGTTGACGAGAACTTTTTCCGCAATATCCGCATCGGCAAACCGGTCAACATAAACGTGACAGTTACCGGCAAAATGTTTAATGACCGGCATCGCTGCCTCGGCAGCAACACGGCGTATCAAACTTTCGCCGCCGCGGGGGATTGTTACAGTAATTTTATCGGACATTTTCAAAAACGCGCCGACAGCATCGCGGTCAGTTGTCCGTACCAGTTGCAGGGCATCTTTCGGCAACCCCGCTTTTTGAGCGGCTTGCGATAAAATATCCGCCAGTGCAGCGTTACTGTGCAACGCTTCTTTACCGCCCCGCAAAATAACGGCATTGCCGCTCTTGATACAGATAGCAGCAGCATCCGGCGTAACATTCGGACGGGCTTCATAAATAAAAAAAACGACACCGAGCGGGACACGGACTTTTTGTACTTCAATTCCGTTCGGACGCACGGATGACTCGATAATACTGCCGACAGGGTTTGGAAAGGCGGCAATTTCGTGCAGGGCGATTATCATTTCGCCGATACGTTTTTTGTTGAGCAGAAGCCGGTCGGTTTCCGCAGGGGGTAATCCGAAGGAAGCGGCGGCATCCAAATCCTTTTGATTTTCGGAAAGAATAAAGTCTTTTTGGGATTCGATGAGTTCGGCAGTGTTTATCAGAAAAGTATTTTTCTGCGCACCGCTTACGGCCGGCATTAAAAGCGAAGCCGCTTTGGCACGTTCTGCCACGTCAAGGCAATACTCGGAAAGACTGATGTTCATTCGATTGTATTCTGAAAATTATTGTAACGTTTGCACTTCTAAATATACTTTATTTTCGGTGTTTCACAGCGGCGGCGATAAAACCATCGAACAACGGATGCGGATTTGTCGGCTGCGATTTGAATTCGGGATGAAACTGGACTCCGACAAACCACGGATGCTCCGGTATTTCCACGATTTCAACCAACTTGCCGTCCGGACTTGCAGCGGCAATGTGCAGACCGGATTTTTGTAACATTTCTCTGTACTCGTTGTTCAATTCAAAACGGTGCCGGTGCCGCTCCGTAATTTCCGATTTTCCGTAACAATGACAAGCGGTACTGTCCGCGGTCAAGACAGCCGGCTGCGAGCCGAGCCGCATCGTGCCGCCTTTATCCGTAATATTCCGCTGTTCGTCCATCAGCGTAATGACCGGATACGGTGTTGCCGGTGTAAATTCCATTGAATGTGCGCTGTCGAGTCCGCAAACGTTTCTCGCAAACTCAATCACCGCACATTGCATTCCCAAACAAATACCGAAAAACGGTATCTTGTTTTCCCGCACATAACGCACCGTCTCGATTTTTCCCTCAATGCCGCGGTCGCCGAAACCGCCGGGAACAAGAACGCCGTCCATCCCGCCGAGTTTCGCTAAATCGAGTTCATCGCTCGGTATTCCTGTAACTTTTATCTTAACGTTATTTTTGATGCCGGCGTGGTCAAGCGATTCGTAAATTGATTTATAAGCGTCCTTATGTTTGGCATATTTCCCGACGACAGCAATTCGGACGCTGCCCTTCGGATTTTTCAGCCGGTCGAGAATTTCAGACCAATCCGTCAAGTCGGGCGGCTGAAGCAGTTGCATCGGCAGCCCGCCGGTTTTATTCCAAAAAAAATCAATGACCCGCTGGTCAAATCCCCGTTTATGCAGCATTATCGGGACTTCGTAAATAGAAAATTCGGCATCAGGTTCTTCAATAACGTTACGAATATCAAGGTTGCAGAATAAACCGATTTTACTCCGTTCGGCATCGCTCATCGGCATTTCTGTACGGCAAATCAATATATCCGGCTGAATACCGATTTCCCGTAATCTGCCGACGGAATGCTGCGTCGGCTTCGTTTTGAGTTCGGCAGATGCCTTCAGATACGGCACTAATGTTAAATGAACGTAGAGGCAATTTTCTCTGCCGGTATCGAGAGCGAACTGCCGTATCGATTCGAGAAACGGTAAACTTTCAATATCGCCGACCGTACCGCCGATTTCCGAAATAACGATGTCTGCATCTTTTGAGCGGAGACTTTTAATCGCCCGCTTAATTTCATTGGTGATATGCGGAATCACCTGAACGGTTTTGCCGAGATATTTTCCCTGCCGCTCACGGCGGAGAACGTTGCGGTAAATTTTTCCGGTCGTCCAACTGCTGTTGTGTGAAAGCGGACTTTTCGTGAAACGTTCGTAGTGTCCGAGGTCAAGGTCAGTTTCGGAACCGTCGTCAAGGACATAGACTTCGCCGTGTTGGTAGGGACTCATTGTTCCCGGGTCGATATTCAAATACGGGTCGAGTTTTTGCATACGGACGGCTAATCCGCGTGCTTCGAGTAACATTCCCAGCGAGGCGGCAGTGAGACCTTTTCCGAGTGAACTGACGACTCCGCCGGTGATAAAGATGTGTTTAGTCATTGCCGTCCATTATGGCACAACCGAACCGCTGCGTCAACGACGGTCGGCAATTTTTTCCGCCGCAAAATGACCGGCGAAGCCGAATTCAAAATCAAAAAAAACGATGTTCCCCGATTGTCATCGTTTGCAGCCGTTTTGTCCGGTATTTTATCCAACGCCGATGCCAAGTTTCCGTCCAATCTTTTATGCGGAATACCCATCACTGTTGTATCAATACTTCTGCAAAGCGTTTGTATCCGCCGTCCGCCTGCAATTCCACCCATTTTACGTTCAACTGCTCTGCCTGCTGTTTGTTTAGGAACCGTTTTTTAATTGCGAAGGAGCGAAGACCGCAGAGTTCTTTTATGTTCTTTTTTCCTCTTCTTCGTTTTCTTTGCGGCTTCGCGATTATCATTTCCTTTTTTTCATCTTGAGATACAGTAAACGCCGGCGGGTTGTGGAACAAGTCTAATGATTATAGTTTTGTTTAATTTTTGTATTAGCAGATTGATGGAGTACTCGATCATATATTCTGCTTTTGAGCAGGAGCAGCATTTGTTTTTCGTTGAAATCTTGCCGGGTAATGACGTATCTCCGCATTATACCCCTTCGCGGTATAAGTTTCCGCCTTCGTCTGCCAATGCTTCTCCGGCGGAACAAACTCTTCATAACTTTGCCACTATACTTCCCGCGGTCAGGAATTGATAATTTTCAAACAGGTAGCATAATATTCTCCGGTTAAGTTATGTAGAGAATAACAATTTATCGAATCTAAGAAAAGAGTAATTTCTAAA
>JAITOZ010000301.1 GCA_031289675.1 Planctomycetaceae bacterium
AATCGTTGGACGAACCATGCAGTATGTTATCGACCAGAAGCCGGGCATCACCGCGGTTCTCTTCTGTAATCGGTTTGTCAGAAAAAAGGATACTTCGGACAGCACAATCGTGTTCGTCCCATAAAATTGCCGTTTGACCGGAAAGTAAAACCGTATGAATGTTTGATGTATCCGCAATGGTTGAAAGTTTCACCGTTGTATCTGCAACGGGAAAATCGCCGGATTCAACCGGGGCAACTACATCGGCTTCAAATATCCAATGGTCAATTTCTCCCGTCCATTCGTGCAAAGTATTTCCTTTTTCGTCAACTTTGGCTCCGATAGAAAACAACCGGTTCGGACATTCGGTAATCGGAACAATGTTATTGGCGGAACCGACCTCTTTTCCATCGGCGTAGAAATCCACTGTCTTTTTTGGAGCGTCCCATCTTAATTGAAAAAAGTGCCAATTCCCGTCATCAAACCGGTTTTTCGTTTGGAGTTTAATCTCCGTTCCGTCGGGTCGGGAAAAGAGAAACCGCATTGTTCCGTCAATCATACAAATATCCCAGCCGTGAAAGTGTGATGTTGGCTGCCGTGTTCCGACAAGTTCTATTCCGCCGACCATCGAACCATCGTCAATGGTATGATGAAACCAGCCGGAAAGAGACCACGACTTGCCGGCGATTTCAAATTGTTCAACATCGCCGCTGCATTTTAATCTTGGATTTTTCAATGCGGCTTGACTTTTGGTGCGTTCTTTAATGATTTCGTTTGCAGGAACGGACAGATTTCCGCCTTGCCGTTCAATCGGAACAATGAGAGAGACCTTCTCCGTTGTTTGATCGGCTGGTTCTCCGAAATGCCAAACTTCCTTTGCCGAAATTGCCGATGTGTGAAAGGCAAACAGCATCCCCAAAATGCACGAAATCGTAACGTTTTTAATGTGATCTATCATAAAGATTCTCTCTAATTGTTTTTGGTTAATATAATAAACTATTTATACTGAAGCCGGTTGAAATTTTGCCCCGCCAACACGTCAGCAGCCTTTTTACTGAATAGGCTGCGGTTTGATGGATGGCGATATATTCACAAAAAATGCCTGACCGGCTACGGTCTAGCCCGTTTCTGTTAATTCTCTTATCGGTATTCGCAGTGCTTGAAAACCATTTATAAGTATTGCGGCTAATTGATGTAAGACAATAGCAATTAAAGAAACGGGCTAGCAAGGTGATTTGACACCGCTTCATTGGTTCGGAGATAGCGGTTATAGATACGGAGTGTTTGGACTTGCGGTGCGAGTTTGATTGTTCCGCTTCCGCTTAAATCAGTCGGGATTTTTGTAAATCGTCCCCAGCCGAAAGTTCGCTGTCCTTTACCGTCACAAAATTGACCGTTAACAACAAAGGATATGATTTTCGGTGCCGAGTCAATGATGACGGTAAAATGTTTCAGTTCTTTAAGAACGCCTGAATCGCTTGTCCAGTTCGTTTCGCTTTGACCGTTGGGGTCGTTTTTGTCCCGCATTGTTAAACGAATGGTTCCGGTTTTTCCGGCACGCAAGACGATTCCTGTTTTGTTTTCATCACGATTATCGAATAAAATGTCTCCTTCTTTCCATTCGTTTCCGGCAATAACAAAATCAAGAGAAAGCCCTCGGCTGGAATACAAATTAGCGGCTTCTTTCGGAAACGCAGCGTTTTGCTCTGACGTTTGCAGTACAAGACCTTTTTCGACAATTTTCGTTGTTTTAGAATCGAGTTGCTCATTGACGGTATTCCACATTCCTTCCAAAAGTGCTGTATCGACTTCGTGGACACGTCCAACCTCTTTATCTGTTTCGCTTACCCAGTAGCGATTATTTATTTCGACTAAATCAGGATAACTCATGCGGACGGACGGCGAATCGGCGTAAAGCAGAATTTCCGGCTGCGACCAAAATATCCTGCCGTCCCGCTCAACACCGCCGCAAATCCACGCCGGATTTCTGTTCTGAAATGTTTCACTGGCGTTATTGTGAAACCAGAACAGATAGTTGCCGTTTGAACATTTCCAAAACATCGGACAAGCCCTCGGTGTGTGTATCAATACTCCTGTGGCGTAACGCATTCGTTCAGGAAGCATCCAACTTTTACAAGCATCTTTACTGTATGAAATTGCGGGCATTCCCTGACCAGTGCGATAAACGCAGACAAATACATTTTCGGCATTGAGTGGTTGAAGGATATGTTCTTCCAGCACGGAACCGAATTCCGGGTTTCGAATCCCGTAATCGCCTTCGGGCAGCAGTTCCCATCGAATTTTTTCCGGTTCTTTTTCGTTCAGAACATTATTGCTATGAAAAACCCAGCCGTCTCCGAAATTCATCCAATGTTCGGTGTGTTTGGAAAAAGAGATATAGACATTATCCTTTACGACTCGCGGTTTGCTGACACTCCAAAACATTTGAGACGTTTTACCGCCGATGGTTGTTCTGTCGCCGGCGGTTTCACGCATTGGAATCCGATGCCGGTCAGACCATGTTTTACCGCCGTCATCAGAATACTTAAAAACGAACCAGCCGTGCTGCGAATCAAAATTTTTCCCTTTGCCGAAAGATGTATTATCGCCGTTATAATCATAGAAAGCATAGAGACGATCATAAGGTGTCAGCAAGGGAACAACCCAAGAGGCGTGCGGTCCTGTACTCGGTTCAATATCAACGGGAGGTGTCCAAGTTTTCCCTTGGTCTTTACTTGTCGTTGCAACAACGTGCTGTCCGACACTGCTTTCGCCGCCTGGGGCTGTTGTCAGCATACAGACCCAAGTCCCGTCCTTC
>JAITOZ010000128.1 GCA_031289675.1 Planctomycetaceae bacterium
GATTTGGTGCTTGACCCGTTCGCCGGCGGCGGAACGACTATTGCCGTTGCCGACCGGTTAGACCGTCAATGGATTGCAATAGACCAATCGGTGCAGGCAGTTAAAGTTACAGAATTACGCCTCCAAAAACAGCAGGATTTGTTGAGCGAACCGTTTACGCTGCAACTCCACAAATACGATTACGATACGCTGCGGTATCAGGATGCCTTTGAATTTGAAAGTTGGATTATTCAGCAATTCGGCGGGGTGAGCAGCGTCAAACAGCGCGGCGATTTAGGATTGGACGGCAGATTGCAGAATAATACACCGATACAAGTCAAGCGTTCCGAAAACATCGGACGGAATGTGATAGATAATTTCAAGTCCGCCGTTGAACGTTTTGATAAAAAATTGTTTGCCAAAAATATTTCTGAACGGAAACCGGCGGGTTATATCATTGCTTTTTCCTTCGGTAAAGGGGCGGTTGAAGAAGTTGCCCGATTGAAAGTAAAAGAAAACGTCATTATCAAATTGATAGCGGTCGAGGATATTGTGCCGATAGCGAAAAAGCCGACGATTACGGTAAATATCAGCGAGTTATCGAAAAACGCTTTTGGTGTTCGTGAAATTGAATTGACAGCGGCGGGCAAGAGTGCGGCGGGCATTGAGTTTTACAGTTGGGATTTTTGTTACGATGCGGAGAAAGGATTTAAGGCGGCGGTGATTCGTGATTCTGACGGCAGACAGGTACACGAATTTCTTCCCGGCGAGCATTACATAGCGGTCAAGGTCATTGACAACGAAGGTCTCGAAAGCATCGAAACACTCAAACTGCAAGTCAACGGAAAAGTAAAACGAATCAAGTAAGCATTGCAATCCAATTTGAATCATCCATCCGAGCCGCAGCCGTAAAGGAGCGGACAATGAAAGGTCTTTTTCTATGTCGAGTGCATCCACCGGTGCTGCCGCAGCACAACAATATCAACATCAACGCGTGGTCAACGCAACACGGGCGATTGGTGCTATCGCCGTTGTGGAACCTGATGAGTTTCGGACAATCCTTGACAGGGTAGAGGATGTTCCTCTCGTCGTTCACGCAACAGGCGGTTGGTTTAGCACAAATTACCAATACCTGACTAATTACAAAGGTATTTTCTTCTTTACGAAATCAGCCGATGAAATTCACTTTAACCGAAGCATTGAACTGGTTCGTGCAGACAAAATTTGGATACCGATGTGATGCAGGACGCTTTACTGCTGCCGCAGTGCAGCGGTTTGGAGTTTGTAAGGACTGACTATTTCAGCAATCCGTTTTCGATAGGAAAATGAATTGCTGAAATAGCCCGCTCTTTTGTTTTTTACTCCTCCTTATACGCCGCAAAAGTGCCGACATCGAGCGTTTTGGCGTTTTTGCCCGCAACAACCTCCAGCATTTCCTGCGTGTTGACGATGCTGTACTTTTCGTCAACCGCGTTCCAAACCCGCGGATTATTAAGCCAATCAGAATACTCCTTTGAAGACCGGTCTGCCGGCGGCTGACCGGCGCGTTCGGTGATGAGTTTTTCAACAGCGACTTTGTAATTACCCGGCACAGCACCGGCGTATCGTGCCAGTACCTTGATGACCGCATTCCCGCTCGAATCGGTCAACGCACCCGCCGTCCATTTATTCCGTCCACTTATTGACTCGCCCTGCGGTATCAGCGTCACCGATGCACCCTGCATCGCCTTGCCGTCCTGAATAACGTGTATCGTTACCGGATACGGTTTCGGCATTCCGTCCGGCAGTCTTTCACCGCAGCCGGAAAGCATTAGTGTAACAATAAGGAGTGTAAGGGTGATTAAATGTTTCATAAGTATTGTAGTTAAGGTGGTTAGTGGTTAGTGACAAGTGGCTAGTCATTCGCCACTCGCCACTAACCACTCGCCGCTAATTATAATTACGGCAGTGCAACTGTTTCTCCGCAAGCCGGTGTTCCTAATGCGCCCCAAACACCGAATTCGCTTTCTTTCGAGAACTGGCTTTGAGCGTCAGCGGCGGTCGGGTCTGGACACGCAGGACCGTTTGCCGTTATCGTACTGCTTACACAGTTGACAGCGTCCGGAACGAAATGGACACTGCCGTCAAAAAACGCACAGTTCACACCGCCGGTGTGATAACTTTGTGCAGCGTAGATTCCGCCGTCGTTTGCCTGATTGGCGAGTAGTACTTGCGCAGCCAGATTCGGCGAATTCGGCGGCATCACGGTATGAAACGTTACACAAGCGAAAACGCCGTAACTCATACAGCCGCGCATACTCCGGCACTGATGCCAGTCAATCAGTTTGCCGTTCTGTGCGTAGTTCAGCAATGCCTGCCGCTTGGCGGCATTGGTATAGATACTGTAATTATCTACCGCACCGCTTGCGAGGATACCGCCTTTGACATCGGTCGTACAGTCCCAGTATTCGCCGAGAGATACGTCAAAACCTACCGGTTGACCAGCGAGTTTGTGGTTCGGACCTATAGATCTGCCGGTTTCCGCCAGGGCAATCGTGTTTGAAAGACCGTCTGTTATGATACCGAGTGTACCGGCAACGCCGAGCATTTCATTTTCGTCTCCGCTGACGGCACTCACCAACGTATCGTTATTGCCGGTTCCCCAGATTCTGAACGCAACGCGGTTTTTTTTAACGTTGCCCAAAGCGTTGTAGGCACTTTCCCAGCCGCCGCCCCACATATTGTTGCCGACGCACCAGTCCGCAGCACAGAACATATAATTCGTGGCGGCAAGCCCGTTATCGCCGCCGACCCAGTTGTTATCGCCGGTGAAGTTTGTACATTTGTCGGAAGGACAGACAAAGTACATTACGGGAATGGTTCGCGGGTCTTCTTCAATGGTCATTGCGCCGCTTGCAACATTGCCGACACCGGTTGTTTTCCATTCGTTGCTCCAAGAGTAAGCGGTCGGATACAGTGCAATTCTTGCCGTGAAACGCTCATACGCTGCGCTTTGTTCCATATAGGGGAGCAAATGCCAGTGACCGCCCCATTCCATTCTGCGTCCGGTATAGGGTTCGCGGCAGAGCGGCAGACGGTGCATTGTATCGTCCATTAGGTGGAGTCCCAAACCCATTTGTTTGAGATGGTTCGTGCATTGCATTCTTCTTGCTGCTTCGCGTGCGGCTTGCACGGCTGGTAACAAGAGGGCAATCAATATGCCGATGATGGCAATGACGACAAGAAGTTCGACAAGAGTGAACCCTATTCTACGGGATTGTTCTCTCTCTCTCTCTTACACTTACGTGAGGTCAATTTTGC
>JAITOZ010000150.1 GCA_031289675.1 Planctomycetaceae bacterium
CGTCGCTGTCAAGTCCTCGCAAAAGCAACAAATTATTGATGCAATCTTACGATTTGATAAATGATTGTTATACATAGAGTTAGAGTAAATATCTAACTCCTAAACTTGTCAAGCCCCTAGTTTTATTTAGTTTTTGGAGTAGTAGATTGATGGAGTATTCTATCATATATACTTTACGCTTTCAGGAATTGATAATTTAAACAGGTGAAATTCAGCGTCATTAAGGATTTCATTTTATCCGGATATCGCGTAGGCGTTTCCGATACGCATTTGTCTATTGCCGAACAAAAATCTTCAAACTTTTCATAATAACGGTTATATACTGCTGTCTATTGAAAATTGGTCTTGCATAATTTTAGGAGAAATGTTTGAATCGGCGAATTGGCAAAGTTGAAGAGTACCGCAAAGAAGTAAGTGCGTGGCAGGATGCTAGGAATATCTCTGGCGAAGCAATGGATTAGCAATTCAAAACAGAAAACGCAAGAATAAAACTAAAACATATCTATCCATATTGTAAGAATTGATGAGGGGTAGTAGCCCGTTTCTGTTAATCGTCTTGTCAGTATTCGCTGTACTTGAAATAGTTTTTGCAGCAGGTTTTGCTGATACGTTCCGGCATCGTTGCCGGAATTGAATGAGTTCTTCAACATTCCCTCTCTTGCGATTGCCCCCCACATCGGATACACTCAACGAAATTCCGTTTTTCACCCATTCAGGAGACGACCGAATAATTGATATAAAATCATAGACGAAAAGTCATTAGTCCGACACCAAAATCCTTGCAAGATTATTTTAGGACTAGCATTTTTTCTTTCCTGCTTTCAACGCTTATCAAGATAAGCGGCTAATAACGGAGAGAGAGTGTGCGCTGCTTGACTGTTACCAACTACGATGAACTTACGTCCGCCGTGTGCGGGCGTTGGCTCACGTTGTGTTGGTAACGGTTCTTGCAAGGATACCGGGTGTCGGCAATGGGAGACCAATGCCCTTTCTTTTTGCGCCGGATAAATCGAATAAATCCCGCATCGTTTCTGAAAGTGTCTTTCTCCCGGATTTCTCGTCCGGTTCGCTCTGAACATACAGACACCTTCCAATGGCAAAACGCAGCAGCAATTCATCACTGCATTCCGCAAAGAGTGCAAAAAATGACGAATTCTATACTCAATTATCCGACATTGAGAAGGAAGTCAGTCATTATGCCGCTCAACTGAAAGGGAAAGTCATTTTCTGTAACTGCGATGACCCTGCCGAGAGCAACTTTTTCTGGCACTTCTGCGCCAAGTTCAAAACCTACGGCATCAAAAAATTGATAACGACTCACTACGTTGCCGAAGGGACAAGTTATAAAATGGTTGTCGGCACTCAAAAACTTGCCGATGAAATTACCAAACATAAACGGGTCTTCGATTTCGCTTCGCAATCCTATTTTGAGAAGTTACAGGAAGACGGTGTGATAACTCCGCTCCGGGAAAACGGCGATTTTCGCTCACAGGAGTGTCTCGCATTATTACAGCAGTCCGATGTTGTCGTTACCAATCCGCCGTTCTCGCTCTTTCGGGAATATGTCGCTGCGCTTGATGAATATCATAAAAAGTTCCTAATTGTCCGTAATGATAACGCAATCGCTTATAAAGATATATTCAAGTTGATAATGAAAAACAAAATTTGGTCAGGATACTCACGAGTAAAGGAATTGAAACAGCCGGACGGAACGATGAAGCAATTTGGTAATGTCGGCTGGTTCACCAATCTTGAAGTTGCAAAACATAATGAATTTTTAACGTTATACAAAACGTACACACCGAAAGAGTATCCGAAATATGACAATTACGATGCGATTGAGGTATCGAAAGTTGCCGAAATACCAGCGGATTATGAGGGCTGTATGGGCGTGCCGATAACGTTTCTCGATAAACATAATCCGAAACAGTTTGACATAGTCAAGTTTAGAAAAGGCGATGATGATAAAGATTTATCAATCGACGGTCAATGTCCTTATTTTCGTATTTTGATACGTCATCGGCGGTAGGAATATTATTGTTCCGACCCCTTATTTTCACAAGCACCCTTAATAGCACAGGTCACCATTCATCGTCTCCCCTTATTTATAAATGAAGGGAATAAGGGTGAGAGTTTGGAAACGCATTACTATTAAGGGTTCAGAAAATGAAAATAATGGTTATGGACGATTTCATTGGCAATCGTCCTGTTCCGCATTTTCCGTTTCCAAGAAGGACGTTGATAAAGTTTGCAAATATATTTTGAATCAACCGGAACACCATAAAACACAATCGTATGATGAAGAATGGGAGACATTCTTGAAATTTTATCAAACGGGAATGCCGGAAAATAAGGGTAGAGTTGATTGATGTCCTATACTATTAAGGGTACTTGTAAAATAAGGGCTAACAAACCATACACAATGAAAATTGAACTGCATAAAATAACGGTGCGTGACCTTACGGCGGGCTACACGGACAATCAGGAAGCGGGCGTTGCCGGTTACAGCGGGCGGCTCAATATCCGTCCGCCGTATCAGCGTGAGTTTGTCTATGGCGAGAAAGAACGCAACGCCGTGATAAAAACGGTGATGAAGGGTTTTCCGCTCAACGTTATGTACTGGGTCAAGAACGGCGACAATTACGAAGTGCTTGACGGACAGCAGCGGACAATTTCCATTTGTCAATACGTCAACGAAACGTTCAGCATTGATGACTTCTATTTTCAGAATCTTCAAGACAAGAAAGAAGCGATTCTCAATTACGAGTTGACGGTTTATTTTTGCGAAGGCACGGACGATGAAAAACTCGAGTGGTTTCACACGGTCAACATCGCCGGCAAGCCGCTGAACGAACAAGAGATACGGAACTCGGTCTATACCGGTTCCTGGCTTTCGGCGGCAAAGTTGAAATTCAGCAAGACCGGTTGTGCCGCTTTCGGACACGGCAAAAATTACGTCAAGGGTTCGCCAATCAATCAGGATTTTCTTCAAACCGCTCTGCACTGGATATCGGACGGCAACATTAAGGAGTATATGGGGCGGCATCAGCGTGATTCCGATGCCGAAGAGTTGTGGCAATACTATTGTGCCGTTATTGTTTGGGTACAGACGATGTTTCCGAATTACCGCAAAGAAATACAAGGCATCAACTGGGGTGAATTGTATAACCGGCACAGGGAGACGGTATTTGACACTGCCGTATTGGAGTGCCGCATTGCCGAATTGATGGAAGACGAAGACGTGACGAATAAGAAGGGCATTTATGAATACGTTTTAACCGGAGCGGAACGATGTTTGAATGTTAGGGTATTTTCTGACAAACACAAACGGGAAGCATACGAGCGGCAGAGTGGAGTGTGTCCTCATTGCAAGCAATCGTTTGCCGCCGACAAGATGGAGGGCGACCATATTACGCCGTGGAGTCAGGGCGGCAAAACGGTTACGGAAAATTGCCAAATGCTATGCAAGGATTGCAACCGAAGGAAAGCAGGAAATTAAAGTGCCGTTCTAAAAGTCATCATTCAATGCACGAGGGTATTATCGGCAGGATAATCGGTATCAACGCAAGAGGCGAAACGGGTTTTCTCCTCGTCAAAAAAGGCTCCTTGCCGGAATAGTTCATTTGAACGAGACCGTACTCGCCGGATTCTTTGTACCGGAGAAAGTACGAGCGGATAGTCTGTTCGTCTTGCCCTGACTTGCAATAGTCTAACATCCCGCCTAAAATTATGCAAGACCAATTCTCAATAGGCAGCAGTATAAATTGTCAATCCTCTATTATTAGAACGTTCTTGCCACCTCTTCAATCTTGAACGCTTCCAGAACGTCGCCTTCTTTAATGTCGTTGAAGCCCTTCAATTTGATACCGCATTCGTAACCTTCCCGAATGTCCTTTACATCGTCCTTTTCTCGTTTTAAGGAATCGAGCGGGTATTCGCCGATAATCCGGCTCTCCCGAATAATCCGCATCTTGCTGTCCCGCTCAATCGTTCCCGATATAACCCGGCAGCCAGCGATTGTTCCTACCCGGCTGATAACGAATATCTGCTGTACCAAAACTCTGCCGAGTTCCTTGACCTGCTCTATCGGCTTCAACATTCCTTCCAACGCCTTCTTAATATCGTCAGTCAGGTTATAAATAATTTCATACCGCCGTATCTGAACTTTTTTCTTATCTGCTAAAACACGGGCATTTTCGTCCGGCACGACATTAAAGCCGACGACAATCGCATCGGAAGCCGCCGCTAACTGCACATCGCCCTCTGTAATTCCGCCGACCGATGCTTGCAGTATCTTGATTTTAACTTCGGGATGCTCCAATTTACCAAGTTCTTTGCGTATCGCCTCAATCGACCCGCGGACATCTGCCCGAATAATCACATTCAACATCTGCACCGTTTGCGTCTGCGTTATCCGCTGGAAAAGATTTTCCAGTGTGACGTGCGAATGTCCGTCTGCCAATTCGTTATTGTGTTCCTCTCTGTGCCGCTCTTCGGCAATCCGCCGAGCATCGGAAATATCATCAAGTACGACGAACCGGCTGCCTGCCTGCGGGGCGGCATCGAGTCCAATCAGATTGACCGGCGTACTCGGTGCTGCCGACTCGATTATCTTGTTGGTGTCCAATGTATCATACATTGCCCGGACCTTACCGTATGCTGTTCCGCAAAGAACAACATCGCCGATACACAGCGTACCGTTCTGAACCAACACCTTGGCGACAACTCCCTGACCGGCTTGCAATTCCGCTTCGAGGGTCATACCGGCGGCTTTACGGTCGGGGTTCGCCTTCAATTCATTCATTTCGGCAATCAGTTGGACGGTTTCGAGCAGTTTGTCCACGCCCATACCGGTCAATGCACTGCACCGAATCACTTCGGTATCGCCGCCCCATTCGCTCGGCATTAGATCGTGCTGCGCCAGTTCCTGAATAATCCGGTCTTCGTTGATGCCGGGCAAATCCATTTTATTGAGAGCCACAACAATCGGCACACCGGCGGCTTTGGCGTGTGAAATTGCCTCTTCGGTTTGCGGCATCACGCCGTCATCGGCAGCAACAACAAGAATAACGATGTCCGTACAATTCGCTCCTCTTGCCCGCATTTCCGTAAAGGCTTCGTGACCGGGCGTATCGACAAACGTAATGTCCAAACCGTTGTCCATCTTGACGCGGTAAGCACGGATATGCTGCGTGATACCGCCTTTTTCGCCGCTGACGACATTCAGGTGCAGAATATAATCAAGCAGCGTTGTTTTTCCGTGGTCAACGTGTCCGAGAACCGTAACGACCGGCGGGCGGGACTTCAACGTTTCTGGCAAATCGGTTTCTTCCTCTACCGCCGCAACCAGCTGGTCTTCGAGCGTAAATTCGCTGCGGACTGTTGCCGGCAAGTCGAAAGAAGTTGTCAGCAACTCTGCCGACTCTTGATTGAGTTGCGAATTGACGTTCGCCAACGTTCCTATTTCGAGCAACTTTCGTAACACCATCGTCAACGAAAGACCAGTCGTTTCGGCAAACTGCTTCACACTACACGGTAATTGAATCACGATATCTGACTTTCTTGGTGCTGCCGTATTAACAAGCGACCTGCCGCGGTTGCGTTTCCGCTGCAAACTGCGGGGCGATATTATCTCGCCGTCTTCGTTTTCGTTTCGTCCCCTGCGGTTGGCTTTGAAACGTTTTTTCTTATTCGCCTCAAAGACTGCATTGACATCCGAATCGACCCGTCCGATGGGTTTTATCTTGCTTCTGCCCTTACCTTCAAGACTTTTACGTTCAATTTCCTTGCGTTTTTGTTTTTCCGCGTGATTACGGATATGCGCCTTGACAAGTTCGGCAGAATTGTTCGACTTCAAAAGTTCGACAGGCAACTTCGCATCCGGCTTCATCGGTACCGGTTCGCTCATCTTCCGCTGTTTGAGTTGCGTATGCTGCGGTGCAGAGGCTAACAGGAAACCGCCGGGGGCCGCCCGCTGCCGTTCACCTTCCCGCTTGTTATCATTGTCCCGATTGGCCACCCTCTCGGCAATCCGCCGCATCGGACCAACGTGGTCTTGCCGGCGCACATCGGCAGCATAACCCTGCTGCGAATAACCGGTTGTAAGCGGCTGCGGCGGTACAGATGAACGCTGCGGCTTATGCGGTATATCGTCTTTCTTTGGCTGTTCCTGCTTCCGCCTTACCTGGTCTCTTTTACCGGCCCAGCCGCCCCGTGTTCCGGCAGGCAAATCCATTTTGCCGAGTGCAGGAGGCAACGCATATTTCTGCTTCGGTTCTTCCGCAGGAACAGAGTCTTCTTTTTTGGGTTCCGGCGGCTTTTCTTTTTTCGGCGGCGGTAAGACCTTAACAGGTCCCGCCGGTTTTTTTACAACAACCGGTTTAACAAACTTTGATTCGGCATTTTCAGACCCGTCAGGTTTTTCCGGTGCTGATTGCGGCAGGACTTTCGGCTGTTCTTTGACAGGTTCGGCAACCGGGTCAAGAGGAGGAATTTTACCGGCATCCTCCGTTTTTTTGCCGATAAGCGACTTCGCATCAAGATTGCGGACTCTGCTCTCTGACAAAGGCTGCGGACGGACAAAAACCGCCTCGTTTTCTTTTTTCACCGGTTTCTGAATGTCCATCTTCGCTTTGACGAGACGGACTTCTTCCGGCAAAAGGCTCGACAAAGACGTTCCTTTTCCCTCAATGCCGGCAGACTTAATGACATCAAGTATAACCTTACTGTCGATATTTAATTGTTTCGCTAATGCGTAGACTCGGACGGACAAACGGACCCCCTAGACGGACAACTAACAGAATAACACCGGAAAATTATGCGGACAACTTGCTTGCGGCACAGCACTTCAGACTGCCATTCTACCATATAACCGGTAAAATTAAAGAGGGCAGGACAACACAAAGAGGCGGAGGTTAAAATCTCCGTCTCTTTGTGCAAAAACTACTGAAAGAGCCGGCGCAACCCGTAGCCCGAAACAAACATCAGGACAACACCAAATAACCCTGCTAGGGCTGTTGAGAGATTCTCCGCCGGTACCCCCGGAACCGAGTAATCCGCAAACGGTACGGAAAAAAGCGGAGCCGATGTGTGCAAAAAGCCGAAAACACTGGCAATGTATTCTAAACCATCCGGCGACTGACTGGCAAACGGACTTAAAACAAACGCCGCAATCACTGCCGTTCCCAACGGAACGAGCCAACCACGTTTGTTGTCCGCTGTCTGCATTTGCGCTGCTAACAGCGGATAGAGAACGAAGGTAATAACACCTTCACAAAGTCCAATGAGCAAATGAACGAAGAGCATTGACGGCAGCACTTTATCGAACGCAACGGCACCGGCGGCAGATAATTCAACGCTGCAAGCGGCAGCGGCGAGCAGTACGCTGACAAGGGCGGCAGTACCGTAAAACGATGCCTTGACGGTAACAGCCGCATTATTTTTAGCGGCACCGTCTTTCAACAGGAATTCACGGACAACAATTGCGGGCAGAGCGGCAAGCAATGCCATATTGAGCAGGTTAGCACCGAGAACGCTGACACCGCCGTCAGCAAAGACGAGGCACTGCATTAACACGGCGAGAGACATTGACAGGACACCGAACGATGAACCGAGCAGTGCAACGGCAAGCGTTGCACCGAGGATATGTCCCGATGTACCGAATTGAACGGGAAAGTTCAGCATCTGACCGGCAAAGACCAGTGCGCTGACGGCGGCAAACGACAGTGCCGACGGTTTTTTTTCGGCTTTCCACGCAGCGTAAGCAGTTGCGGAAAGACCGAGTGCGGTAACGGCGGCGGTAACGGGACAAACTGCCCCTTGAAGCATTGCATCAGGTATGTGCATTTGATATTCTCCTTTCGGAAATGGTTGGCAACGGTGTCATTCTAGCAAATGAAACAATGCCTGTCAATAGGGCTAGCGGGAGGCAGGGAGTATTCGCAAAAGGAGAGTCCGAACCGACAGAGTTTGCCTTTCGCTTGTGCGTTTCCCGTTCCCTGCTTCCCGCCGGTATATTAAGCGCAGCCGATTTTGGCTGCGCTTCGCTGCATTTTTTACGCCGGAATTGTTAGAACTTCCACTGCGTTCCGGCACTGACCGTGTGGCTCGCCTCGCCGTAACCGTCAGCAAACACATCAGCATTATAATTGACGAACAGCGTCCACGACTGCGTTTGATTAAGTGCGTAACTGCCGCCGATACCGAAAGTGAAAACCGAATTGCCGTACTTGTTAGCCCGAAGCGTTGAGGTTAACGCTCCCTGACTAATCGAGGCAGAAGCGGAATCATCTAACAACTGCTGCGAAAAAGCGAACAAGCCGTTGGCATTGAAGCGTCCGTACATCCATTGCACATCACTGCCGACTCGGACAAAACCCTGCTGGAACTCGGCTTTACCGTATCGGAAACCTGCCGCTCCTTCATTCGCGCCGTTGACGTTGTTGTTGAGAAAATCAAAACCGACAAACGGACGGAACGAAAAATTCACGCCCCGATAAAAACGCCGACCCAATTCGAGGTTCGCTTCCAGCGTGTCCCCTTTCGTATCGAATCGGAACCGGTCATTACCGTCAAATCGGGAAATATCATACTTTTGATGTCCGTAACCGACCGAACCGCGAACATCGAAGCCGTTGAAAAATTGTTTGGCAGCGTAAAGACCGAAGTAATAATCATCGCCCCGTGCATAATCCTGCCGGACACGGCTGTCGATGTCTTCGTAACCGAATATCATACCGAACACATAACCGCGACCGGTCGCAAAATCGAATCCCGCCTGCACTCCGTCGCTGCTCGACTTGATTGTGCTGCCGGAATAATTACCGTAAGAAGACTGAACTCCGCCGTTCCGATTGACGTAATTTGCCCAAAGCGACCGCATCCCGATTCCCTGAACTTCGAGCGGTACAACGGCATCGGCACTTTGACCGAGCATAGTATCGCTGCTCCGGTTTATACCGCCGAATTCAAAAACGGGATTATAAGTGAAGTAGGCATCAATGTGGCTATTCACCCCGCCGAAAATCGTGTTCCGCTTGTGCAAGTAAGCAGTCGAAGCGAAAATATCGGAAACATTTGCCGTTGGGAGAACGCCGGTCAGCGTGATTGTTCCGTCGGCAGCAACCGCAAACTTAACGAGACGGTCCCCGCGATCCAAAGCCGCTTGGGCAGATGCCGTATCGAACAAACCGTTATTACTTCCGTTTCCGACAACAAAGGTACTGCCCGGCACAACGCCGTTGCCGACCACAACATTCCATTTTGCATTATTTCCGAATGTGAATGTTCCATCACCACTGCTTTTTGTGTTGTCGGCAAATACAGTACTTTCTGTGTCCTGACCGTTCTGGTTGATTCCCGACTTTAACGTACCGGCTTGAATGTCATAGGCACCGGCTGTATGCGGACCGCCGGTCGATACGGATAAATCAAGCGTTCCCGTGCCGGTCTTGGTAACAATACCATCAACATCCATCTGTCCGGTCGTTTGAAAAAGACCTGCATCCCCGTTGACGGCAATGTTCACATCGTTGCCGGTGGTAGTAATATCCGAGTTGCCTAATCTGACTTCCTTATTATTTGCAACGGTATAGTTCTGCGAGTCGAACGAACCGCCGGTAAGGTTGGTGTTACTATTGAAATTGACGGACTCTACACCTTGAAGAACAAAAGCGGCACCGCCGTTTGTAAATGTACCGCCGACGTTTTTTTCGGCGATAGTTACCTGTCCGCCGGTTCCGTCCATACGGATACTGGCAGCGTTTCCGCCGGCAGCAGCGGCTTGAATGGCTACGTCATTGTTCACCGTAATATCGTGATTGTTTCCTCCAAGGAGGATGCCGTACGCATTATCGCTTGTATCTGTTGCCATATTTTCGGCAGTAATGTCATTTTTTACGGTGAATGTACTCGTACCCTCTGTGCGGATGCCGACGGCGTGAGTGCCTGTCGGCGCAGTTTTACTCAGAACAGTCGCGTTGATTTCGCCTATATTATTGGCAGCGTTGTTCAGAGTAATTCCGCCGCCTTCTCTCGCATCAATACCAATGGCATTACGGTCGTGCGATCCTACCGTAATTGTACCTGTCTCAAAAAAACTGCCGGCATCACCGGCATCGCTGATGTCTCCTTCAAAGGCAAAGCCCGTTGCACCGGCAGGAAAACTACTGTTTCCATTCGATGTTACAGTAACGTCGCCCGTTTTTAATTGTCCGCCGGTGAACGCACCGGAGAACCAGCCTGTCGCATTGTCCTCGGCGGTAACTCTAATTTCGCCGATGTCGGCTTTGCCGCTGAATTCGGCACCGCTTAGTACGCCTCCGCCGTTTTGAGTAAGGAAAATACCGTAAGCATCGGCAGGAGCGACACTGGAGCCTGTTCCCTGATGATCAACCGTAATGATACTTCCGCTTGCGTTGATTGTGCCGGAAAAGGGAGCAACGGCATTGAGATGCGTATAAATAAAGGCGGACAGCGGAGTGGCGTTTGACGATGCACCGGTAATTGTAACGTCACCGTTGAGATTGAAGATGCCGTCGGACGTTGCGGTAAGGATTGCGGCTGTTCCCCGTGCGCTGACAGTATCAGCGTCCAGAATGCTGATATTACTGAGATTATAGATGGTAGCACCGCCGTTTAACATGGGCGTTTGGGCATTTGTAACAAAGTCACTGCCGTCCCACGAGGTAATCAAGGCACCGCCGCCGTTGACATCTCCGTGGTCTAATATCACACCGGCATCAATACCGAAAGAGAGAACCGTTCCGGCTCCGTTAGGCGAAGGAACTGAGTACACGTCGTCTGCCCAAGCCGCTTGTTGTACGGCGAGCAGGAACGGCAGGGAAAGTAACAGGGGAAGGGATTTTTTGTAAGTCATTGCAGGTGAGAAGTCCGCTTTTTACGGACAAGTTAGGGGGTTTTTTGTATAGCGATAATAAAAGAAAGACCGCTATGGTTTTCCATTGCGATCCGTCGCAGAGAAAAATTGGACTTTCTTGCGAAAGTGTAAGTCGGCAGTTACGAGGAGGCTCGCCATAAAAAAAATGCCTGCCGATATAATATCACTAACCGGAAAAGTCCCGTCAGCGGCAAACCGGTTTTGAAAACTCCTGCAAAAAAAATCTCTTGACAGCCGCATCGGAACACTGTAGAATGGTTGTGCTGGTAAGGGACGGGCGGTTTTACATCAGTCCCCTATCAGTCCCCTATCAGTCCCCTATCAGTCCAATGTTCACCAATTTCAGTTTGCGTACGAAGATTTTCGCCCTTGTATTGGGCGTTGTATCAGTCTCCTTCATCGCCTTGACGATGATCGTTTCAAGCCGAACGTTCGAAATGGCAAAGTCCAGCGCGTTCACGCTTGCCCAAGAAACCGCCGATAAATATCAAAACGAAATCCGGGCGGAACTGCAAGGCGCACGGATCACGGCGGAAACGCTCGCCACCGTATTCAGCGCACTCCAAGACATCGGAAAAAGCGACCGCGAAACTCTCGACAGCCTGCTCAAAAGTGCGCTGGCAAACAAAGAATACATTACCGCTTTCTGCGTTGCTTACGAAATCAATTCGCTCGACGGAAAAGATGCCGAACTCGCCAAAGCCGAAGAAGAACAGTGGAAAGAAGCAGAGAAAAAAGCCGAAGAAGCAAA
>JAITOZ010000151.1 GCA_031289675.1 Planctomycetaceae bacterium
CGTCGCTGTCAAGTCCTCGCAAAAGCAACAAATTATTGATGCAATCTTACGATTTGATAAATGATTGTTATACATAGAGTTAGAGTAAATATCTAACTCCTAAACTTGTCAAGCCCCATTTTTTAATGTGAAAGGGGGGGTAAAATGAAAATGTCTTTTACCGATTGGATTATTGGAATCGCTTTGATTGCGCTAGTGCTGGAGCGATTTGGCTTTTCGGCGACCCCAGCATAGAACATCATCATTTTGCACCGTTTTGGTAAAACACTTTCCCCGTTAATGCCCGCCGCTCATCTAGTGGTGAGTGATTAGTGGCGAGTTTTCGCTTCTGAATTTTCTCCGTATTTACTCGTCACTCGGAGGTATTTCTTCTTCGCGATTATCATTTTCTTCTTTCATCTTGAGATACAGTAAACGCCGTTGGTTATGGAACAGGTCTATTACCGCATAAATCCCATATTGAACGAAAATACTTGCCGTTCATCGCCGGGGGCTTTGGAAATCGGGAACGCAAAATCCAGTGCTATCGGTGCCGGTCCCATCATCGGTATCGTCAACCGTAATCCAAAACCTACCGCCACCCGATACTCGTCGTGCCAACGGGAAAGCGAACTTTCAACCGTTCCCGTATCAACAAAGAGCGACCCGCGAACCATATCGTCCGCCGTCAGCGGGAAAATCATTTCCGCCGAATTATAAAACTCCATACAACCGCCTGTGATTTGTCCGTTAACGTCTCTCGGTGAAACGCCGCGGAAATCAAATCCCCGCAAACTGGTAAAACCGCCGCCGAAATACCGCTCGTACACCGGAGCCTTTTTTTCTGCAACAGCAAACGAACTCCGCAAACCAAGAACCCAGCGTCCGCTGCGGTCGGGACGTTCCCGTAACATAAAATATTTACGCAAGTCAATGTTGCCCCGCAAAAATTGATAATCGCCCAGCACTTGTTCGGCTCCGGCTGAAATTAAATGTCCTTCTGTCGGCATAAATTCACTGTCCCGCGTGTTATGCGTTGCATCCAGACCAATGGTGTACATCGGATGTTTGCCGACATACGGCTGAATTGCCGTTATGTACGGATTGCGGATATCAACCTCCTGACCGCCGAGCGATAATTTTGTTGAAAAATCCGGTGTCCAAAGTTTGCCGAAGGAAAAGGCACCGCCGAGCCGGTTTTCGTGCCATTCATCGTAGTACCGCTGATAATAGAATCCGTTGACTCCGAATGAATAATCCAGGTCAAAAAAATACGGAGTTTCCCAACCAACACTGTAACGCTGTATGTCAGTACCCGGAGCGGCTTCAATACGCATCCGCTGCCCTTTGCCTCGAAAAGCATTTTTCCAATCAACAAGCCGAAAACCTTTCGGATAATTGAGAATGTCAAAATTCTGCTCTTCGATAACGAAGCGTCCCATCAGACCAGCATCACTGCTTACGGCAACACTCATCATCATATTTCCCGTCCGGGTTTCCTGAACCCGTATTTTTCCGTCGGCGGGATAAATTTTCTGCGATCCCCCTGCCGGAGCATTCGGGTCAATGCGGACATTCGATACCGAATCTATCGAAGAATACGGATTACTGAGGTAGAGTGGTGCCGGACTTGCGGCGGAAGCACCGGTTGCATTTATTGCGGTACCCGTTCCGCTGTCGGCAGCAGCAACTTTGTAGGACGCATCGCTTACCTGATTGTAAAGCGCAGCACCGTCGGTATATTGACCGGCAGTGCCGTTACTGACGGTACTGCTGCCGGCTTGTGACGGCGGAAAATAATCCAGGGTCATCGGTGCAGGAGCGATACTGCCGTAAGTTTGGCTGCTGTAAGGTGTTTGACCGCGGATAATACTTTGAACCGCTGTTTGTTTCTGCTCTGGTTTCGGCGGTACGCCCTGCGGAGAATGTTGCGGTACAGGGTGTAACGGTACATTGCCTCCAGACTCTTGTCCTCTGATTTGCGGACGTTCAGCATTCAAAACCTCTTCGGCTTCTTTTTCCGCAGCGGCAGTTTCATCGGCTATCGCCTCTTTGGGATAGTCAAAAATGAATTCCGGCACGATTCCTTGTGTCGGATTCGTATTAAATAATTGAGCAGCCGCCAGACGCCGTTTCGTTGCGTTGATATCTTTTGATGACAGAATGTCGCCCGGACGCAGCGAAGTCCGGTTGAGTATCGGCTGCCATTTTGTATAAGACTCCGCATTGTCGTTGCCGACGATTTCAATGTCCAGCGTATTTAAGTAACACCGCGGACCTTCTTTAATGTTGACAACAATGTCAACGAAATCTTGGTCAACACGCGGGTTCGGCGACGGCATCGCAAACACATAACCTTGCTCGCCGTATTTTTCCTTAATTTTCTGCATATCGCCCTCAACCATATCCTGATTGAAGTACTTATCCCTGATGCTCGATGCTTTCATCAGTTTCAGCAAATCTTCTTTGGCGATGGCGTGATTGCCGATGAAACGTATGTCTCGAATTTTACAGCGGGGACCTTCGTCAACGATGAATTTGATTTTCACCCAATTCCGGCTTTGTCCCCAACCGGTGTAACCAGCGGTTTCCTCAAACGTCCGGTCAATTTTGGCATAGAAGAAACCGAGTTTGCGGTAATAATTAGTCAGTGCTTCCACGTCTTCATCGAGTTGCTTGCGGCTGAACTCGCTGTTCACCCAAAGAAACCAGCCCGGCTTCGATTTAACAATGGTTTTCAGCCGTCCGGCAGTCGTAATACGGTTGCCTTCAAAGTCAGTGGACAGGATACGCTGTTTCGGTCCTTCATCAATGAGAAATACGGCACCGCGGTCGCCGAGAGCATCGCCGCTTAAAATATCAATATGTATTTTATTGTAGCCGCTCTGGTGATAGAACTGCTGCATCCGTTCGGCAGCCTGATGTACGGCTATCGGGTCTTGGGCATCGCCTGTCTGAATATTGGCTTCTTCGAGTAACTGTTGTCTTGTATGTGCCTGATTGCCGACCATTTTCGTGTAATGGAGCAGCGGACGTTCGATAAATTGAAATGTTACAATAAATCCTTCCGGCGTTTTTTCGACTGTCGTTTTGACATCGATAAACCACGTTTTCTGCATTAAAGCGCGTTTGTCCTCTTCGAGTACCGTTTCGCTGAAAGGTCTTCCCTGCCGGGTCTTGATGATTTTGATTATGTCTTTTGTTGAAACCTGTACGTTTCCGGTGAGGCGGACACCAATGACGGTGTTAGTGTCTTGAGACGGCTTATTTTGGTTCGCAGAATGGGCGGGCGGCTGTGCGTTCCCGCTGTCTGTCCAGAGTGCTGTCCCGACCCAAAAGGCGAGAACGGCGGGGACGATTCGGCAGTACCGCAGAATATTTTGCATAGTCTTGTAAAGGCAGTTGCTGTTTTCCCCGAACAATACTGATTTTTGGCAAGCGTTGCAAGAGCAAGTTTAATCCCCCGCTTCTCTGCCTCGTCTCCATATCCTGTACTCCAAAATACAAGTGCACTAATTATCAATTTCGTTAAACCGCAGCGGGGAATTTGCCGATAATGCGGACGGGGACGGCTTGTTTTCGGTCGTTCTCCGTTGTTCGCGGAAGGAAAGAAAAATTCTCAACGGCAAAATTCATTATGGCTAATTTGCAGCAAACCAAGGAAGAAATTTGCGACATCGGACGGCGGATATACAACCGCGGCTTTGCTTCCGCCAACGACGGCAATATTTCGTTTCGTATCGACGAAAACCGCGTCATTTGTACGCCGACAGGAGTCAGTAAAGGCTTTATGAAACCGGAAGACCTTTGTATTTCCGATATGAATGCCAATCAAATCGGCGGCACGAAAAAGATGACGAGCGAGATTCGCCAACATATCACGATAATGAAACACCGCAGCGATGTGAAGTCGGTCGTCCACTGTCATCCGCCGCACGCAACCGCTTTCGGTATTGCCCGCGAAGCCATTCCGCAGTGTCTGATGCCGGAAATGGACATCAATATGGGCGACGTGCCGATAGCAAGATACACCATACCGGGCGGACAGGAATTTGCCGATGCCATATTGCCTTTTGCGGACAAAAGCGATATTATCGTGCAGGCAAATCACGGAACCGTCAGTTTCGGACCGACTGTAGAGCGTGCCTATTTTCTTACGGAAATGCTTGATGCCTATTGCCGGATTTTGCTCATTGCCCGAAGTCTCGGCAAGGTCGAATACTTTACGAAGGACGAGGCGGAGGATTTGCTTCAACTGAAACAAAAATGGGGATTCAAAGACCCGCGGGCAGAGTTAGCCAACTGTGAATTATGCGCCAACGACATATTCCGTGATAGTTGGAAAGAGACGGGCGTGGGCAATCGGGCATTTCATCCGCCGGCGTTCAAGCGGGGCGATGACTCGGCGAAACCGTGCTGCGGGCAGTGTGCCAAAACAGGTCAAAAGAACGAAACGCCGGACAATGAGCAGGAATTGATTATCAGAACGATTACAGACCGTGTAATGCAGGCTCTTGCCAAAGCGGGATAAATTGCAATTGCGGCAGCGGGCATTAGCCGCCGCACGCAGCGGTTGTCCGCTGCCGGCAAATTCGGTAGAATGACACATTCGCTGGAATCATGGTTACGTCTCTGACAGAATGTCTCTATCTGCAAGAACAATGCACGACATTGGTGAAGGTACAATACGGAGAATCGATTGGCAGGAATTGATGCCCGTCGTTCTGCTGCTGCGTGTGTTCAATATCTCGCTCGACTTACGGACAATGCTGCCCGCATTTTGCGGCGGGCTGTTGACTGTCGCTGTCCTGACTGTCTGTGGGGAATCGGTATCTCTCGGCGTTCACGAAATCGGCAGTATTAAAATACCGTATATGACCGTTGCCGCAGACGGCCGGGCCGGCTGCCGGATTGCCGTCTGGACGGCGATTTATCTCGTCTGGATACTTTTTGGGTCAATGATTGTTCGAACGGCTGCCGTCCGTTTAACAAACAATGAAAGTGAATCGCCGGGTAATCAATTCCGTTTTTTACGGCAGCGCGGACTCGGCTTCATCAGTTCCGTTGTCATTCTTATCATCGGAATTCTCTGCTGTTTATTGCCGGTGAAAATTGCTGTTTGGTTAGCGGCAATGCCATACGTTCATTTTGTCGTTGCTCTGTTTTTGCCGATTCCGATGCTCTTTGCCTTTTTCGCTGCCGTGTTGGCAGTTGGTTTAGTTTTCGGCTGGATGCTGATGTTTGCTGCCGTTTGCGTTGAAGGTTCAGACGGTTTCGATGCGATTAGCCGAATGTTTTCGTATCTGTATCAGCGTCCACTGCATTACGTTTTTTACTGGTTTTATTGTGCGGTTCTCGGCTGCATTGGTTGCGGTATTGTTTGGATTTTTACCTCGGCAGTTTCTTTTTTGACGTTTGACATTTGCAAGTTTCCGCTAGACGATGGAATGGGCTGTTTTTGGATAGACATTACCTTGTTCATTCCGCTTGTCTATTGCCTTTCGTGGTTCTGGACGAGCAGCACGGCAATCTATCTGCTGCTTCGCCGCAGTGTTGATGCAACGCCCTTCAACCAAGTCTATCGAATAAAAGAAGCCAAGACCGAAAACCTCGAAAGACTGACACCTCCCGTCTCTTAACCTGCTGCGGCGGGGAACATTCCTTTGATTCCCTTCTCTGCCATTATTGCCAATTCTTCTTCAAGTCCCTCAAATTCCGGCTTGTCCGCCGAAACAAACCGGCACTCGCAAAGACTTCGGAACCACGTCTCCTGATGTTTTGCAAAATGCCGCGTGTTCTGCTTGATTTTCTCGACTGATTGGTACAGTGAACACTTGCCGTCAACGTACTCAAATAATTCCTTATAACCGAGAGCCTGCCGCGCCGTTTTACCGACAGGAATGTGCCGCACGGAAAGCATTTTGACTTCATCGTAAAAACCGTCATACATCATCCGGTCAACACGTTTTTCAATGCGTTCATAAAGCCGGTCTCTGGGCATCTGCAACACATAGACATTGCAAAGTTCCGGCGGAGTTCCTTCATCGAATTGTTTCTGAAACGTACTAATCGGCTTGCCGGTTTTTTCAAAGACCTCCAAAGCACGGACAATGCGGCGGACATCGTTTGGATGTATTTTGCCTGCCGAAACAGTATCGACACTGCGGAGCATATTATGCAGGGCTTCCGGCGGTTTTCCTTGTACTTTTTTGAGCAGTTCTGCTCTGAATGTGTTATCGGCGGACGGTCCCTGAAAGATACCCCGCAGCATTGCTTTGAGGTAGAGCGGCGACCCGCCGGCAAACAGGACGTTCTTATCCCGCAGTTGGATTTCAGCAATAATGTCGGCGGCTTCGTTCACATATTGGGCGAGCGAATAATCCTCGCTTGGGTCGGCAACGTCGATAAGATGATGCGGTATGCCGTCGCGGGATTCGAGAGGGATTTTGGCGGTGCCGATGTCCATTTCCCGATAGACTGCCATTGAATCGAGTGAAACGATTTCGGCATTAAGTTGCTTTGCCAATTTTAAGGCAATGCGCGACTTTCCGGCGCAAGTTGGACCGGTCAGATACCAGCACGACAACGTTAACTGCCGAAATCTTTGTATTTCGCCGCTCCAGTCGCTCATCAACGGTTGCTTTTTGCGGTGATTCCCCGCAATGTTTATCTAAATGCAAGGCAGTATTCTATTGGAACTGCAAATCATTTTCAAGTGGGGGGGACTGAAATAGTAATATATTATGGCAGTGCCGTGTCGTGAGCATCTGTTGTCCGTTTGTATTTTTGACGGGCATTACAGCAGTCCGGACAGAGGGGAACCTTGCATTTATCTCGCAAATTACCCATAGTTAAATCGGATAGCAGCGAAAACTTCTTCCGGTACGGCTCCAGCAAAATCGTCTCCACCCTGAATCCGGGGACTGTTGTTCGGCATCGTCATTTTTCCTAAATGGTTAAAGGGAAAAGGAATGGGACAAGGCAAAGCATTATAACATTTTCAGGTATTGTTAAATTACAAGGGGCTTGACAAGTTAAGAGTTATTTTTCATAAGTTTTTTTATAATTTTGGCAAGGTTTTCTTTTCGATGGTTGAAGCGGAATTCCGTTTCCTTTAAGAGTATCACAAACTTTTCAGA
>JAITOZ010000178.1 GCA_031289675.1 Planctomycetaceae bacterium
CAAGGGAATTAAACGTCATTTTCTGGTGGATATTCTCGGTTTGATTATCTGTGTGGTGGTTCACGCGGCGAACATTCAAGAGCGGGACGGTGCTAAATTGGTACTACAAAAAGCGTCGAGGCAGTCGTGGCCTAGGCTGACAAAGATATTGTCGGATGATGGTTATAGCGGTCAAGCGATGCGTGATTTTTCTTTACAACATTGCGGTTGGGAGTTTGAAAGTGTGAAGCGGACGGAGTTGCATAAATTAAGGTGATTCCGAAGCGTTGGGTGGTTGAGTGGACGATTGGCTGGACGATGAATTGGCGGAGTTTGTGTCGGCATTATGATTATGATTCGGCAACAAGCGAAACGAAGGTGTTGTGGACTTCTGTATTTTATATGTCCTGCCGCTTGACCAAATCAACTGCTTCAACTTATCAATTTACACCTCAATAAAATTATCCCAAACACCTAAATTGCCACTCCCCCTGTTATACCTGCACGGATAGGATTACGCCGGTTTTGCCGAAAGTAATTTGTCCCCAATCCGCCTCCGCTCCCTTTTTATACCATTGCTCTTGTCTTTGCGAGGCTGCGATAGTGCTGTTCACTCTATTCGGGCTGTTTGATACGGCTCTTTGACATAAACGCCGAATTATAAGCGGCTGCGGCAAACTTACAGCCCGAACATTCTGCCGGTTTGATATACTGCTACCGCTGCAACAGCCGCCAAAACATTTGTATAAAACATCGCTATAAGCATATATTTAATGTAACCGGTCTCCCGCCAAATCACCGCACACGTTGCAATGCACGGATTGTAAAACATAATGAACAATAAAAAACCGAACGCCTTGAGCGGCGACCAGACCTTTTCCGCTTGCAATGCCGATACAAGATTTTTCGTCTGGTCAGCTTCGCTTTCCTCCGCCGATTCGCCCTCTATGGTTTCGTCCTCTGCCGATTCTAATCCGTACAACGTTCCCATCGTACTGACAATCACCTCTTTGGCAGCAAAACCGCCGATTAACGCCACATTGTCCCGCCAATCAAAACCGGCATAGAGCGAAACCGGCTCCAATCCCTTGCCAAGTTTTGCGGCATACGAATTTTGCAGCGAATTCTCTTCACCGCCCGACGGAAAGTACATCAACGCCCAAAGCAGTACGTTGACCGCCAAAATAATCGTTCCCGCCTTTTTTATAAACCACCAACTTTGCAAGCCGGAAGTAAAAAGCACATCCCGAAGCGTCGGCATTTGATATGCCGGCAACTCAATAACCAGCGGTGAAGGTTCTCCTTTGATGAAAAACTTGCCGAGTATCGAAGCCGCCAAAATCGCAGCCGCCCAGGAAATCAAAATCACCGCCGCTAACATCCATTCTTCGTATTGCTGAAAGAATGCCGAGATAAGCAGCACAAAGACAGGTACTTTTGCACCGCAATTCATCAGCGGAATGACTAGTATCGTCAAAATCCGTTCCCGCTGTTCCCGCATTGACCTCGTTGCCATCACTGCCGGCAGCGCACAGCCGCCGATAATCCCGCCGCCGAGTATCATCGGCAAAATACTTTGTCCGTGCAGTCCAAAGAACCGCATTATTTTATCGAGAACAACAACGATGCGGGCGATGTAGCCGCTCTGTTCGAGAAACGACATAAACAAAAAGATGAAAAATATCGTCGGCACAAAGGTCAATACGCCGCCGATACCCGCCAAGATGCCGTCGTAAATCAAACTATGAAGCCAGTTGTCGGGCAAAGCAAAACAGCGGTCAAAGAGAAACGGCAGCCAAACGGAAAATACCGACTCGACAGCACCGAGCGGCGTGTTCCATTCAAAACCGCCGGCTTCGCTTAACCACGGAAACCACGTAAAACCGTCGGCAAGATTGAATGCCGCCTTAAACATCAGGAACATTATTAAGGCAACGCTGACTAAACCGAAAACGGGATGACAAAAAATCCTATCGAGTAAATCACTGTTACGGCGGGGTTTCGACATCCGGTTAACAACGGTTTGTTCGGTTATTTCGGCTTGCCGGTTTCTTACCGCAGCGATGGTCTTTCGCGGAGAATCTTCGGCACTTTTGCTATAAATTTCAACCTTTTTGATACAGGAATCGAGCAACGCTTCCCAGCCTTCGGAGTGCAAATGATGCTGAATAATCCGGCGGGCTTCGCGGTCATTTTCGAGCAGTTTGATTGCAAGCCATCGGGTCGGAAAGTCCTGTACTATCGGCGGATGTTCGGCAAGCGTCTGGTCGATTTCATTGATGAGCGGCTCTAATCCGCCATAATCAATACGCCAATCGGCAGGCGGTTCGTGGTCGTGTCTTTTCGATATTTCATTGATTTTCTTCCGTAAAGTATCAAGACCGGTATCGTGATGACGGAGAGAACAATTTCCGCCGCATTGGCAACCGGTCGGACATTGAGGCGTTCCGAGAAAACCGAGCCGTGCTATCGTCGGAACAACAGGAACGCCGAGAAGTTGCTCTAACTGATGAAAGTCGATTTGAATCCCCCGCCGCTGAGCGGTGTCCATCATATTGAGACAAACAAGCAGCGGCATTTGTAACTCGCGGAGTTGAAAGGCAAAGTATAAATGGCGGCGCAGATTAGCGGCATCAATGACAAGGACAACGGCTTCAGGGCGTTCGAGGAGCAAAAAGTCGCGTGTTACCCGCTCTTCCTGCGAATACGAAGTCAAAGAGTACGTGCCGGGCAAATCAACAACTTCAATACGACGGCTGCCGTCGTGGTAATGCCCCGACTTTTTTGTAACGGTAACACCGGGATAATTGGCAACGTTCTGGTGCCGACCGGTCAGATAATTGAATACAGACGATTTACCGGAATTCGGCTGCCCGACAAGAGCGACGAGAATATCATTGTGTTCGTGATGATCATTATGATGTGCGTGCGTAAAAGACATTTTTGCAAAAAAAAAAGTTTTCCCTATCAAACATTTGATTATAACACGCTTTTCTTTTTGGTCAAGTAGCGGACGGGGGTGTCAACGTTCACACCGTTCACGTTGCCGTCAACACTTCGTTATCGTATGAAGACGTTACTGTTTGACCGGGCTGGACGACAAGAAAATCGCTGTTCCATTCGCCGGAAAGCAAGCCGCTGAGCAGAGTTAAGTCGCCTTGAATTTTTTCGTATTGCCAATTTCGTTCGCCAGCAAGTTGCCGCGTTGCCCGCTCAAACGAATCGTTCGGTTCAATACCGGTTTCGATAAAAGCCAACTTCTGATAGAATGGCATTATTTCGAGATACTGATTCAATGTATCGCCACGTTCAATCCAGCCGGTTGTCTTGAAATATGTACCGGGATTGGAAAAAAAATAATTTTCGTAACGCTGCCGGCTTCCAAGAAAAAGCGTAATGCAGTCGTGGGCGCGCGGAATCACCAGCGGTATGGTCCTTGCGGTCAAACCGGTCGTTCCGCCGTTACAGAGTCCATAAGCGAACAGGACGGCATCGTATTGGGTTTCGTCAACAGTATCCAATGCTGCGGATAAACGCGTCTGCATTTTTTTCTTGCCGAGGTCGTGAAGTCCTTTCGGCAGAAATCCTAGATCAATTCGATGCGGCGAGGCAGATGCCATCGCACATATTTCCCGAAACAGAATTTCACAGGCGAAGAGTTTGAATATCATCTGCCGGCTGTCGATTTTTGTAACACGTTAATAAATTCCGCAACGGCAGTATCAAGACGGTCGTTGACAATACGGTATTCAAATTCACCGGCGTGCTGTAATTCTTCGAGTGCTGTCGCCAGCCTGCGCTGCATTGCTTCATCTGTTTCTGTCCCGCGTCCTTGCAGCCGCTCTTTCAAAACGTCAATGCTTTTCGGTTCGATGAACAGCAAGACAGCTTCGGAAAATTGTTTCTTAACGGCTTTCGCCCCTTTGACATCAATTTCCAGAACGACCCACTGACCGGCGGCAAGTCCTTCTTCGACTCTCTGACGCAGCGTTCCGTACCACACACCTTTTCCGAACACTTCAAAACATTCGAGAAATGCGTTGCCGAGACGTTTTTTTTCAAATTCCTCCGGTTTCAAAAAATGATAATGGACACCGTCTATTTCGCCTGGGCGGGGCAGGCGGGTCGTTGCCGAAACGCTCATTGTCAGCGGCAGACCGCTTTCCTGAAAGACACGTTTAAGAAGTGTCCCCTTGCCGACTCCTGAAGGACCGGAAACAACAACGAGTTTGCCTTTGTTTTGTCTCACTGTAAGTTTTTGTATCAATTAACCGGCACAGCTGTGTGTTATGCTGTTTCCAATTTGAAATGTTTTGACAGAACAGACTGTAGGATTGTTTTTGCGGCGGTAAATACAGGATCAAAAACCCGCCGCTCACCGCAGATCACTCGTCACTAAATAACCATTCATCTCTTTTTGCAAAACAATTCCAAAACGGAACAGGTACTGCCGCCATTGTATCATTTTGCAAGCGGCAAGCAAACCGCATTGACAACATATCGGGGAAAAGGAAAAACGGACTGCCTCTCTGCCGCTAAAACAAGAAAAGTTCTGTACTTTTCTTGTTTTAGCCGGTTACAAACACTCAACGGTCGTCTCCAAAGACACCAAAGCATCTGTTTCCGATATTGCGGTTACCGAAGTTTGCAAACCGGCAGGCATCGAAGTCATCTGCACAATAGTCCGCAGCATTACTGTTGCGGCGCGCCGCCGTTTGCTGCGTTCATTTCTTTTTTCTCGTCATCAAGCATTTTGGAGACCAGTAATTGATTTTTAATGCCTTGGTCGAGAACGAAGTTGAGATGTGGCACATAGCGTGTCTCCATCCGTTTCGCTACTTTTGTTTGCAGAAAGCCCGCACAAGACTTTAAGCCTTTGAGACAGAGGTTCTGTTTAGTGTCATCACCCATCACGGAAACGTACACTTTTGCCGTCTGCATATCGCCGGAAACATCAACACGGACAACGGTTACATCTTTGACACGGGGGTCTTGTATTTCCGTGAGAATCGACATTGCAACGATTTGCCGTATCGTTTCACCGGCTTTCAAAGTTCGTCGGGACATATTCCCAGTGTACAGCGTTTTTCTGTAAATGCAATGGTTTTTATAAACATCAATGAACATCAGGGCGTAAAAAAGGAGGCGGGAACCGAAGCCCTTGCCTCTTCACCGCATACCGCCTTCGCGATGCATCCGCGCATCAGTACCAGCGTTCCAGCAGTTGCTGCCAGTCATCGGCGGTCTTGCTGCGGACAAACGCTTGACGCACTAACTCCGCAGCAGGATGCAAAGCACTGTACCGCACCCCGAAAGCCCGCATCGTTGTTGCCGCCCGATGCTCGCCGTAAAGTTCAAGCGACAACCGGAAATGTTCCGCTATTACCTTACGCTGTTCTGATAATGACGGAGGAAAAACGGTCAGCGGGCAGCAGGAATTTGCATATTCCCTCAAAGCGGCAAACAACCACGGATTGCCGATTACTCCCCGCGCCAAAGCCAAAGCATTGACTCCGCTTTCCTGAAAACGCTGCAAACAAATTTCCGGCGTAAAAAGATCACCGCTGCCGATAAGGGCAACGCTGCTGTATCCGCCGGAAATAAGATGCGATTTGACTTCTTTGACGAATGTCCAGTCGCTCGTTCCCTCATATCGCTGTTTCACCGTTCTGGCGTGCAAAGTTACACCGCACACACCCTGCTCGACCGCTCCGTCAAGGATGCGGAAAAAATTGTGCCGGCTCTGCGGCAAGTCATCAAAGCCTTTGCGGAGTTTGACGGTCAGCGGAATGGTATCGGGAATGTTGCGGCGGACATTTTCAATAATTTTCAAAGCAGTTTTTGGGTCGCTCATTAAATAGCCGCCCCGCTTATGTCCGAGAACTTTTTTTACCGGACAAGCAAAATTGAGGTCAATAAGGTCAAAACCTTCACTGACAAGCCGCTGTGCAGCCGCAACGAATTGACCGGGTTCGCTGCCCATCAGTTGTGCGCCGATGGGGTGTTCGTCTGTATCAGCAAAGTAAAAGCGGGATTTACGTTTGGAAACGGCAATCACAAACCGGTCGAGCATCACTTCGCAAAGGGCGAAGCCGCAGCCGAAGTGCCGGGCAATTTTCCGCATCGGCGCATCGGAGTAACCGCTCAACGCTGCTTGAATGACAGGAAAGGCGATTTCAAGGTTGCCGAGACGCAGCGGAGATGTTAACATCGATGTATATCGCTATCTTACGATAGCGGCTCTGAATAACACGGTAATTCGCCTTTAATGGGTATTCCTTTCCCTTCCGTATCCAACCGTAAGCCGGAATGCGGTTATGCGCCGGATGAACCGCATTATCGGAATAGAAAACACTGTCGGCACTGCTGATTTTACGCAGCCGTTTGAAATAACCCACAAAACCTTTTGGGGCTTGCTCATCGGTAAGATACGAAAGGTATTTGTTTGTATATTCGCTGCTCAATATCCGTCTGTAGACCATCTTTTTGTCTGCTGCGTGTTTATAATCCGTTTTTTTTGTTCTTTTTTTGTCCTGTCCCATACCGCGCTTTTTTTTTTGGGGGGGTAACACCCGACAATTCCTGAACCGATCCCGACCGGTTTTCTACGGTTTTTTAACAAGTTTTCCGGTTTTATCTGTTGCCGTAACTTCTTTTCCTTTTTGACTTTAACAATCTGATACCCCTCTTATTGACACTTTTTCTCTTGTTATTATTATTACTATTAAATCTTATGAATTCCTAAATATTCTATCGAACTTTCATAAAGTTTGCAAAATTTCACAGAAAAGGCTTGACTAATTCAAGATATAGCGTAGAATAGCATCTGTAAAGGATATCCGCGTTTTTCCCTAACCTGATTGACAGCAATGAAACCTGTACAGCACGTTATACCCCAAAATCTTATCTTTCCCGCCGAAAACTTTACGCAGCGGCGGTTCTTAGATTCTCTATTTTATCAGATTAAAACATTTTGCCAAATAAGGGAATTATTTTTCTTTTGATATTTTGTGGTGTATATTTTGGGCAGAAAGAGATTGTCAGAACAGGATAAAGGATAAAACGAAAGACACCGGCTTTTTTCGTCAAACATCGTGAGACGCAATAAGTATCGGTAATTGCAGGAGTGTGGCAGAGTCTACGGGGCGGCGTTCGAGCTTCCCCGTTGTATAAAACGAAGTTCATCCCCCCCCACCAAGACGTTCTATGTTTGATACAGAATACCCGCTGGCAGATTTTGGAGACCCGGTCGAGGCTATCGACGAGCATCTCGACATCGACGATGTTGATTTCGATGAAGAAGAGGAGTTTGATATCCTTCTCAACAGCGACGACGATGACGCAGAGATTCAGGAAGTTTTTGACCCGAGTTTGCTTGACCTTGACGGCAGCGATACGTGGTCGGACGACCCGGTACGGATGTACCTGACGCAGATGGGCGAACTTCCGCTCTTGGCACGGGACAAAGAAATTAAGTTGGCACGGCAAATAGAGGGTGCGCGGCGAAAATTCCGCGCCAAACTTTTGGAGTGTGACTACGTCCTCCAGCACGCCGTCCGTACTCTCAAACGGGTACACAAGAATGAGTTGCCCTTTGACCGGACATTACAAACGAACGAGACCGACAGTTTGCAAAAACGGCAGATTTTAGGGCGGTTCCCGATTAATCTGAAAACGCTGGAACAGGTGGTGAAACGGAATCGGCGGGATTACAGAATCGCAACGAGTAAAAAATATCCGATGGAAGAGCGGCTCTTTTCGTGGCAGCGTCTCGTGCGTTCCCGCCGCCGGGCTGTTCGTCTCATTGAGGAACTCGGTTTGCGGACGCAGCGTATTGAGTCGATGATTCCGACACTGAAAGCGTTCAGCCGTCGGGCGGATATTCTGAAAGAGCAGATACACAGGCACCGTAACGGCGGCAGACCTGATTGGGAACGCCGTCCGTTAATCAACGAGTTGCGCAATATCCTTGTTTTGGTACAGGAAACGCCGAAAAGTCTGCGGAATCGGGTCAAGTATGTCGATGGTTGTTTTCAGGAATATCAGGTTGCGAAACAAGGCTTGTCCGAAGGAAACTTGCGGCTCGTTGTGTCAATAGCGAAGAAGTACCGAAATCGGGGTTTGACGTTCCTTGATTTAATTCAGGAAGGCAATACGGGTTTGATGCGTGCGGTTGATAAATTTGAGTACCGGCGGGGTTTCAAATTCTGTACGTATGCTACGTGGTGGGTACGGCAGGCAATCACCCGTGCTGTGGCAGATCAAAGCCGGACGATTCGCATACCGGTACATATGGTTGAACAAATGTCGAAGATGCGTAATGTACAGAAGAAGTTAGCGCAGGAGTTTGGTCGCGAACCGACAGCCGAAGAAACGTCTTTGGCGGCCAATGTACCGCTTGACGAGACACGGCGGATACTGAATATGAACCGGTATCCGATTAGCATTGACCGTCCGGTCGGCAACAGCGAGGACTCGCAATTTAGCGACCTGATACCGGATGGCGATACGGAAAAGCCGGAAGTGAATGCGTCTCACGAGATGCTCAAAGTACGGCTCGGCAAGGTGCTTCAGTCGTTGAGTTATCGTGAGCGGGAAATTGTGAAGCTGCGTTACGGTCTGGGCGACGGATACAGTTATACGCTTGAAGAAGTCGGGCATATTTTTAAGGTAACGAGGGAGCGTATCCGGCAAATAGAGGCGAAGGCGATACGTAAGTTGCAGCAGCCGACACGCAGTATGGATTTGGTCGGGTTTTTGGAGTAAAAGATAAAAAATTTGCTGAACCCGAAAAAGAGGCGGGCGGTATCTCTGCCTCTTTTGTTGGCATTGCGCAATAGGAAGTACAGTCGGGTATGAATAGTAATTGATTGTAAGTTTTGTTCTCGCACTATCCGGCTGCCGGAATACTCGACAGCGAATGAAAATCATAAATGAGAGAACATATCAATGGGTAGAAATCCGTTAGAGTCCGAAAATTTGGATTTTACGCTTTGTGATACGGATGCCGGGGAGAGCGGTTATGTTGGTGTCTTATTTGTTCCGAGATGATAGGGCAATTCCGCTTGAATTTAAGTGTACCGAAGCAATAAGCCCCGCTCAAATCCAAAGAACATTGTATGCGGCAGGATGGAGTCGCACATTGCTGCGTGACTCGATGCGGGGTTCTTTTATTCAAAACAGTTATCAATAAACCGGAGATTCTTTTTGTTAATGTTCTCTCGCATTTAGAGATGAAGACGCAAGTTGATGTATCAACTCTTTTTGTCGAACGTGCTGTTACTGTCATCCACATAAGGCATTACAGTAATTTTAGTTTTGGTAGTTTGAATAAGTTTTTTAGCAGTTTTTTATCGCGATGTATTCTCTGCGCCGCTTTTGACGTTAACGTTGTCAATTCCTCCGTCGTCTCGTAAACGCAATTCGCCATATCACTGCCCTTCATTATGCTCCAAACTCCTTCAACAGGATTCAACTCCGGCGAGTAAGGCGGAAAGAAGTAAAAAATTCAAACCAATTAGGATAAAACTTCTCAAAATACAACTTCGCCGACTGATGAACCGACAAATTGTCCCAAACAATAATCGCTTTCTTGAGTAACTTGCGATGCAATGCACGAAGATATTTTTCAAGATGCTCAAACTTCACACTCTCCGTTTGAAGATAAAAATCAAAGCGTATCTGACGATGAGTCGGCGATAAAATCAATGACCCAATCGCCGAGTGATGCTTCCGCTTCAACGGCTCTTTGAGGATCGGCGTTTGTCCAATCGGTGTCCACGTCTTACAAACGTTAGGAAAAAA
>JAITOZ010000179.1 GCA_031289675.1 Planctomycetaceae bacterium
TTTTTTCCTAACGTTTGTAAGACGTGGACACCGATTGGACAAACGCCGATCCTCAAAGAGCCGTTGAAGCGGAAGCATCACTCGGCGATTGGGTCATTGATTTTATCGCCGACTCATCGCCGGATACGCTTTGATTTTCATCTTCAAACGGAGAGTGTGAAGTTTGATGATTTGAACGGGAAGAACAGCAAGTTGGCAGACTTTGTCTCTGAAAAGACAGAGGATTGACTAAAACAGGCAACAATCGTTGCCGAATGTATCAATCAAGATAACATAAGATGCAAAACTCCTTCAAACACGCAAAATGATTCTCCTACAAGTTATTGAAAAGGCAGTATTACGTAGGCAAAAAATTACAGGGACGGCGGTGTTCGTGATTTTTTTAGTAATTCCCGGCATTGAGTCAGAAACGTTTGATAACCCTCGCTTTGGTAGTCGGGGTAACTCCACGGTAACGCCTTCCAATGTTTTTGTGTGTACACCAACGTCGTTTCGGCAAAGATACCTTTGGAAAGATATATTCGGTGAGCGTGGTCTTTCGTCGAAGCCAATATCAATTTGCCTAAATCAATATAACCCGGGTCAATGTTGAGCGGTCTTGATACAGAAACATCACTGCCGGAGACATTACCGGCAGCCGTCTCTTGGACAAAATCCGCCTCCCACTTGTTCGTCAGACACTTGATTTTCGGCAAAGCGGCAGGGTCAATACGTTTTTGAAATGCCCAAAGTTCTTTCGGCAATTTCGCACCCATCGTCGGTGCGTAGTAATTCGTAAACTGCTCAAACGGGAATGCTCCGCTCCGCAAAGCAACGGCACCGAATTCCTCTTCCGCCCGGCGCAAAGTCCAATCGAAAGCGATACCGAACGGACTGAACACCGCCATAAACAATAAAACGTTTTGAGGTTGACGAATCTGTCCCACCGTTGACAATCCTGCTGTTGACAATAGAGAGCAAACTATTCACAATGAATAGACAGTGTTTATTTTTCCTTTTTTATCCGTCTTTGTCAATTCCTGCGGTTCATTTTGAAGCGGTTTCTTTTTCCTACGGTGGTCCCGTTGTCGTGGAAAATGCGTCTTTTGAAATCGAAGAGGGCGGGTTTGTGTCCATTGTCGGTCCGAACGGCGGCGGGAAAACAACGCTCGTTAAACTGATGCTCGGTCTTCTACTGCCGCAAAAAGGGACGGTGCAGGTTTTCGGCAAGCAGCCCGCTGTCTGCGGCTGTCAACTCGGCTATACGCCGCAATTCCTGACTGTCGACTTTAGTTTCCCGCTGTCCGTTCTCGATGTTGTCTTAATGGGGCGCATCCGCAGCGGACAACTTTGGTACAGCAAAGCAGATAGGTCGGCAGCCCGCAACGCACTCGAAACGATGCAACTGACCGATTCCGCCCGCGTACCGTTCCGTCATCTTTCCGGCGGACAAAGGCAGCGGGTTCTCATTGCCCGCGCCGTTTGCGGCGAACCGGATATTCTGGTTCTCGATGAACCGACAAACAACATTGACTCGCAGTCGGAAGAAATTTTGTATGATATTTTGATGGAACTCAACAAGCGGATGACTATCGTGATGGTATCACACGACATCGGATTTGTCAGCCGATGTGTCACGAACGTGATTTGCGTCAACCGGACACTTGCCGTCCACTCAACGGCGGCACTTGACGGCAAAGCCATTCACGAACTTTATGGACACAGCGATATGAAAATGGTTATCCACAAACCGTCATAGACTGCGTCACAGGGCAGAGACTAAAATCTTTGCCTCGTGACGTTAACTTTGCCAACTGCCTTCGCCGCTCTCCGCCCGTGTCCTTTCCAGCGGCTCTTGCCCGCCGAAAATGTTTGTGATATATTTTAGCCAGACGATATCCCTCTTTATCGAAATCCTTTATAGAAAACGTTGTTCAGGAACGTGCCGCAAATGAAAGAACAATACGATGTTGCCGTCATCGGCAGCGGACTCGCCGGTTTGACCGCCGCCAATATTCTCGCCCGCAGCGGTCATAAAGTTCTTCTTGCCGAACAGCACTTTCAATGCGGCGGATTGGCAACAGCGTTCAAACGCAAAAACGGCATCATATTCGACGTGTCCCTGCACGGTTTTCCCGTCGGTATGATAAAATCCTGCCGCCGATACTGGAATCAGGAAATTGCCGGGTGCATCGTCCAACTACCGAAAATCCGTTTCGATAATCCGCAGTTCCAACTCGAAACAACGTTTGACCGCAGCGATTTTACCAGAATTCTTGTACAAAAATTCGGCATCGCCGAAGAAAAAATTGCGGCATTCTTCGATAAAGCCCGCAGTATGACGCATTATGCCGATACGAATCTGACTGCCCGGCAACTCTTCGCAGAGTTCTTTCCGGGCAGAATGGATATTGTCCGCCTGCTTATGGAGCCGATTACTTATGCAAACGGCTCGACGCTTGATGACCCGGCACTAACTTACGGTATTGTCTTTTCCAACTTTATGTCGAAAGGCGTTTATACCTTTCAGGGCGGGACGGATGTTCTGATTGACAAAATGCTTGCCGAATTAAAACGCAACGGAGCCGATGTCGTAACACAAACACCTGTCCGGCGTATTCTTATCGAAAACGGTAAAGTGCAGGGAGTTGTCGTCGGCGGCAGCGGTGAAGACCGGCAAATCAAAACCAGAGTTGTTGTGTCGAACGCCAATATCAAAGGTACGGTTTTTGACCTTGCCGGTCAGGAACATTTTCGTAACGAATTTGTCGAAGAGGCGCGTTCGGTACGGCTCAACAATTCGAGTACACAGGTTTATGTCGCCTTCAAGCGGGGTTTTTTGATTGACGAAAACGTCTGCGGCGATTTGCTTTTTACGTCGGACGCACCGGAGTTCAGCAGCGAAAAGTTACTCGATAAGCACGTAACGAGCCGGACGTTTTCGTTTTACTATCCGAAAACGAGACCGGGCAGCGACCGCTGTTATGTTGTGTCGAGTACCAATGCTCATTACGATGACTGGGCGGACTTGCCGAAAGAAGATTACGGGTCGGCAAAGTCGGCTTTGATAGAAGATACGTTCAATCATCTCGAAAAATATGTTCCGAATGTCCGTGAGCATTTAGAGTATGTTGAGGCGGCAACGCCGCGGACGTTTGCCCGTTACACGGAACATTGGCAGGGGGCGAGTTTCGGGACGAAGTACGAAGGTTTGGCAGTCAGCCGGGGACTGCCCCGCGAGGTCGGCGGTTTATTTCACGCCGGAAGTATCGGTATCATTATGTCCGGCTGGCTTGGAGCGGTCAACTACGGTGTCATTGCCGCAAACGATGCCGATGCGTATTTGTTAAGGAATTGACAAACAGCACTTGCCGTTCACTGCTACCATAAATGGTCGATCCGGTCAGGATTCATCCCTGAATATCAGAGCATCCTTGGAACAATTCGGAACAACAGTTACAAAAACCTTTCCGCTGCGTTTGAGAAGTCCGAAAACGGGCGTTTTTCCTGTCGCTCCGCGACCGCGTTTGCCGCGGACCCGCTTGGCTCCAAAGTACGACTCATCGAGTTCACACACGCCGAGTTCTTGGTTGTTTTCCTGCAAGGATAACCGAAATACCCTTTGACGGATTTCGTTAAAATAACTGTTCACCGTGTTGCGGCTAATGCCGACTAACGGTGCCGTCGCGGTCGCTGTCAAATCCCCGCAAAAGCAGCGAGTTATTGCAGCAATTTTACGGTCAGATAAATGCTTGTTATACATAGAGTTAGAGTAAATATCTAACTCCTAAACTTGTCAAGCCCCAAATTCATTATAGACAGAGCATTGAAAAACGGCAACAAGAACCCCTCATTGCTGTTTGGACTGTTGTTTTATCCCCTTCACTATCGTTCGGAACTACCCGCTGCCGCTGTTTCGTGAATCCATTTGAATTTCGGTCCCGGACTGCCTGCCGAAACTGACCCCTGAAAACATTCTTTAAGCCAGAGTGTTTTCATTTTCGGATTATCCGCATCAGGAAACGAATCCCCCTTCTGCAAAATGACACGCCGTTCCGGTATTCCGCCGAAGGCATAAGTACCCGACACCTGACACGGAAACCAAAAACCTGCCGGTTTTTTTTCTTTTTCGCTTTGACTGTTATTTATACTGCTTTTCGGTTTCTTTGTATCTTGTACCAATTCGAGATAAAATTCGGGGTAACAATGTTCCGGCACGCGTACAATTCTTGCCGGTATTTTGCCCGCCCTGCACAGCGCAACAAACAGACAACTCATATCTTTGCAATCGCCTGTCCATTGCCCCTTCGGCATTTTTGTTATCGCTAATGCGCCGTTTGCCGGACGCTTCCAACCGTCATCATCGTATTTTACATTGTTTTGTACGAACGAATAAAGTGCTTCAACTTTATCCCAAGTATTTTTGCGGTCTTTCGTGATGTCGTGATACATTTTTGTAAACCGCGGATTATCCGATTCGATACACGGACTCTCCCGAAGATACGGCTGCACTTCTTTGGATAATTTTTTCGGGATGATGTAATCTCCTGTGTTGTCCGGCGGCAATAGTTCGCTGTTTTGCAATTCAAACGCCAGAATAATCTGCACTTCCTTGTCAGCCTGAACATCGCCGAGCCGCAAAGTCATTTCCTTCGCCCCGTTATTGATAACGTTATATTCTATTTTTGCGGCGATTTCCGCATCGGTCTTTTCTTCGTTGATGTTAATCACTTTTTGCTCATACCAGTCCATCGGGACGGGCAGCGTCAGTGTTACATTATTGAGTGCCGGTCCCGGCTGAATGATAATGCCGGCACGCCAAATTTGCGAAAGACTTTTTCCCCGCTTCGGGCCGCCGGAGAGCGATTCTCCGTCTGCCGGCTCCGTCTTAAAATTAAACTGTGCGAAGGCAGCCGCTCCGGCAAACAACGCACCATAGACAACGCAATAAACAGCGCAGTGTTGAAAATCGCCTAACAGTATTTTCGTTCCCATTCTTCGAGTTCCTTAAAAATTGCGGCATTGTCTTTGACGGCTCCGACACGGCGTTCACTCTCAAAGACGCTTCGCAATTCTTCTAAACCTTCACTCACCGCTGCCGATGCCCCAACGGAAAGCCGGTCAGTAAAACCGATACCGAGCAGATGGTCAATCTCGTGCTGAACAATTCTTGCCGGTCGTCCCTTCCATTGGAAACGGTACACCTCACCGGACAAGGAAACCGCCTCAACATCAATCATTTCCGCTCTCACCACATCGGCGTGTATTTCAGGAAAACTCAAACAGCCTTCATTATCGGTTGCGTTACCGTTCTTTTTGAGAATCACCGGATTGATAAAGACGTATTCTTCCTGTGTCTTTTCTCTATCACCGGCTGCATTCATTACAAACATTTGTAACGGCAATCCGGCTTGATTGGCAGCCAGACCGACACCGTCGTTTGCGTACATCGTGTCGAACATTTCCGCAGCAATGTCCCGCAATTTCTGATTAATCCTTTGAACGGCTTTGCACTTATAACGCAAAACCGGATGAGGATAGTGCAAAATTTTCACGGTCGTTCAGCCTTTTATCAGCGGCTGCCATTATATCGTTTTGGTTATATTTTTGGAATATACTAAAAATTATTGTAACTTTTGTTTTACTTTTGAACACGAACCAAACGAAATACCGAAACGATGTGAAAAAAAACAAATAAAAATTCCGTATCTTTTTCGTGCTGTATTGATTGAATAAGGCGTATGTTTTGTATTCAAAAAAAAAAGAATTTCCAAGTGCGATTAGGGTATTTCATTTTGGAGTCACTCGACCAAATGGACGTGCAGCACGTTCTGATGATTGCTGTCCGCCGAAATGCCGAGTATGTGAACAATACGGTCGCCGTGCGAAATGACACCGGATTCCTTGCCCGAAGCGGTTACTTGTGCCAGGCAGTTTGCGGAATCAACAGGAACATCCAAGAGCGGAAACACGCCCCAGTACAAATTCATCCGCCGTAAAGCATTGATATTGCTGCTCGCTGCGGCACAAAACGTGAAACTCCGCCGGTTCGATACCATCAATGCCGTTCTGCCGCTGCGGGTGCCGACGAGAATCATCTTCGCATCCGTTTCATCGGCAACCGAAACGGCGGCATCACAAACGGCACTGGTAACCGACAGTGTTTTTTTGCGCAGAGGCGGTTCCTTTTCATAACGTTCTTTGAGTAAAACTTCCGTCTCCATCGCAATGCGGTGCATCATTTCGACCGTCAGTACCGGATACTCGCCGACCGCCGTTTCACCGGAAAGCATACACGCATCCGTCCCGTCGAGAATCGCATTGGCAACATCGGTTGCCTCGGCACGCGTCGGCAGCGTTTGATGGTGCATACTTTCGAGCATCTGCGTTGCCACAATAACCGGCTTCGCTTTCCGCCGGCACGTTTCGATAATTTTTTTCTGCACAACGGCAATCTGCGCTATGTCGAATTCTACTCCAAGGTCGCCCCGCGCCACCATAATTCCGTCGGCAGCGTCAACAATGTCTTCGATGGCGGCAACCGCTTCCGGCTTTTCGATTTTCGCAATGATATGCGGGATATTGCCCCACTGACCGGTTTGCGTATGCCCCGCCTCAACAAGGATTTCACGCAGTTCAAAAATGTCGTCCGGTTTACGGACGAAACTTAAACCGAGAAAATCTACACCGGCAGTGGCAGCCCATTTTGCGTTCTCAATATCCGCCGGCTGCAGCGTCCTGATACTCAATTTAGTATGGGGCAAATTAACCCCCTGCCGGCTTCGTACCGGTCCGCCCTGCATCACTCTGCAAACAATCGCATCCTGACGTTTTTCGGCGACTTCCAGAGCAATCGTCCCGTCGGCAAGCATAATACGGTCGCCGACATTCACGTCATCAATCAGCGGCTCGTATGTCGTCGTGAATGTATCCGATGCCGTTGCAGCATTACCGCGGACAAACGTCATCGGCTGTTCTTGCCGGCATTGATATACGCCCTCCGGTATTTCGCAGAGCCGCATCTTGGGTCCCGCCAAATCGACAAGCACGCCGACTGTGGTACCTAATTTCCGGCTTACCTTGCGGATACGGTCAAGACGGGCTTGGGCTTGGGCTATCCCGCCGTGAGCCATATTGAGCCGGAACACGTCGACACCTGCCCGAATGAGTGCCTCCAACATTTCTTCAGGGTCGCTGGCAGGTCCCACGGTGGCAACGATTTTCGTATGCGACGGACGATTATGAGGAAAAATGGAATGGTCGGACATTGTAATTGACAATAGATGCTAAAGAGTGGACAATGGGAATATACATTGAAGATAATTGTCCGCTATCCACTGCTCATTGTCAACGTACTATGAAACCTTTTCCCCGTGTTTTTCTTTCCGGTTTTTCCGATGAATCGACAGCCAACAAAACGATTGTCGAGCAGTTTGCGGTTTATGCCGCACTCGGATTGCAGTATTACAGTATCCGCTTCGTCAATCTCGGTGAAGGCGTAAAGAATGTAATGAAGTTAACGAAATCGGACATTCAGCGTGTCCGGCAATTTCAAGACGAATACGGTCTCAACGTGTCATCGCTGGGTTCACCGATAGGTAAAACGAAACTCAAAGATATTGACGACGGCACAACAAACCAATACGTGCCGATTAACAAATATCTCGATGAAGTGAAACACGCCTGCGAACTGGCACACGCTTTAGAAACGAAACTTATACGCGGTTTTTCGTTTTATCATCCGAAAGGGACGAGTCCGAAAGAGCATATCGGACAGTCCGTTGAATGGCTCGGCAAAATTGCAGAAATCTGCCACCGCAGCGATTTAACCTACGGTCTCGAAGTCGAAACAAATCTTGTCGGACACGAAGGACACATATTGAGTGAAATTTACCGGCAGGTGAATCATCCGGCAGTACTGCTGATTTTTGACGGCGGTAATATCGTGATGCAGGGTTATTCGACTCAAGAGGTATTCGAGCAGTATGAGGCGATGAAGCCCGGTATCGGCTGGCTGCACATTAAAGATTTTGCGAATCCCCGCAGCACGGACAAAGGCGGTCACGTGGACGAGGACAAGATGAAAAACTTCGTCCCGTCCGACCAAGGCGAAAGCGGACACGAACAGATTTTTCGGGACTTGGCGACGGCACTTCCGGCATTGGAAGAGAAATTGAAAAGCCGGGGCATACAAGGCGTATTTTTGGATTTAGAGCCGCATTTGAAGGGCGGCGGACAATACGGCGGATACAGCGGACCCGACGGAATGGGGGTTGCCCTGCGGTCGTTGTGCCGAATGTTGGATTATGTCGGTATCGGTTATCACCTGCGGGACTTCGATGACATCAAAGCCGCAAGAGGATTCTAGGGCGTGTTGACGCTAAAAATGCGTTCTGTTAGCCTCCGTTGGGACTGATTCAGTGACTAGTGGCGAGTGGTGAAGTAACTGGTAATGCGGGGAAAATGCGGCAGCGGAAAAGCCGGAGTGGTTGCCAAGCGAATGGGACGCAGCTTTATCGGTATCAAAATTGATGAAGAGTATTCTAACACTGCAAAGAGACGTATTTGCAAAAACGATGTTGCCTGAAGAGATGGAAATGGCATCTTTGTTTTGAAATTATCCGGATTTTACAGATACGCATTTTGACGGTGAGCGAAAAGTGCGGCGAGTATGCCGAAAGTGTCGGACAGAAGTTGTCAGCGAGGGAATTCGAGTGCAATCGTCCGATTGCACTCCGCCGCTGTATTGACACGGATAACGTCATACTCCATAACCGCTTAACGCTCATCGGTACTTATTAAGAGTGAAGCGGATACAGACCGGTTAATGATACCATACCATAGAACAACTCATTAAACAACTCTCGCTATCGGCAGAGATAGCGAATCAGCGATCAAACTATTTCTGCCGATAACGCCGTACAAGTCCCAGACCCGTCAAGCCCAAACCGAAAATCAGCAGCGTTGCCGGTTCCGGTACGGCATCCGTTCCGGCAGCCTCGTCAATCTTCAGTCCGAACACACCGGGCATTTCTTGTTGCAGCATCACAATCGGCAGAAAGTAAAACGTACTGCCTTCAAGCAGTGAGCGGCTTATCGCAAAGAGAAACGTGTCATTGCTTTCAAGATTGGAGTACGACTGTACCAAACCGTCGAAGAACGAGTTAGAACCATCTTCCCCTGCTGCATTCACTTCCTCTATCTCTTCACCGTCGTCGAGATAACGAACTTCACCCCCATTCAGTACATCACCTTGTGTGCCAAAAGATTGACTGCCGTTAGCCTGTCCGAATATCAGTGTTTGTCCGGCTGCATATTCTTGACCGCCTCCCATTATAAAAGCCGCAATCTTATTATTGTATGCTTCTATTTCATTATTGTATCCTGCTCCGTTCAGCAAATAAGGTACCGTACTCGTTACCCTTCCATAGATGAAGTTGTCATCGTACTTGAACTCATAAAGTAAATCGCCGATGGCGAACACGGCGTTCACGTCGTCCGTTCCGCTCAAAAAGGGAATGCTCTCCCCGCCTGCATCCAGCGAACCGTCTATCACTTTCAGATAGTTGGAAATGGTGTCCCAACTCTCAGCGAGGTTGGACTCATAACCGGCGTTGACCGGAACGCTGCCGAACAGGCAGAAGGCACAAAGTGCCAGTACTGCGGCGGT
>JAITOZ010000279.1 GCA_031289675.1 Planctomycetaceae bacterium
GTTGAACTACTCGTTGTCATTGCCATCATCGGTATTTTAATTTCGCTGCTTCTTCCGGCTGTTCAGGCAGCACGCGAAGCGGCAAGACGGATGCAATGCGCCAACAACCTCAAACAACTTGCCCTCGCTGTGCATAACTATCACGATACTCACCAAGCCCTGCCGCCGTCCTGCGTTTTTGACGGAAAAATTTCCGGCTGGGGATTGCTCTATCCTTACATCGAACAAGCGGGGTTGTATGATATACTCGGCTCGGTGGATATTGCTGCCAGAGTAGGTACTACTGCCGCACGCAGGGCTCCGCTGATTTTTGACGGAGAAAGTACGTCGAATCCGTCTGGCTGGTTTCTCAATGCGCTGGCAAATCCCAACCAAGTTACAGGCGAAAACCTTGAACCGCTGCGTGAAGCGTTTGGTTCTGTTGCTGCCCACCATTGCCCTGACCGGCGGGCGGGCACAGCCTACTGCCTCGCAAAAACAGGTTATACCGACGGTCCCCGCGGGGATTACGTTTTCGTTCACGTTTTTGACCCCGATAACAAAACGAAAAACCTGAACGAACCCAAATTTTTTGCTTCCATTTCATTCTTTTCCAACTACGAAAGTAAAGGTCAGAATGACTGGATGATTAAAAGGACGTTCGGACCGTTTTTGCTGCCCTATATCGAATTCGATGACGATACAGAAAAAAGGACACCGAACAAAGCCATCGGGAGCGAATCGGGAGATGCCCAAGACATCACGGCGTGGTCATCACGTAATACTTTTTCCGATTGGACGGACGGGACAAGTAATCAACTCATTGTCGGCGAAAAGTTTATTCCAAGCGAATTGTGGAATGTTCAACTTGACCCGAACGCTCCGGACACCGTTACACTCGGTTACAAACGGCAATGGGACGGCAGTTATTTGAGTGCGCACCAGCCGCACCAGAACATCAACGTTGCCCGTCCGATTTATTACACACAAAGTTGTATCAAACGTTCACCGAACGATTCTCCAAAGATAAGCGATGGGGGAGATGACGGCAGCGGCAACGGAATTTTTGTCGCAGGCACCAATGGCACCAATGATAATGCCAACACGTATCACGCCGTTTATGGCGGGATTCATCAGGGAATTTGTCAGTTTGCTGTCGGTGACGGAACAGTTCACAGCATTGATGCCAGCATCAACTGGGAGTTGCTTTATCACCTTGCCAAAACGAACGACGGTGAGGCGGCGAACATTCCGTAGGGAATTGAAAATTAATAATGGAGAATTGCGAATGAGGAGAAAACGGAAAACGCAACGGTCTGAAGAGTATCCTAATTTTCAATTCTCCATCAAAACAATTCTCCATTATCAATTTAATATCAATGAAGCATTTTATTATTTTCACACTATTATTGTTCGCTGCCGGATGTTCGCAGAAGGTCAAGGTTCACGGAACGGTAACATTTTCGGACGGAGAGCCGGTTGGTTTCGGGCAGGTTTGCTTTACTTCACCGGCTTTCACTTTCACGGGAAAACTTGATAAAAAAGGACATTATGCGGCAGGCGATACGAAAGACGGTGCCGGAATTCCTCTCGGCGAATATCAGGTTCACCTTGCCAACACCGTCTTAATCAAAAAGATTGGAGCCGGTGACGGCACAGACAATTACACGCTTGATGAAACGGAGCGGGTCGATGAACAATTCACCTCTCCGCAAACCAGCGGATTCGTTTTTTCCGCAACACGGGGCGGGAAAAAGACGTTTGATTTTACCGTAGAGAGACCGAAAGAAGTAGAAGGCGGAAAGTAGAGTCGTTCCCTAACTCACTTTTTGAGCCGCGAATGCACGAAAAAATTACGAAGATATGAAACATTTATCCCTTTTATTGCTGACGTTTTTTCTTTGTGCCGGAACAGCCGGTGCAGACGGAGAATCTGCGTCTGCACCGCCGAACATTGTCGTTGTGTTGATTGACGATATGGGTTGGAGCGACCTGTCCTGTTTCGCCGGTATTGTTTCGCAGCCGCAGAGCGTCCATACGCCTCACATTGACCGGTTGGCAGCGGAAGGGCAGCGGTTCACTTCGTTTTATGTTTCTGCTCCGCTGTGTTCACCGTCCCGCTGCGGCATTATGACGGGACAATACCCGCAGCGTTGGAAAATCACATCGTATTTGGCAAGCAGGCAGGAAAATATCAAACGCGGAACGGCACAGTGGCTTGATTTGAAGGCACCGTCTTTTCCCCGCTTGTTTCAAGAGAAAGGTTATGCAGCGGGGCATTTCGGTAAATGGCATCTCGGCGGACAGCGTGATGTCGGCGATGCGCCGCTGATAACGGAGTACGGTTTCGACAAGTCCCTGACCAATTTTGAAGGTCTCGGCGACCGCATTTTGCCGCTGAAAAATGCCTTTGACGGCAAAGAACCGGAGAAACACGCCTTGGGTTCTGATAAGTTGGGACGGGGTAAAATAGAGTGGGTTGAGCGGCATCGGGTAACAGGAAAATACACCGCGGCGGCATTGGACTTCATTAAAAATGCGGAAAAAGAGAAAAAGCCGTTTTATGTCAATCTTTGGCTGGATGATGTTCACTCGCCGTTTTTTCCGTCCAACAGTGGGGATGCGGTTAACGGAAAAAAAGAGCGGTATCATCGGGTTCTTGCCGAGATGGATACGCAACTGTCCCCGCTTTTCGATTATGTGCGGGGTAATCCGGCACTGCGGGACAACACGCTCATTCTGCTTTTGAGCGATAACGGACCGGAACCCGGTGCCGGTTCATCACTGCCCTTCAAAGGCGGCAAGGGACAACTTTATGAAGGCGGAATTCGTTCGCCGCTCATCGTTTGGGGACCCGGACTGCTCGGCAAAAAAGTGAGCGGAACGCAAAACGGACAGGCGGTTTTTACGTCCATTGACTTTGCTCCCGCTTTGTTAAAAATTGCCGGAATACCCGTTCCGCAGGAATATCATTTTGACGGCGAGAATTTTGCGGACGTACTGCTCGGCAAGACAGCGGAAAAACAGCGGGTGAAGCCGGTTTTCTGGCAGCGTCCGCCGGACAGACCGGGACCGCAGGATAATCCGCTCCCGGACTTGGCGTTGCGTTGGAATGAATGGAAGTTCCTGATGCAATTTGATGGTTCTCACCCGCAACTGTACCGCATCGTTGACGACCCGTCCGAATCGCAAAACCTTGCCGATAAGGAACCGCAGTTGGTTGCATCCTTTCGGAAACAATTACAGGAATGGCGGGAAGAGATTAACTCGTTTATTACCGCACAAAAACCCTCAACCCATTAACTGAGATGAAAATATCCTTCCTTTGGAGTATTTCATTTGTTCTGTCCGCTTGCACTGCCTTTGCGGCGGAGAAGCCGAACATTGTGATTTTCCTTGCTGATGACCTCGGCTGGGCGGATGTCGGCTGGCACGGCAAGGAAGTCAAAACGCCGAACCTCGACAAACTTGCCGACAGCGGTTTGAAGTTAGAACAGTTCTATGTTCAACCCGTTTGCACCCCGACAAGAGCCTCGCTGATGACCGGACGATACACCATCCGTTACGGTCTGCAAACCGGTGTCATTCGTCCTTGGGCAAATCACGGTTTGGCTTCCGAAGAGCAGACATTGGCAAATGCTCTGCACGATGCCGGTTATTACACCGCTATTACCGGCAAGTGGCATTTGGGACACGTGAAGAAGGAATACCTGCCGCTTCAGCGGGGCTTTGATTATCATTACGGCTTGTATAACGGGGCGATGGATTATTACACACACTATCGGGACGGTGCGCTCGACTGGCATCGTAACGGGGCGGCGGTCAGAGAAGAAGGATATTCGACCGATTTACTTGCCGATGATGCCGCACGGATTATCAAAGAGCATAATACCGAAAAGCCGTTGTTCCTGTATGTTCCGTTCAATGCGGTTCACGGTCCGTATCAAGAAGCCCCGCAGGAAGAAATCAAGGCATCGTATAAATCCCTGCCCGGAACGGACACTCGCCGAACTTATGCGGGAATGGTCACGGTAATGGATGCTGCTGTCGGGCGCGTTGTCAAGGCATTGGAGGACAAGGGAATACGGGACAACACGTTGATTTTCTTTTCCAGCGATAACGGCGGTCCGAATCCCAAGAAAACCACCGACAACGGAGAACTGCGTGCCGGCAAAGGAACGCTTTACGAAGGCGGTGTGCGGGTGCCGGCATTTATCACCTGGAACGGAAAAATCAAAGCGAACAGCGTGTCGAATGAATTGATTCATATCACCGATTTATATCCGACACTGCTTAATATCGTCGGTGTGTCACCGGAACAGCGTTTGCCGCTTGACGGGGTGAATCAGAAGGACACGATTCTCGAAGGGAAAGCGTCTGCCCGAAAAGAATTGCTGCACAATGCTTCCGATGACCGCGGTGCCGTTCGGGTCGGCAGTTGGAAACTTGTCTTAACAAAGCAAGGGAACGGTCAGCAGGCGAAACAGGAATTGTTCAATCTGACAGATGACCCGTATGAAAAGAATGACCTTGCTGCCGCTCAGCCGGAAAAGTTAAAGGAACTTTTAGAGCGGTATCGGTTTTATGAAAAACAGGCAGTCCCCGCGTTGATTTCCGGCGAACCGCCGAAAGGCTATAAAAATAACGTCCCGAAAGTATGGGGCGATTTCGATTAGTTAGAGAACAACTCTGTCAAGACCGCATTATTGAAGCAAAAGAACACACAGAACCCCTTAACCCATTAACCGATGAAAATATCCCCCCTTTGGAGTGTTTTGTTTATCCTGTCCGCTTACGCTGCTTTTGCGGCGGAGAAGCCGAACATCATTTTGTTCCTGTCCGATGATATGGGCTATTCCGATTTGGGCTGCTACGGCGGCGAAATCCGAACGCCGAATCTCGACACCCTTGCTGAAGGCGGTATCCGCTTCACGCAGTTTTACAACACGGCACGGTGCTGTCCGACACGGGCTTCGCTCTTAACCGGACTGCATCCGCACGAAGCCGGTATGGGACATATGACCGGCAGCAATCACGGCGGGTTGCCGGGTTACCGCGGCGACTTACTGCCGACCAGCGTAACGATTGCCGAAGTTCTTAAAACGGCGGGATACCGGAATTATGCCGTCGGTAAATGGCACGTGACCGACCAAACCGATGCGGACGGACGGATTGATAATTGGCCCCTGCAGCGCGGTTTTGACCGGTATTACGGAACGATTCACGGGGCGGCGAATTACTTTGACCCGACGCTGCTCATTCGGGACAACACTCCCGTTTCGCCGTTCAACGACCCGGAATATCAAGCGGAAAAAGAGTATTATTTTACGACTGCATTGAGCGCACAGGCATCCCGGTTTATCACCGAACATAAAAAGAATACGCCGGATAAACCTTTTTTCCTGTATGCTGCCTACACGGCTGCCCACTGGCCTATGCAGGCACCGGAGGAGGCAGTTGCAAAATACAAAGGACAATACGATGCCGGTTATGAACCGATACGTCAAGCCCGATACGAAAGGCAGAAGAAAACCGGTTTAATCAAGCCGGAGTGGGAACTTTCCGAACAAGCAGGAAAATGGGACAACGTCAACAATAAAGAATGGGAAGCCCGCTGTATGGAGGTCTATGCCGCAATGATTTCCGAGTTGGACAACGGGGTCGGACAAATCGTTGAAACATTAAAGAAGACCGGTCAGTATGAAAACACGGTGATTCTTTTCCTGCAAGACAATGGAGCGTGTGCCGAAGAGGTTGGACGCAATGCGGAAGGAAAATACAGCGAGCGTCCTGCTCAAGCGGTTTTTCCGGTGATTCCGAAAGAGACGGTGATGAAGAACCGGCGTTGGCTGGAACCGCAAACCCGCGAGGGTTATCCGATTGTCCGCGGCAAGGGTGTACTGCCGGGTCCGAAAGATACGTTCATCGCTTACGGAAAAAACTGGGCAAATGTTTCTAACACGCCTTTCCGTGAATACAAGCATTGGGTTCACGAAGGCGGAATCGCCACACCGCTTATTGTTCACAGCCCAAAATATGTTGATGTTTCCATCAGGGGAAAATTCGAGCGGCAGCCCGGTCAACTGCCCGACATAATGGCAACGTGCATTGACCTTGCCGGTGCAGCGTATCCGAAAGAACGCAGCGGCAATGCCGTTACACCGGCGGCGGGAACAACGCTTGTTCCGTCATTCAAAGGGCAGCCGCTCAACAGGAAATTGCCGCTGGTTTGGGAACACGAAGGCAATCGGGCGATTCGTGAAGGAAAATGGAAACTCGTTGCCAAAGGGGCGCGGGGAGAGTGGGAACTCTACGATGTCGAAGCCGACCGCAGCGAACAGCACAACCTTGCAGATAAAGAACCGGACAAGGTAAAATACCTTGCCGGGAAATGGAATGATTGGGCGGTCAAGGCGAAAGTGCTGCCGTGGCCCTGGACAAAAGCGGAGGACATTGTTGCCGATAAAACGCCGGGCAAGAAATTGGACTTCGATTTTTCCAAAGAGCAGCCGGCTGCGGACAAAAATGCGGTGATCAAATTGAACGACTTATCCGGCAAGGAAAACGAGTGGTACGTTGCCGGTAAATTACCGGTCGTTGAACAGACCGCCGGTAACCGTGCTGCCAGTAACGGCTCTGCTCGGTATTTTGACGGCAATTCCTATATTGAGGTCTCTAAATCGTCCGCCCTTGCTTCGGCTCACGCAGCGTGGAAAGCGGAAGCCGAAATTGAAACGGAAGCCGCAGACGGCGTAATCGTTGCTTACGGCGGTTCAAGACACGGATATTCCCTGTTCCTTCACGGCGGTAAAGCAGGATTTGCCGTCCGGCTTGACGGAGAAATCGAACTCATTGAAAGCGAAAAACCGGTTACCGGAAAAACGCTTATTCAGGGAATCATTACGCCGGAAAAAACGATTGAGTTGTTCGTCAACGGCGTAAAAACAGCAAGTAAAAAAATTCCCGGCCTGCTGTCGGATGAACCGGTAGAATCTCTGCAAATCGGTGCGGATACCGGCGGCAGTGTTACCGGTTTGCCTTTACCGAATTTCAAAGGAAAAATAAGCCGGATTACACTTTACCGTGAAAAATAAACAGCAGACTTATTTCCTAACCTCGATTTTTTGAAGCCGCGGCGTACACGAAGAAAGTAAAAAGAGAACACATAAAAAAACTCTGCGGTCTTCGCGCCTTCGCGATGAAAAGAAACAAAAAACGGTTAGAAAATAACTCCGGCGTATGCTCAAAACCGAACAACCCAACTATCAGGAGAACTCAATGAAAATGACTTTGTCTTTTGCCCTGCTCACGGTACTTGCCGCCGCAGGACTTACCCATCCTTGCCCGTTAACGGCGGCGGATAAGCCGAACATTCTGCTTATTCACACCGACGACATCGGACCGGGAGATTATTCGGCATATAATGCCGAGAGCAAAATTAAAACACCGGAAATCGACAAACTGTCGGCAACCGGTCTGCGTTTTAATCACGCTCACACTCCGGCAGCGTTATGCGCTCCGACACGCTATGCTCTGTTGAGCGGTAATTACACTTGGCGAGGACGGTATCCTGCCGGTGATTGGAATTGGCATACCGACACCAATTTTCTGCCCGGACAAAAGACCTTTGCTCATTTCGCTCAAGAGGGCGGGTACCGGACAGCAATGTTCGGCAAAGCAAATCTCGGTCTTGTCTATGAAAAAATGCTAGATGATAAGACTCCCGACTTTTCTTCCAAACTAAAAGAAGGTCCGATTCAATGGGGTTTCGATTATTCCTACATTATCCCGCGGGGACATATGACTTTCCCGTATGTGTTCTATGAAAACAACGTTCTTGTCGGCGACCCGAAGGACGTGATTCAACTGAAAGCCGGACCGGTGAACGGCGGAGCGGTTACGTCAAACGGACCGGGAATTTCCACTTGGGATAGTTCCGAAGCCGGCCGGATTCTCACCGAAAAAGCAGTTGCGTTCATTGACGGCACGTTGGAAAAGAATAAGGCGGAGAACAAAAATCAGCCGTTCCTGATTCATTTTAATACAGACGGGGCGCACTCGCCGCATACAGCACCGGCAGAACTTTTCGGTCGGAAACTGAAAGGGGCAACGATGAATCCGCAGTCCGATATGATTTACGAAACGGAAATCATTACGGGAGCGTTTGTTAAAGCGTTGAAAGAACGTAATCTTTACAAAGACACGCTGATTATTATCACGAGTGATAACGGCGGTATTCCGGGCGGACGCAAAGAAAAATTCGGACACGATGCCGTCAACGGATTGCGGGGAAACAAGTCAACGATTTGGGAAGGCGGAACCCGTGTTCCGTTTATCGTTCACTGGGGCGATGATACGCCGGACGGTTCAACGATTAAGCCCGGACGGGTTACGAATCAGGTTATCGGAACGCACGATTTGGCGGCGACCTTTGCGGAACTTGCTGGCGTTAAGCCGGACGAAGACCAAGCGTTGGACAGCGTCAGTATTCTGCCGGTTTTGCTTGAAAAACAGCCGGAGGATAAACCGTTGCGGGATTATCTGCTTGTTCAATCGAGTCCGGGACAGGATGCGGACGATACAATTCCGCAGGAATTGAAGGAACAGTTCAAAAATCGTCCGCGCGGTCCGCAGCGGGCGTATAAAAACTGGAAAGCACAGCAGGCAAAAAAAGAAGGATTTGACGGCATCGGACACGCCGTTATCAAAGACGGTTGGAAACTGATTTTTGGTTTAACGGACAAGCCGGAATTTCTCGCCGACCTGAACACAGACCCGGCGGAGAAGGACAACGTGCTGGATAAGGCAGAAAATCAGGAGCGGGTGAAAGAACTCACCGCAATTTACAAGTCCGTCCGCGAATCAAAACGAAGCACAAAACAGTAACGTTGCTGCCTAACCAATGATTTTAAGCAGTGAATACCGAAATATTTAACGATATTTCGTCATTTATTTGTGTAGTCGCGGCTTAAAATTATTGGGGGGGGTAACCAAAAACGTAAATATCTATACAATAACTCCTACTAATTACATAGACAAACAGGTTATTTAAGAGCGAAATGCAAAAACAACCAGCCGGTCAACAGATGACCGCCAACCAAGAAAGGAATAGTATATGTTTGTAACAAGTTTGAAGCAGCAAAGTGCTGCAAAATTGACCTCACGTAAGAGAGAGAGAGAGAAGCCTTGCGGATTCACTCTCGTTGAACTACTCGTTGTCATTGCCATCATCGGTATTTTAATTTCGCTGCTTCTTCCGGCTGTTCAGGCAGCACGCGAAGCGGCAAGACGG
>JAITOZ010000290.1 GCA_031289675.1 Planctomycetaceae bacterium
ACCCCGAAAGCCGATGCCTTCGAGATACATCTTTTGTGCTAACCGGTGTGTTTCGGCAGATTTGACATTGGACCTTTGAACAACCGTGTAATGGTATCGGCAATCTTTGCATAAATACCTTTGCCGTCCGTGAACGATTCCGTCTTTCGTGTGATGCTTGCTGCCGCATTTCGGACAATCCATTGCCAACCCCCCCCTTGAAAAGTCAAAAAATAACAATAAAATAACCAACGATAGAGTACTATAACCTTTCTATACCAAATTTAACAATACCAAAAATTCTATCAACGGGAGTTAGATGCAAAATTTTCAGTCGGCACTAGATAAAGCCAAACAAGAGATTGAGGCGGACTTGATGAAAGCACGCCGCAGCGTTACGGTTTTTCTCTATCTCGGTACTGCGGGATGTTTGGTATTCTGTATTCCCTTCGCACTCTCATTCTCTTTTCCTGTGGGTTTGCTCGTTTTTGCCCTTCCGTTCTTTGTTTATTTTCGCGGGACAAAAGAGTTACGAAAAGTATTTTGGCAGGACTACTATGAAGGTCAGTTGCAAGCGTTGGAATTGGAACCGAAAACCGCCGATGATTACGTGATTCGTGCCAGAACGCTTAATGAACGTAATTATCCTGAAGCCGCTGTCGAGGATTACCGTCAGGCACTTGAAGGAGAACCTCGAAATGATATGTTTCTGTACGAAATGGCAGATACTCTTTGGGGTTCGCTGCATAACGGCGAAGAGGCATTGCCTTATGTTGAACTGTTGATGGACATTGGAGGCGCAAACCAATCGGAAGCGTTCACGTTGCACGAACAAATTCTTGCGGCAACAACGTAATATTCAGAACCGCAATCGTCAGATTGCGCAAGAGAAAACATTCGGGGCAACGTGTGGAGTATGCCGCACGTTTCGTGTCAGTCAAGAAAATATTTCAAGAGACGCAAGTTATTTTGTAAAAAACAAGTTACGAAAGTACATTATTTTGCAGCATAAAATATCTTTTCGTTTTAATGAGAATTGCGGGAAATGTGATAAATTGAGAATGAGGGTGTGTTGCTGATATTCCCCCAAGCGGTTATACTGTCCACATTAGGCATCAGTAATGACAACAGGCAGTAGTTTGAAACAATCCGGTCGGCTGGCAATCGTTGATTACAAAGCCGGTAATTTAACAAGCGTTCAATTGGCACTGGACACCATCGGTGTAACCGGCACGGTAACCTCCGACCCCGATGTCATCAGAAACAGCGGTAAGGTGATATTCCCAGGTGTCGGTGCGGCAGGGGCGGCGATGGAAAATCTGCGCCGCTTGGGCATAGATAAGGCATTGCAGGACGTTGTCCGCTGCGGCAAACCGCTGCTCGGTATCTGTGTTGGAATGCAGGTTCTCTTTGACCATTCCGAAGAAGACGGCGGAACAAAAATGCTCGGTTTTATACCGGGCAGGGTTGTCCGGTTTGCCCCCAAAGACCGGCGGGACAAGGTGCCGCAAATCGGATGGAACTCGGTCGAACAAAAAACGGATTCATCTGTTTTTGCAGACATTCCCAACGGCAGCGATTTCTATTTTGTGCATAGTTACTATCCGCTGCCGCAAAACCCCGAACACGTTGCGGCGGTAACGGAATACGGCAATTGTACGTTTGCTTCGGTGATACAGTACGCAAATATTGTTGCGTCCCAATTTCACCCGGAAAAGTCCGGCAAATTCGGTTTACAACTCTTGGCGAATTTCTGTAACAGGTAAAGGAAAAGCGGCGGGTGATTCGTTATCGGAAAAATTTTCCGCTCTATGCATTCCGCGGCATATTATTTCGTACCGGCAATGGCTTCGGCAACGTTTTGGGCGTGTTCTCTAACACGCCGGTAAGCGTTGAACTGCGTATTAAACGCAATCACTATCTGCGGGTCATATTTTGCCTGCGACATCTGTTTGACAAATTCATCACGTACCTCCTTCGCCTTTCTGTTGAGACTCTGTCCCCGTGCGTGAACTTCCATCATCAGGTCGGCAAAATCGTGCCGCCGTGTCGAATAGAACCGCAGAACCATCGACAGATACTCCCGCGTTTCCCGATGCAATTCCTTGAATTTGTCCCTTTGCGCATCGGGTATGGACAAAGCATCCTTGCTCAATTTCAAATGCGATTTAAGAATCACAATCAGATAATCGCTGACCGATTCCAATTCGTCCGCCATACGGAGTTGCTGATGTGCCGCTTCGCCGATGTCGTGCGAAATGTTGCCCGATAGTAAATTCGATGTGTAAGCGATGATTTCATCTTGCAGCGTATCAAGTTCCTCTTCCTGGTGAAAGGCGTTATCGACCATTTTTTGGTCAGTTTTTCCGGCACTGATGAGTTCGGCAACTTTTTCCGAAAGACGCAGGCAGGCATTTCCCATCCGAATGACTTCAATACGGGAACGTTCAATCGCCATTGCCGGCGGTTCAAGACGCTGAATACCAAGCGTCGTGAGGCGGAACGGGTCGTCGTCCGTTTCGCCTGCCGATTCGCTGACATACCGCGTCAACAGTGCTGCCGCCGTGTTCGTGAACGGTAAAAACAGAACCGTGTTGGCAAGGTTAAATAAAGTGTGTGTCAATGCGATGCCGACCGTCGGGTCGCGGATTTCGCCACTTTCCGGGTTTGTCCCAACGAGATAATAAATGACCGGTAAAAAAATAAAACGGAAGATTGACGATACCCAAAGTACGCCGATTATATTGAACACCACGTGAAAATACGCCGCCCGTTTGGCATTCGTTGAAGACCCGATAGAGGCGAGGATGGCTGTAATCGTGGTGCCGATATTTTCACCTAACACCAATGCCGCTCCGGTTTCAAAACGGATAACACCGATGGCAGCGAGCGAAATCGTGATACCAAGCATTGCCGAAGACGATTGAACAAGGAGCGTCAAAGAGCAGCCGACAGCGATGCAAAGATAAATGCCGAGTTGCGTACGGGCATTAAACGATTCAAGCCAAGCAGTGAAGTCCGGTAACTCCCGAAGCGGAGCAAAACCCTTCTCCATCAAATTGAGTCCGAAAAAGACGAAACCGAGTCCTAACGCAATCATCGCCAAAAATCGGGTGCGTTCATTTTTAGCGAACAGGTAAACGAATCCCGCTAAACCGATGATATGCAAACCGTAATGCCCGATTTTCAGCGTTAGAATCCAGCCGGTCATCGTTGTTCCGACGTTGGCTCCCATAATGACACCGATTCCCTGCGACAGCGTCATCATTTGACTGTTGATGAAGCCGACCACCATCACGGTTGTTACGCTGCTTGATTGAATGATAGAGGTAACTGCCAGTCCGACGATAACAGCGGTAAATCGGTTATTGGTTACAGCGGCAATCAATTTCCGCAGACCGGCACCGGCAGCGAGTTGCAGACCGTCGGACATATAACGCATACCGAGAAGAAATATGCCCAAACCGCCGAGAACGGAAAAGAACATTGTCCAGTAATCGGGTGTCCAGGCTTCGAGATTGATGCTGGCAAAAAACGTCTGTCCGGTTACAGGATGTGTAATGCGCAGAGTGATTTGACTCTTGCCGGTCTTCTTCCATTGGAGTTTAAGAAGTCCGTCCTGAACTTCGGCTTCGACAATGTTTTTTTTACCGGCATCTTCGAGAACAATGGTCGGCTTGGCATCTTGAAATTCACTGATTTTTTCGCAGTCTGCTCCAATAAAGGTGGTCGAAGTTTTTCCCGGCTGCAACAGTTGCCGCTGGTCGGGAAAGAGACGAATGAATTCGTGTTTAGAATCGGCAGCAGCCAGAGGTAAGGCGGTAAGCAGCGGCAAGAAGGCAAAAACAAAAAATCGGGCAAAAATCATTCGTTCTTTGATTTTTAGGAAAATGCGAACATCGCAGTTCATCAACGGTTCACAATCAGCAGCGGTGAATTGTAAACCGGCAGAGGGTTTTAGGCAATAGAGCGGCATTTTATTCCTGACACCGCATCTGCGGACAGCAGAATACGCTCCCTTGAAAAACTGCCCTTGACAACGGAACATTCTATTGCAAAGGGGGAGAAAATAATGTAGGATGCAGAGCATATCAATGGAGGGAGCGGTCTGACTTGGGTGTCCAGCGTCCCCAAAACTCTAACAGGAAAATGGATAATATGTCTAAAACGTATCGTCGCCTATCCTTGCTTTTCGCATTGATTCTTTTTACCTTGTCCTGCGTTCGTGCCGATGAGACACTTATCGGTCATTGGACGTTCGACAACGACCCTGCCGGAAAAATTCGTAACGTTGTCGCTGAAAAATTTGATGCCAGCGTTTCACAAGATTTTCCTCGCGTGGACGGTGTGTTTGGGAAGGCGATTGAACTTTCCGGTAGTTATCAAATGACCGTTCCTGCCGAAATTTTTCCCGCCGGTTTGAAAGAACTCACCTTCTCCGCTTGGGTGATGCCCCAAAATCTGAACGGTTATATCGAAATTTTCCGAAAAGAAGATGTCAGCAAAGCAGGTCAGTGGACATCGCAAACCCAAATGCGGCTGCTCTTTGCGTTTCAAAATGACGGACGCTTTCTCACGCTCGGATTAAACACCGGCGGTAACTACGCTGAATGTGATGCCGTGATTACGCCTGAAGAAATTTTGGACGGTCAATGGCATCACGTTGCCGGAACTTTTGACGGCAAGACAATGCACGTTTATCTTGACGGCAAAGAAATCGGTTCTTATGAACGGCAGAGCGCACTTCAAACCGCTAACGATTACCGTCCGATTGCCCTGACGCGGGATGCCATTGCCCGCAATGAATACGATGCCGTTGATGGTGTAACGGTCAATGCTCCCGGTTTCATTGGTTCTTCCGAAGGTAAAGGCGAATTTTTTAACGGAAAACTTGATGATTTGCGTATCTATCGTCGGGGATTGAGTGCGGGCGAAATTCTATCGGAATTTGCCGCAGGAAAACCAATTCAACCGCTTATCGACAAAACCTTTGCCGCAAGCAGACTGTATGTCAAAAGCGATTCGTTTGTAACAACGCTGCTGGAAACGGAGAAAAAAGTTGCTCCATCGGAAAAACTGACTCCGATGACTGTTGTCCAGTTACACCGTTTTATCCGTAATGATTTTCCGGCAGAAACAAATGATTACATCACAAAAAACCAGCGGAGTCCCGTTGATATGATGACTTGGGATAAAGATAAATTGTTACAGCGGGGGAAGATTTTTGAAACGGGTTACATCGAATATTTGCCGCTCACCGAAGACCAGTGGAAATTTTTGACAGAGCAAAACCGGACGAAATGGACACGGGTCAAAAATCTATTTGCCTCTTATCAACAGGCTTCGGCAAATCCTGAATCGGTAAACATATCAAAACTTTACGAAGCCGTTCTCGATATGGAAATGATCGTTGAAGAACGACCCAAAGTTGCGGAAGGGGTGGCTGGTTACAAAAAACCGGAAACGCCTGAAGTCAAAGACCGAACACCGGAAGAAGCACAAAAAATGATTGAAGCAGATTGGCTCTTTCAGTGCGATGGCAAACCGGCAATTGAACGTTCTTTGCTGGAAATCGGCTGGGCAAGAAATTTAGCGGCAAGAATCCTGAAGCAGTATTCTGGTAAAGTCAATTTCGATACCGAACTAAAACAACTCGATGAATTGGAAACAAAAGCAAAATCGGCAAACGGTGAAGATGCCGAACTCTATTTTTCAATACGAAAAGTCAAACGTGAAATAACGCTCAAGAATCCGGTTCTCGATTTTGATTCGATTATTTATGTTGACGGACCTGGTCCGCAAGGGAGTGAATGGACACATGAAACGCGGCATCGGCTTGGTTATATGGCAGTACCGGGCGGACGTTTGATGACGCTCAAAGGTCTCAATCCGGGCGGACATCAAACGAAATTGTTACCGCAAGAACCGTTTCACGGTTCGTTTTGGCGACCTGATTTGTCATATAACGGCAAGCGGATTCTCATCAGTTTCAAGCCGCATAACGAAAAAAACTTCCACATCTACGAAGTTGGACTTGATGGTTCAAATTTGCGTCAATTGACTGCCGGTATTTTTGATGATCTTGATCCTATTTATTTGCCCGACGGCAAAAACATCATGTTCCTGACAACACGCGGACATATTTATGTACGTTGTATGCCGACAACGAATGCGTATGTGTTGGCAAGAATGCCGCTTGACACCAAACCGGGAGACAAGAATTTGTACATTATTTCGCGCAACGGTGAACCGGAATACACGCCGTCGGTGATGAATGACGGTCGCATCATTTATACACGTTGGGAATACACGGACAAACCGCTTTGGCGTGCGCAAAGTCTTTGGACAATGAATTCCGACGGAACGCAAGTCCAGACCTTTTGGGGCAACCAATCGGTGTGGCCCGACCTGTTAAAAGATGCGCGGCAAATTCCCGGCAGTGAGCGGGTGATGTTCACCGGAGCGGGACATCATAATTGGTTCGGCGGCAGCATCGGAATCATTGATCCTGGAAAAGGTTTTAACTTTCCTGACGGTTTAACGAAGGTTACGCAGGAATTGCCTTGGGTGGAAGTGGGCAATGGTCCGGTTGACCCGAAAGAATCGCCAGCATACCACACTGCCGGAAAGTACAGTGCTTATTATTCGCCGTATCCGTTGAGCGAAAAAGATTTTATGGTTTCCGCCGACAAAGGAAAAAGGGTTCTGTTACTGATGGATACAGACGGCAACCGTGAGTTAATATTAGAAGGAACTCATCATATTTGGGATGCTCAGCCGATTCGTCCCCGTCAGGTACCGCAGGTTGCGGCAGACAGGGTTACGTGGCCCGATTGGGAGAACCGCGATAAACCGGCAACGGGGACGATTTACAGTAACAACGTTTATGACAATGCGCCCGAAGAGTTGAGGGGAAAAGCGAAGTATCTGCGTATCTGGTCGATTGAACACAAAACCTATACGCTTTGGTATAACAGAAATTACGTTTCATCGGGGCCCGAAATTTCCGTGAATCAATCGGAAGGGGTCAAAAAAATTATTGGAACAGTTCCGATAGAGGAAGACGGCAGCGTGAGTTTTACTGCCCCATCTGGAATTGCGCTGCATTTTCAATTACTGGACGAAAACCAATTAGCGTTACAAACGATGAAGAGTTTCACCGGAGTTTTACCGGGCGAAACGCGCGGATGTCTCGGCTGCCACGAATCAATGACGCGGTCGCCCGTAACAACGCAAACCGGCAAAGCGTTAAAACGTGTACCATCGGACATTAAGCCGGTTCCGTGGGAAGACATTACCGTCGGTTATGAGCGGTATGTTCAGCCGGTACTCGATAAACATTGCGGCGAATGTCATCAGAACCCAGAGCATAAAGCGTATCAGAAATTTAATGCAACGCTTCGTCCCGGTTTTCTCGGTTTCAAAGAACCGTATGTAACATTAATGGGACGACCGACTTGGGGGAGAGCGTACAAAGTTCCATCGGGAATAGAAAAAATCGGCGGCTTCGGCTGGGCTGATACGATCATGGTTGAGGCGTATGATACGAAAGACCCGGCGGCTTATGCAACGTATCCGCCGATGAAAAAGTTGTCGTACAAGAGCCGGCTGATTCATCGTTTGATGAGCGGTGAGCATAACAACGTCAAAGTTTCCGGTGACGAACTCCTTCGGGTCATTCTCTGGGTTGATGCGATGGGACCGTATTACGGAGCGGAAGAAGTCCGATGTATGGAAGACCCGATCTTTCAGGGCAAAGATTGGGTTTCACAGCGTCCGCGTGTGATGACGGCTCCGATTGTCCAACGTCCTGGACCTTTTGACCCGTTCTTTACCGATTCGGCGTATGACACGCCGGACCCGGCAAAGTACAATGCTCTGCCTGCCGGCGTTTCACGATGACGGTAAGTTTTAACAACCTTAACTCTAATCATAGGAGAATAAATATGACTCGCAACACTTTTATGCAGACGGCTGTTTTATCGGCTTGTCTGTTGCTGGCTTGTCTGCTTTCGGCAGTCCCCGCCGCAGACGAAGGACTCGTCAATCATTGGTCATTCGATAATGATTCCGCCGGAGTTGTCAAAAATTCCGTCAACGAGCAGTTTAATGCCAAACTTTCACAGGATTTTCCTCGTGTCGATGGGATTCACGGAAAAGCGGTTGACCTTTCCGGTAATTATCAAATTGAAATACCGGCAAACTTTGTTCCGTCCCGGCTCAAAGAACTAACGTTCTCGGCGTGGATTGCTCCGCGAAGTTTGGGGGGATATGCGAATATCATACGAAAGGATGATGTCAACGGTCCCGTTACGAATCGGCTCCTTTTTGCTTTGCAAGAAAACGGGCGATTCCTTTCGCTCGGATTAACCACAGGCGGGAATTATGCCGAATGTGATGGAATCATCGCACCGGAAGAATTATTAGACGGGCAATGGCATTTCGTTGCCGGTACGTTTGACGGCAAAACGATGCGTGTTTATCTCGACGGCAAAGAAGTCGGCTCGTATGAGCGGCAGTCATCGCAAATTGATACCTCCGCCGATTTTCGTCCCCTGAAAAAGTATTGGAGTAACGAATACAATCTGCATACAAACCGGAACCTCGATGAGTTAACGGTCAACGTTCCCGGCTTCATCGGTTCCTCATCGGGAAAAGGGGAATTTTTCGACGGCAAACTTGATGACCTCCGGTTTTACAGCCGGGCATTGAGTCTGGGTGAAATCCAAGCCGAGTTTGCAAAAGTCCGTTCTGCACAAACCCTGACGGACAAATTCCCCGAGGCGCAAAAACTTTATCGAAAAAGTGAAACATTCAGCAACATTTATCAACCGGACGGAAATTACCGTAAAGAGCCGAAAAGTCAAGCCTATCAGTTTCAAGATACACTGACTTTTACATCAACAAACGTGTTCAACTTCTTGAATAATGGAGTGCGGACTGATCTCAAAGATTGTAACGGCAATCCGATACCGCCGAAATACGCCTCTTGGGACGAGGCAAAAGCCGCTTTGATGCCGAATGCTTTATTGGTGCAACTTCACCGCCTTATCCGCAATGATTTTCCGGCAGAAACGAATGATTATCTGGTGCGGTTCGGTATGTCGCCGGTCGAAATAATGACTTGGAGCAAAGACGCACAGAAGAAACGTATCAACGAATTGAGAGACGCTTTTACCGAATATATGCCTTTAACGGAAAACCAGCGGCAGTATTTGCCTAAAAAGGATGCGGGCAAATGGTGGTTAGCGAAAGGGACATTGGAAGGACTTGACAAGGGTGCGGCATTTAACCTGTATGAAGTGCTGTTCATAATGATGAGGGAAATTCACGCCCGCCCGCAGATGAGCGAAAGAGTCGCTCCTTACCGCAAGCCGGAAACACCGGTTGTGAAAGATAGGTCTCCTGACGAAGCCCAAAAAATATTTGAAACCGATTGGCTTTTTCAATGTGATGGCAAGCCGACGGCTGAACGTTCGTTACAAGAAATCGGCTGGGCGCGGGCTTTGGCGGCAAGAATCCAGAAGCAGTATTCCGGCAAAGTCAATTTCGATGCCGAACTCAAACAACTCGATGAATTGGAAACAAAGGCAAAATCGGCAAACGGTGAAGATGCCGGTTTGTACTTTGCCGTCCGTAAAGTGAAGCGGGAAATAACGTTCAAAAATCCGGTTCTCAATTTTGATTCCATTGTCTATGTCGATGGTCCGATGCCGGAAGGAAATGAAAACCGCCACGAAACCCGGCATCGGCTAGGCTATATGGCAGTTCCCGGCGCAAGATTAATGACGCTCAAAGGTCTTCATCCGGGCGGACACCAAACGAAATTGATGCCGCAGGAACCGCTGCACGGTTCGTTCTGGAGACCCGACTTGTCGTATGATGCCCAAAGAGTGCTGGTCGGTTTCAAGCCGCATAACGAAAAGAATTTTCATATTTACGAAGTCGGTGTTGACGGCTCGATGGAACGTCAACTGACTGCCGGTATGTTTGACGATTTCGACCCGATTTATCTGCCCGACGGTAAAAATATGATGTTCCTGACAACACGCGGACACATTTACGTCCGGTGTATGCCGCCGACCAATGCGTTTGTGTTGGCGCGAATGTCCCTTGACACCAAAGCGGGCGATAAAAATTTATACATTGTTTCCCGAAACGGCGAACCGGAATACACACCGTCAGTGATGAATGACGGTCGTGTAATTTATACCCGATGGGAATACACGGACAAACCGCTTTGGCGTGCGCAAAGTCTTTGGACGATGAACTCTGACGGAACGCAAGTCCAGACCTTTTGGGGCAATCAATCTGTGTGGCCTGATTTGTTGAAAGATGCCCGGTCGATTCCCGGCAGCGAGCGGGTAATGTTCACCGGAGCAGGACATCACAACTGGTTCGGCGGCAGCATCGGAATCATCGACCCGGGAAAAGGTTTTAACTTCCCCGATGGTTTAACAAAGGTTACGCAGGAACTTGCTTGGGTGGAAAGCGGCAACGGTTCGGTTGACCCGAAAGAATCGCCGGCGTACCACACTGCCGGAAAGTACAGTGCTTATTATTCGCCGTATCCGTTGAGTGAAAAAGATATTTTGGTTTCTGCCGAGCGTCCTGTGTTTGGAAACGACGGCAAACCAATCAGTTCAAAATGGGTTTTGGAGTTACTTGATACAGACGGCAACCGGGAATTGGTTTTTGAAGGCGACAAACACATTTTCGATGCTCAGCCGATTCGTCCTCGTCTGGTACCGCAGATTGCAGCGGATAGAGTTGATTGGCCCAATTGGGACAACCGCGATAAACCGGCAACGGGGAC
>JAITOZ010000305.1 GCA_031289675.1 Planctomycetaceae bacterium
TGGCAAGCGGCAACGAAGGCGGCAGGCGAACTGTCGTGGGATGTTTTCGTAACAGTATTGTCGTCAACTGCCGCTGATTATGCGAAAAAACTTTTAACAGGAGTATTGCAATGACGCAGTTCGGAGACACAATCAGGGCGAAGGCAGAGGCGGCGATAAAAGAGCAGTTGCGTAAAAAAGCAACAGCAGTGATAACGCTTGCGAAAAGTAAGACTGTCCGTGTAACCGGCACACTTGCTAACAATTGGGCGTGCGTTACCGCCGGTAAAGCCGCTGTGCAGCCGTTATTCCGCAACGAAATCGGCGTTTATGCCGACAGCGTTAACATTGACGAATGGAAGCCGGGAGACCCGATTGCGTTTTTCAATCCCGTTTATTATGCGAAGTTTTACGAATTCGGAACGGTAAAAATGAAGCCGCGTTATCCTTTGACAACAGCGATTAAACAGATTTTCAGATGATGCAAACGGAAAAAACGAAAACCGAACTGTTAACTCCGCAAGAGACAGCGGAGTATCTGAAAGTGTCCCGGCAGACGGTCTATAATCTTCTGAAAGACGATTTATTGCCGTACATCCGCATCGGCGGACAGTACCGAATTGAATCCGGTGCGCTGTTAGAATCGTTCCGGCACGCTTATGGGTTGCAGGAAAATTAAAACTTTGCTTTGATAGTTTATAATCTTTTATAACGTTTTATAATCTTTCGTTATCGTAACAGAAACACTGTTATTGTTTATCTTGCGTCATAGTCTTGTTTCCGTTATTTTTGAGAGCGTGATGTTCAGGTGCGGACGTTACCTAATTCCGTCTGGTGCGACGGACAATTCAGCGGAGTTATCAATGCCGACATTCAAAACGAAAGAAGACGTATCGAAGTGGTTAGAATCGCAGATTGAGAAAGCCGAATCCGGCGAGTTTTTCGTCAAATCGTTGCAGGAAACCGAAGAGGAATTATCGAAATCCCGCGAAGGGTTTCATAAATCGGTAGCCGAACGTAAAAAAGACAAAGAGCGGCGGGAGGCGGCAGAAAAGCAAGTCAGCGACTTGACGGCGGAGCAGGAAAAATTGAAGTCCGAACTGGAAGGCTTGAAATCCCTTACGGGCAAAGACGGACAGGAGGCGTTAGCGAATCTCAACAAGGAAAAATCTGACTTGTTGCTGAAGCATAACGCATTGCTTGCCGAAAACCGGGACTTGCAGCAGAAGGTTGCGGCGATACCGACGCTTGAACAGCGGACAGCAGAGTTGCAGGGAACGATTAACCGTAACAAAATCCTTTCCGAACTTCGGACGGTTGCCGGTAAATTAAAAGTACCGGCGAGTGTGGTTGATACAGATTTGCAACTTTATGCCGACCAGTTTGAAATTACAGAAGAAGGACAGATTTTTACCAAAGGCGATACGCCGAAAACGGTTGATAATGCGCTGGCGGAAATGCAGAAATCACGGGAGCATTGGCAGCCGCCGTCTAACGGTGCCGGCGGTGCGCCGGGGAATACAGGAACGGAACAGTCCGTTTCGCTTTCCAATATGTTCGGCTTTGAGAAGAAATAAAATACTTCGATAAGCGTAACAAAAAACAAAAATATAGGAGTTTCTCGATGGAACCTTTTAAGAATTCATTTTACAACATTGCCGTTCAGGCGGCGGACTTAAATAAAGCGAGTACGGTAAATCAACGGATGCTCATTGATAACGTAACGGCAGAGTCGCCGATTTTGGCGGCTATTCCGTTTGAAAAAGCGTCTCACGATTATCACAACCTTTTTGAGCGGGTAACTGCCGCACAGGGCGTTGATGTCGTTGACCTTGACGGTCCGCTGCCGATTATTGATTCGGAAACGCAACTTGACCAATCCAATCTGACACCGCTCGGCGGGAAGATTTTAATGCCGGAGGACAAGGTCATTAAGTACGGCGGTGTCGAAAAGTATCTTGCCAAGCGTTTGCCTCCGGCGATGCGGCAGTCGGGAATGAAAATAGAAAAATCGCTTTTTCTCAATAATTTTCTCGGCAAAGCGGTTGAGTTTAGCAATGCTGTGTCGGCATCAGAAACTCCTGCCGATATGCCGAATTATGCAGCAATGGCGGCAATTACGTGGTCGCCGGGCGAAGTTACCGGCTTGTTTTCACCGCTGCCTTATGCAGACCCGCGGCTTGGTCAAGTGTTTGAAACATCGGCATTAAACGGAGGTAATCGTTACGATTACCGGCATCCTGTTGATAAAGTTGACATTGTTGTTTATGGTGCAACGGTCAAGACGCTTATCGGGATGCAACTGGAAAACAAGTTGAAGATTGCTGCTCTCGTCAATATCGGGGCAACGGCAGTGCCGACGGCAACGCAACTTGTTGAGCTGGTCAAACGTGCCTCGTTCGGAACGACGACACGAATTTATTGTAACCCGTCGCTTGCTCTCCGCATTGCGGCTTATTACTCAACGCAGAATCATGGCAACGGATTGATTACGGTGCAGCCGGGCGGTCAGGTGTCGATTGTCGGCGTACCGGTAATTACTTCGTTTAACATACCGGAAGCGATTGGACGTATTAGTAATGCGTCGTATGTTGCATAAAAATTACGTTCCCGTTGCAAAAAACGGGAACATTGTTTCACTTTTTTTCATTCAAAAACAATGTCAAACGATACATTAAACGGAAAGATTGGACAAGAGCCGCACTATTACGGTGATTACGTTTTCAATAGGGCAGCATTGCCGAACAACGCAACGGTGAATAGCAATGAATTCACACTCAATAACACGAATGGAGCATTGAAAATTCGCGGGTATATTGATGCGGAGTTAACGCTTACATCGGAGCAGCATTTGACGCTCAAGTTACAGTATAAAGATTCTGCCGGTGATTGGCAGGACGACGCAACTGTACTTTCGTCAAGCAATGCAACGATTGGAAGCGTTAACCTCTTTGAGGTGATGCCTGTTCCCAGCACGCTCAAACGTGTTTTCCGCTTGCAGATGACCGCCGACTTTGACGCGTCGGCAGTACATTTGACTGCCCCTATAGAATACATTCCGCGATAGGAGACAACAATGAATTTCATTTGGAAAGTTTGTCCGAAATGTAACCGCTTTTTCCAAAGCATTGCAGAGTTCGAGACACATATCAAAGAGTGCGGCAAAACAGCGGCAGTAAAAAAAACTGCTTTGCCCGCGGACGAAAAGACAAAATCGGACGAAAAGACGCTGGAAGACGAAAAGACGCTGGAAGACGAAAAGCAGAAGAAAAAATAACGATGTTCACTGTACCGCTTGAATTTGCAACGGACTATATTGCTTCGTCGATTCCTAATGCAGTGCAGTGGGAATCGGCGGACGAAACGGTACGGCAGCAGTTTCTCAATGCGGCGGCATTTGTCATCAATAAGGCGTTCCAGTTCGTTGATGATTTTTCGTTGAACACGCCGGACGATTTGAAAATTGCTGTTTGTTTTCAGACTGTTTGGATGATGCGTTATCCAGACCGTTTTCCTGAAGCCTTAACAAAAGGTTTATCCAATGCTTCTGCGGGGGCATTATCTGCAGCGTTTTCTAAAGATTTTGTTGCCCCAATGGTTTGTGATGATGCGATACTTGCTGTCGGCAGTTATGGAGAGTACATATTTCAGACAAACTCGATAAAGAGTCATTTATTGGGAATATGATATGGCATCGGAAAATGCGATTACAGGTTTTGCCGCTCTTTTGGAACGGTTGACTTCTCTTATTAATGAAAAAACACCGGGAGCGGACGGCAAGTCGGCTTATGAAATTTGGCTTGAGGCGGGCAACAGCGGCAGCGAGGCGGATTTCCTGCTATCTTTGCAAGGCGAACCGGGACCGCAAGGTATTCAAGGCGAGAAGGGCGAAAACGGCACTGACGGTACTGACGGTGAGCAGGGCATTCAAGGAATTCAAGGTTTAACCGGTGACAAAGGCGACAAAGGTGATACCGGTGAACCGGGACCGCAGGGCGAGAAAGGTGATGATGGGGAAAACGGCGATACCGGTATCACCTGGAACATAATCAATTAAACGAACAAAACTTAACATTGAGTAAATAAGATGGCTATCAATACAGCGACTCCCTTCGGAATTATTAAGGTAAATGCCGCCGACTTTCCGGCGACCAAGGTTGAAGGCAGTTTCTACATATGGAAAGGCGGATGCTATGTAGCGACTTCTGCAACAGAAGCGGAACTGCTCGGTCAAATTACTTACAGCGCATCGCTTGCGGCTGTGAGCGAACCCGTTCAGGGCCGACTCTACATTACCGACGATACCAAAACAATTCACCGTTGGAACGGTGAGGACTGGCAGCAGATTGCCGCACCTGCCGAAGGAGGGTCAAACGATGCGTCCTCCCTGACCGGTGTCATTCCGCCGGACGTTATTGCCGCATCCGAACTCGTCACAGAGGACGCTTTGGAAACGGTACTCGACAACCGCCTTGCGTCGGCGATGACATACAAAGGCACGAAGGCAACTTACGGCGAACTGCCGGAGGAGGGCAACAAACAAGGCGATGTCTGGAACGTCACAACAAGCCCGGACGGCAGCGGACATAACTACGCGTGGGACGGAACGGGCTGGGACCAACTCGGCGGCGTTGTCTCTCTGGCGAATTACGTCACGCTGGACGGCGATGATGTCATCGGCGGCGATAAGACCTTCACGAACACCATAAACGGAACAATCACCGCAGCGCAGGCTTTGGCTGCCGCAAGAACCTTTTCTGTTTCGGGCAAAGCAGCGGCAGCAGGCGTATTGTTTGACGGAACCGCTAACGTCGACATACAGGTGACCTCGCTCGATGCGTCCGGTTTGACCGGTGCGATACCATCCGCAGTCACGGCGGAGACGCAGGATGCGGTTGATAACAGTACAAAAATTGCTACGACGGCGTTTGTTAAAACAGCGGTATCCAATGCGGAAACAAAGTGGACAGTTATTGAATAATGGACAGCGGCACGAAATTCAAACCGGTACTGACAACAGAAGCAAAACTGATTTCGACACCTGTCGAGGCGGGAGCAGTTTATTTTTGCACCGATACGCTGACGCTGTGGGTTGATACGTCCGACCTTGTCCGCGTTGAGTGGCGCAATGAGGAAGGGACACCCGGACTGTCAGGCATTCAGCAAGCTGCGTGGGTCGATATGCCGCTGCAAACGCCGATGGACTCGTCCGCTAACTTGGACACTGCGGCTTACTTTGCGTGCGATACGACTTCTGTGTGGAAGTTCGCTGACGTTACTGCTATTTTCTCAGTCGAATCTATCGATAGTGCCAGCCGTATTATCGGAAACGGCGAAAGCATTAAGATATACTACGAATCGGTACAATACGGTGAAATTACAGCGAATAACGGCACTTACACCTTCGCCGGTCCCGTGTTGTTTCGCGGACTTGACGGTTATATCGGCGATATTAGCGGTATCACGATTACACAAGACGCTATCAGCAGCGGTCTCGAAGACCTTGCCGCAACTGCCGCTAATGCAGTCGGCTGGTTAACACGCCAATTAGATGCTTTGAAAGCCAACACTGCTGGTCATGTGCGTACAGTTTCGCTTGGCTACCCCGCATACGTACTACCAACCGAACTCGGCAACGTGGATATTCCCCGTGCGAGTGCTGCTATACTCGTGACAGACCCAGACGATTACGGTACCGCAGTTACAGTCGCTGAGTTGCCACCGTGCCCGCAAACGCACCTAACGCGATACGTTGGCGTGACGGATGAAGGTAGCCAGTTGCCTGCGACAACGAAGTTCGTGCCTGTGTATGACCCGTTGCTTGAAGGTGTAGTCGCAGACCCGCAATGCGTACTCAAAGACGCACCGGTGAACCCGAACCTGGTCTTCACCAGACTCCACCTGCCCAACACCACTCTGACCGCTGCACAGCGCACCGGGTGGATAGCAGAAAGTGGTTGGACGGACGCGATAGATATGCCCATCATTTGCTTGCAGCGTGCTGAGGTTATCGCCAATGCGGTGTACGACACCGTGATGATCTCCGGTTCGTTCCGGAAGGGTCTTGCACTGTCCCTTAACGCTACTAACGATTACGTTGGGCTTTTCAGTAGTAGTGGTACGTATGCTGGAAGCACCTGGTCCACCGACCTATCCACTGAACCGGACTGGCAAACGGGCGACACGCTGCATTACGATGCCGCCACCGGCGACATATGGGTGACTGACACTAACGGCGACGTCGTCGATTTACGCATTGCAGTGTCTGTAGGCAATCCAGTACCGCTCAATAACTGGTCTTACACACTGTCGTGGTTGCACTACATCGGCGGCTATTTCATCAATGGTCACGCTGGTGGCTATGCGTGGCAAGATGCGAACGCACTCTACGTGTCTGGTGCGCAAGTGCAAGGTACTGACACACGTGGTTACCTGCACCCGCAAGACTTCGCTAACTTCGCTGATAAATATACGAAGGCGGAAGCAGACGTTTTGATGCAGAGCATTGCGTCCAGTGCCGCAGAAGCCAGAATCACCGTTACGAATATGATAGCCGGTACTACTGACCATAACGTCCGCCTGCTTATCTGCACACCGGAGCAATACGCCGTGTTAACGCCGCAGACAAAAGCGCAGTATCACCTTATCCACACGGCAGAAACCTAAGAGAAACCTAAGAGAAACGAAAAGGAAAAAATATGTCAGACAATTCGGTCAATTCGGTTAATGTGGGCGGAATCGACATTGTGATGTCCCCTGCCGCCGGTGCTTCATTGACACCGGAACAGAGTTTTAACCGCTGGAGCAGCGAGGTATTCCGCAACACCCATCGGGAGTTCCGCTTCGGCGACGATACGCTCGTAAGAGTTAATTCGGGACAGTGTTACACGCTTTTGCTCTTAGGCTTGGAACGTGTCCTGACACCGGACGAGTTCAACGCCCTCGCCGCAAAACTCGCAACCGCATACAACGAATTGATAAGCGAAGGCGTGTTGAGCGAAGGGGCAATCAAATCGCTTGCAACCATCAGGAACTACGAAGTGCCGGACGTGCCGGTGGAGTTCATGGACGAGGAAACCAACATCACAGCGGCAATCGTCGGACATACCCAAATTGCTTTCGGCAAAGAAAAGAAACCGAAACCGGAGGAGGAGGACACCGCTGATGCCTAAACTGCGCTTGCCGAAACTAGACCTGCTTCACGTCCTGCTGTTTGTGTTGCTGCTTTTTGCCGCTGCCGTGATAAGTGTCGGTTACACGCTGCATTTCCGCTTTATTGAAAACCTGAAAACGCAGTGCTGCCTGTATTGCGGAGCGCAGGACGTTTACGCAAAATCCTACCGCAAGTTGGAAAAAATGTTAAAGGGTCAGTCCGTTACAGATGACTACAAGGCGAAACACTTTTTCACCGGACGTACTCCGCTCGACAAGGCAATAGGTGTCGGACACGAGCCGGTCATTGAAACGGACGACCAGCGCGCGTATTACGAGGATTGGCAGGTTCAGAAGGACAAGCAGTTGCGGCAGTTATACGCTGATATAAAAGAGTACAGAGAAAAACACCCCGAACTCTTCATAGAAGCAGACCAGAAGAGGGGGGGGGGGGGAGTAATCATCTCCGCCTTAACGAAACTTTACGCAAACACCGGGAACTAGTGTTGAGCGGCGGGTAAATGCGGAGGGCATAAAACTTTGGAGACGCATTACTATTAAGGGTGCGGAAAATGAAAATAAGGGTTATGCCCGCAACTAACAACTAACAACCACTAAAAAAATGAAAGACACTAAATTGACACAAGAGACTGATTCGCCGAAAGACGCAGCAGAAGCAACCAGCATCAAGCAGTTTTTTTGCTGGCTGGCATTTATTACTGCCATGTTTGCGGCCTCTTTGCTATGTCTTCCGTACCTGATGTCGCTGACCGCCTCTGTTATTGAGGACAAGCATTTATCAGGTATCGAGGCGGTCTTTGACGCACCGGCAGCAGTCGTTGATATTGTTCTTACCGCGTCCGCTGTACCGGACACTTACGGCTTCACCGATTGCGATGTCATCGTTGAAACGAGTACGGACAGCGTCACGTGGACGCAGATTGCCGCCGTGCATTTTGAGTCTGTTTCCGGCAGCGGCAAAACGTTCACGATTCCCTGCGGAGAAACAACGCAGCATTTACGCATCAGACCCGAAGGACGGTTTCACCAGAACAGTTTCGATTTAATACGCATCAACGCACTGCCCGCCGAAGTCCTTAACACCGCCGCGCCGAAGGCGATATTTGTCCCGGGCGGCATTGCCGTAGGTCAGGTATGGGTCGGGACAGGTGCGGCGGTTGCCGAAGTCTGGGACGCAAAAACAGATACGAAAGTATGGCCGGCAGCAGAATAATTGAGAACGGAGAACGGAGAACGGCAGCAGAATAAAATGACAACAACGCTTTCGACAACACTGGTTTTGACAGCATTGACAGCGGCACTGGCGGCGGGTCAACTGGAACTCGTTCAGCCTGCCGTTGAGCGTGCGCCCGGAACGTCCGTGTCTGTTGATGACCTTGCGGAGGTACAGACGGCGGAATCCGAACGGAACGCTGACGATACCGGTTATACGGCGAACGAGGCGGTCTCGGCGATGTTCGATTGGTATCAATACCTGAAAGACGGGGCGGTGATACCTTTCCGCCTGCTGCGTCCGGCAGTCATAGAGGAAGGAAAGGAATACCCGCTTATTGTTTACTTCGGCGGGCGGGGCGAGATGAACGGCGATAATGACAGCCACCTTGCGCACCTGCACCACGCCTTCAAAACCTTATCGGAAAAAGACTTTTATCTCTTAGCAGTGCAGCATACACGGGACGGGGTCTTCGCCTATGACGGGGAAGACCACGTTGCCGAAGACTTTTTTATCCATGCGCCCGGCGGCGGGACTTACTTCGATGCGGTCAATGAAATATATGACATTTTGCTTGCGGAGTTTCCCGTTGATAAGACAAGAGTGTCTGTTGCCGGCATTTGCAGCGGCAGCACGGCGGCGTATATGTTTGCGTCTCAACACAAGGAGCACGTTGCGGCGATGTGCATTGTATCGGGCTATCCGCCCGGCGTGAACATTGACGGTATTGCTCTTGCCGCCTACAACTCGCCGAGTGATGACCGCAATGCGGCTTCATCAATGCGGCAGTACGTTACAGCGAAAAAGAGAAAAGGCGAAGTGTTTTTTCTCAACGATACGATGAGCGGACACGCGGATACTTCGCTGCCTTTCGGCGAGGACAACATCCTCGATTGGCTCCTGGCGCAGAAAAAAGGGCAGCCGGTAACGTTACCTTGTTTTCATCTGTACCCTGTCCGCAGTTGGCTGGCTGTAAGTGCAAACATTGTTTTGCCACTGGTTTGTTTTGCGGCATTGCTGCATTTCAGAAGGCAGCAGATAAGGAGGCGCAAGAAGACGTTATGAACGGACAATACAAAGGAACAATCAAGTGGATATGGCTTTATATCGGTTCGGCAGTTGCCGTACTGCTGTTCAATTTAATGCCTTTTCTGCGAAGTTGCGGCGAAATACTGTACTACGATTATTACGAATATATGCGCGTCATTGACCCGCGTCACTGGAATTGGATTGTTCCGTTAACGGCGTGGCTTTTATTGTCGTGGGTTGCTTGCTTTTTGATTTTAGATAGATGTCCGCGATTGTATCCCCGCCGATGGAACATTTGGGGAAGTATGGTTTTGTTCGGCATCATCGTTTATCAGGGAAAGACTATCATTCGGGAAATTCAGGACTGGTACTTCCGTGAGTTTGTTACAACGTTTGATTTGTTTGTTCAATACGGTGAGGTTTCGTTGAGTTTGCAGGTCTACGGCTGGGTCTGTATTGCTGCCGCCGCTGCCGTTCTGGCGTGGTCGCAAGCGGACAAGGACGGCAGATACCTGCGCAGGGTTTTGAAGTTTTCAGGACGCTGTATTCGGGACTTTTACATAACCCCTGACACGGCGTTAGTTACTCGCTAAAAATGTTACTTTCGATAATTATTCCGGCGTATAACGAATCGGCATCGATTGAGTATATCATCGATAAGGCTTATTCTGCGCCCCTGCCGCCGGGAATAGAGCGGGAGATTATCGTTGTCGATGACGCTTCCACAGATGAAACGTATGCTTGTGCAGAAAACTATGCGGCGTTCTATAAGAACATTCACGTGTTGCGGCAAAAAAGAAACAAAGGCAAAGGTGCGGCGGTAAGACTGGGTATTTCCGAATCGCAAGGCGATTACATTCTGATACAAGATGCCGACAGGGAATATCCGTCTTCCAATTATATGCGGATGATGTCGGAAATACTTGAGGCGGGTATTGACGCTGTCTACGGTGTTCGGACATTGCATTCCTTTCATAAGGCGGGCAACCGGCTTTTAACGTATCTGTCGAATCGGGCAACCGGTTATTCCTTGAAGGATATGGAAACCGGTCATAAGTTGTTTCGTGCTGCGCTGCTTAAATCCTTGCGGCTGCGTTCGTCGCGTTTTGCTTTTGAGGCGGAGGTGACGGCGAAGTTAGCGGACCGCGGGGCGGTGATTCGCGAAGTGCCGATAGAGTATTTTCCGAGAACAAGACAGCAGGGTAAGAAAATCGGCTGGCGTGATGCCGCCGCCTGCGTTTGGACGATTGCGAGATGCGGTTTTGCGGCACTGACTCCGGCAAAACGTTGTTGTATTGCTTTGCTCTGTGTTCAGGCATTGCTCCTTGCGTATCTTGCAGGGAATATGAGTCTCAACCGGACAGAGGTCGGCTATCTCGGTTCTGCCGTTTATTTCAGCGATACGCATAAGTTGGACGTGTTTCACGTCAATGCGCCGCTGACCCGTATGATTACGGCGTTCCCTGCCTCCGCTTTGGATTACGACCGCCGGAGTTATTCGCCGAGAGCGGCTGACCGCTGCGAGTGGGGACTTGGTAAGAGCGTCATCGCCTCCAATCCGCAAGAGAAGTTGCGCAATGCTGTTTTTTGGATGCGGCTTTCGCTTATTCCGCTTATCCTGTTCGGCGGTTATTGCGGCTACCGCTTTGCAAACGAATTGTACGGCGGGAGTTGCGGCTTGGTATTTTTAACGTTGTGGACGTTTTCGCCGCTGGTGTTAGGCTGGGGTGCGTCATTATGTTCGGATGCGGCGGCGGCAGCGATGGGGATTGCCGGATTGTATTTTTTCCGCCGATGGCTTGTCAAGCCGACACATTACAGAGGACTGACTGCCGGTATTGTGATGGGCTTGATGTGCCTGACGAAACTGACGTGGCTGCTGGCTTTTCCGCTGTATCTGTTGTTGTGGCTGGTATGTTCACGAAAACAATCGGCGCAATTTGCGATGATTTTGCTCACCGGACTTGCGGTACTCAATGCCGGATATTTTTATGAAGGTTCATTGAAAACAATCGGCGGGTATTCATTCCGAAGCAATACGATGAAAAACACCGCCGCAGTGCTGGCGGAACAACTGCCGGTCCCGCTGCCGCGTGAGTTGGTGATGGGAATTGATACGCAGAGTGTTGATTTTGAAAAGGGAACGGAATCGTATCTCAACGGGGTATGGTCTGATAGAGGCTGGAAGCATTATTACTTATGCGTGCTGGCGTATAAAGAACCGGTCGGCGTGATAATGTTGTTTTTGCTTGCGGCGGTAACTTTTTTGATTGGGCGGAAAAAGGGTGAAGGATTTATTGTTATTAGTTTTTTGTTTGTTTTTACCGCCGTGAGCAGCGTTGACGGTTTATCGGCGCATCCCCGTTATATTCTCCCTGCCCTGCCGCTGTTGTATTTGTTTTGCTGCCGTTTGCAGACATTACAGGGAAAGGCTGCGGCGTTTGTTATTCCGGCGTGTCTGGGAACGATGATGACCAGCAGCCTTACGGCGTATCCTCACTCCCTTTCCTACTTTAACGAATGTTTTACGGCACATCAGGAATCGGAATATTTGCTCGGCAGCAATATCGACCACGGACAGGACTGTTATGAATTGCAGCGATGGATAGACCGGCATATCGAAGGTCACGGCGGGACTATCGCCGCGTCGGTGTATGCGGCAGAACCGCTTAATGTTCCGAAAGTGCCGGAGAAAAAACAAGACGGCTGGATGATTATCAGCGTCAACGAACTGCGGCGCAGTGATAAAAAATATGACTGGCTGAAAGAATACAAACCTGCCGCAAGGATAGGACGTTCGATAGAGATTTATCATTTAGCAAACTAAAAAGACAAAAAGAATAATGGAATTTGCAGAATACTTACCGCATATCGGATACCCGTTTGCGATTATCGTGTGTTTCACGCTGCTCGTGTATATGATACTCGCGATACTCGGTAAAGCGCCTGTGTTTAAGTCCAGGAATATCAGTCTGTCGCTCGACAGACAGGAAGATGATGATGTGTATGCACTTTATAAAATCGGTGAAGAGGTGCGGCACGTGGACAATAACCTAACCGAGATAATGTTCCGTTACAGCGTCAATCCGCACGGCAGCATCGCCGGTGAAACGTTGAAACCGGATTGGAAAAGCGATGTCGAATGTTCAGTTTTCCTGACTTCCCTGCTGCGCAACCATATTACGTCAATGATTGAAAGTACCGGCTTTGAAAACTACCTCAACGGCAAAATTGCTTTTATCCGTCAGCGGCTTTCGGCGAGAGACATACCTTACACGGACGATGAAGTTGCCGCTGTTGTTGCCGCTTGGGGCGATGTGTTGAGACTGAATTTATCGAATGCTGTAAGAATAAAAATCGCCTTGTATCAAAGTGCTTATGAAATGTATATTCTCTCAAAGAGCGCAAAGAGAGTATTGGATGAATTACTGATGAAAAACAACAGATATTTGAAAGCGTTGGAATAAGAATGAGAATGAAACGATACCGAAAGAGACCGGTTGAAATAGAAGCCCTTCAGTATTTAGGTTACAGAAACGCGGACGAGGTTACTCAATGGATTGAATCAAACGGCGGTGAAACGAGAATCGCGCCCGGTATTGACGGCGGACACAGCACGCTCGTTATCAAAACGCCGGACGGCGAGGTGAAAGTGAATTGGGGCGACTGGATTATCAAAGACGTGAAATTTCAACCCTGCAACAGGGATACTTTTAACAAAACCTACGAGGAGGTAAACAGATGACAAGAATGATTTTAAGTATTGCCGCAGCAGCGTTTGCCTTGCTGGCGGTTACTGAGGCAGAGGCGCAGCAAGCGAAGGCACGTACACCGCAAGCGCAGCAAGCGGCAAAGGCAAAAGCCGTTAACGTGAGTTACGAAAAATTTGTTTTTTGCGGCTCTGTTCACCTGTTTGACCGGGCGGGACAGGCGTTTGAGAAAATCAACGAGTTCCGGCGACAGAACGGACGCAAGGCATTATCGTGGAGCGACCCTAGCGGCTGTGAGGCAAACAACGTATTACAAGCGAAGTACGGAATGGGACATCACGGACACGGCTTTTCGCATAGCGGCGAGTGTGCGGCAACAAGCAATTATGCGGACAATCCGACCCGTGCCGTTGAGCAATGGATAAACAGTTCGCCGCATCGGGCTATCCTGTTGAAAGACAGCGTTGAGAGCGGAAGTATCGCCGTAACTGACCGGTATGCAACATTTCAAGTGTTCCGGTCGAAAACAGAGTAACGTTATGAAGCATTGGATAAAACAAATTTTGATAGCGGTTGACCAGATGGCGAATACGCTTTTCGGCGGATTGCTGTTTGGGAACATCGGCGATACGTGGGCTGATGAAACAATATCGGCAAGAGCGTACCGGACCCGGAGCCGGTTTGAGCCGCTTATCAACTTATTGTTTTTTTGCCAGGAGAATCATTGCGAAGCCTGTTACGAATGGGAGTGGGCGAGACTGGATTTACCGCCGGAGTATCGGACTATGGCGAATACACCTGCGGACGCAGATTACCGGAAAAACTTCGGCGGCAAAGTGCCTGATATGATGGAAGATAATACCGGCGAATTACCCTCGATGTACGGCAGGTTGTCTATGGAAGAGGTGGAACGTTTGCTCGGTACGTCCAATGAAAAGCCCGTACCTGATGACATTGAACGCATAAAAGCGGTTGCCGCTGCGGACGATGACAAAATACTTTCACGCGAAGATTTAGATAAACTATTTAGAGACTATTAGAACTCACCACTAAAAAGGAGCAATAACAATGAGTATTTTTACAACACTTTGGAAGTTACCGACCTACGTCTCGTATGCTTGGAAGGCGTACGCGGTTCACGCGGTTATTAAGGAGGCTGCGGCTTCGTTTCCCAGCGAATCGATTGCACTCGGCGACCTTGCGCCCCTGCGTATCTGGCTGGATAAATATACGCCGGTTCTCGCTCAATGGGCTGTCTGGACACCGACGGCAATAGACGACCAGGCGGTGGTCGTTTTACGCCTGCTGATACAGGAGTATTGGACGGTGATTGAGAAGGCTGTCGTTCTCCTGCGGCTCGGCGCAGACTGGAATGTGCAGGAACTTGCCGAATCGGTGCAGGATACGCACGACCGTTTGCTTGCGGGCAGTAGTTCGGAGGTCGAGGTTGGTGATGCCCTCACGGTCATTCTGCTGGTTCTCACGTCTATCAGAACATTGCTGGAGGTGCGGCGTGCAAGGCGGGAAGGACAGCAGACAGTGCCGCCCGCAGTAACGCCCGAAGTATCACCTGAGACAGACGGCGAAGCGTCTCCTGCACCTGTCCGGCGCAGACCGGTCGCCGATTTACTCAAACGTATTTTCAGCAACTAACCCTTAAATCAACTAACCAATGGCATTAACAAAAGAAGACATTCAGACGATTGCTGTCGAGATGGCGGCGATTGATGAGGCGAGGCAGGAGATTATCCGGCGGAATTCGCTGCTGTATAAAACAACGTCTGCCGGATACCGCATCGGCGTTAAGACGCTTGCCTTTACGACCGACCGCCTCACTATCGGACTTGTGATAGGCATTATCGCAGGTGTGTTTATCGGTGTTTGTTTAGCACCTGCGCTGTCGCGTAACAAGTCTAACACTGTACCGAAGCCGGTTACACTTGTTACCCCGCCGAACGTTACGCCCATCGTTAAGCCGGTTGTTAAGCCGCTTGATATTGACGCTGACGTTAAGACAGTGTTGAGGTCGGTTATAAGCGAGGTGTTGCAAAACGAATATGAAACGCCTGCCGAATTGCGGGAGGCTGTGAGGGACGAGTTACAAAAAAAAAAGATAACGATACCGAATTCGCTTCAGGAATACTGGAAGAACCTGAACCTCAATACGCCGAACACTTTGGAAGCGGTGAGGGCAGCCTACACCACGTTTTCGGAAACGTTATAGATACGGACGAACATTACGGCAAAGTAGTAAAGGAACAGGACAATGACAGAAGAGACTCAACAATTCACGAGCGGCTGGCTGCCGGAGAAGGAAGCGGAAGACCTCAAAGCGTTAGAGGCGCAGCAGGAGGTTTGCGGGCAAAAATTCTTATTCGACTGGGACGAAGTCAAAAGTAGAATTTATGCCGAAGCGGAACATTATCAGGATTGGCTGCCGCAGAGTTTACCGCCGGTTTACAATCAGAACAGCAGCAACGCCTGCGCAGCAATATCTAATGCCTACGCTTGTTACTACTTAATGCAGTTGGAAGCGGCAAAGCGGCACGAGGTAACGCCGTTTATGCCGTTTCCGGCGTGGACGTATATGATTTATCACGCGCAGATTGCAAAAGACCATAACTATGGAGGCTGCAGTCTTGCCGGAATGCTTACGGCGAATTCCAAGTACGGGATTTTGCCGACAGCGGCGTATGGGAAAAGCATCACGGATAAGGAGATGGTTGCCTTGCGGTGGAACACGCGTGTGACCGCTGCGGAGGTCTACGAGAAGTACAGCGGGCAAGCAGAACGGTGGCAGATAAAGGTGACCCGACCGAAAACGTTTGAGGATATTAGGGCTTGTTTGCGTGCGGGCTATCCGGTCAATTACGGTACGTCGGTTCAGTTGGGTTTGAACAAGAGCGGCGAGTATGTGCCTAACGGTACTACGGCACACGCAATGACGTGGGCGTATTACAGGGCTGGATACTTCGGTATGACCAATTCGTGGAATGACGGCTTCGGCTGGGAAAAGGAAGATTACGTGAAGAAACAATTAAACGGACGTTACTTTGATTGCTTCGCTCTTATCGGCATCGAACGGGACGAGACTGCCAAGCCCGATTGGAGTTTGTAATGGACAGCGAGGTAAAACAGAAATTTCAAAAAATTGTTTCGCATTTAGCGGCAGGCGGCATCGTCAAAGCGGAATGGTACGGACAAGACGGCTTGTGCTACAAGAGAATGAATATTAAAAGAGTGTTCATTGGGAATGATACACTATTCGGCGTTAACGACACGCTATTCGGTGTTGACGAATTTGAACGGAAAACAAACCTTGCAGATGCGAATATATTTTGCATTCAGGAATAACGATGGGACTATTAGACGGAGTATTTTCGGGGAAAAGCGGCGTTGCCAATTCGTTAATTGAAATGCTCGGCGGCGAAGCCGTTTTTTTGAAAAAAATCAAAAGCAACATAATGGACGATGTCCCGACAGAGTTTGAAAGAATACCGTGCGAAGCAGTGTTCGATACCTTAACACAAAGTACCGATAACGGACTTGGCGGCGGAACGAGGCGCAGCATATTGACAGCGACAATCCCCGCTGCGGTGCTTGCAAGTGTTCCCATTGCTAAAATTGATTGCTTTGAAAAAGACAGCATTATTTACGATATACACGACGTTAACACGGTTTATAGCGGTGATAATGCGGCATTATACACGTTAACATTAAACAGGTAATGGACAGTTTTGTAGTAATTTTTGTAACAGAATTAGCAAAGTTTATTTCTGATAAGAACATAAAAATAATTTTGCCCGGAAATTTTGACGATGTATTATCCGATACCGGTTTAACTGTTCCTGTTACAATAACTCCACAGGCAAATAAACGATTGAGTGAAAAGATATACAAAGAGGAATATATCATAACATTGATACCGACCACAAGGATGCGTGAAAATGACGGTCACGCACTAATAACAACATTTGCCGATACAGTAAAAGAGGTACTGTACTGCATAGAGAAAATAATAATAATGCCGCCGGAGTGTAAAAAATGGTGGATTGATACAATACAAACAACGCAAGCCGGAGATGACAATAATCAAAGCATCGGCGTGAGTTGTTTATTTAACTGTTTGGAATTTCATTAACACTAGAAGAAAGGAAGAGAAAGATGAGTAGTGAAGCAGTTTTGCCTAGCAGTATGTTTGCGTTTCAAGTGCAGATACGCACGCTTAATTCGGCTGGTGCAGTAGAAGGCGACCCGATAATACTCGATTGCGAAAGCAAGGCGTTATTTGGTTACGGCGAACCGGACACAGAAGAGGTTGCCGTTGATAACCCCGATTTTATTACGAAAATAAAGTTTTTCGGAAAATCGGGAATGGACACAGTAACGCTGTCGTGTCTCGGCGACCTTGTGAAATGGATGGCATTGGAAGTAATCAAAAAGACGTACCCGAATCAATTCATTCAAGTGACGTTCGCTTGCGAAGAGGTCGGTTTTACGCAGGTAGTTAAACCCTGCTCCATCGGGCAGTTACAAGGCATACAAGGAACAATCGCTCCGAAGTTTCAGATGTCGCTGATAGCAAAAGGCGGCAAGGCAAGCAGTATGCCGGTATCTAACATCACAAACGGAGGTGCATAATGACATTCGACTTTGAAAAGTTACTAAATAAGCCCGTCGGCAACGAGCCGTACACGGTGAAACTTGACAGCGGAGACAATTTTATGATTCGCCGGATGAACGGTACGGAATACACCGATTTTATTACGGCACATCACAATACCGGAATAACATCCGCTGTAATACTGCCGGTATTGGCGAACTGCGTCCTATTTGGGATTGACACCGGCAGTGCAATGCCCATTAGAGAAAAAAAGGCAAAGAAACTCCTTGATACTTTGCCGAACATTGCCCGCGAACTCGTGATAAAGATTTTTAACGATTCGGCGGAGTATAACGAACACCTTAATGAGGAGGTGAAGATCGCAGAAAAAAACTAACGCTACAGCCCGAATGTGTTTTGCGGTACAGATACTGCAAGACATTCGGGCTGAATCCGGCAACGGAAAACGTTACGCTCCAAGACCTGATAAATTTTCAGGCATGGTGGAATTATGAAACGAAAAATCAAGGCTGGGACAACACGATGCTTCATCAGGGAGGCTGGAAATTGTCCCAGACACTTGACCAAAATTATTTATCGGTGATTGCCGATTTATTACGGATACTTGCGTATCAAAAAACCGACCTTGACAAGGTTTATAATCACATTGAGTTTGGTGTATTGCGTATGCTCTATCCAGACGATACGGTGATAGATGAAAACGTGGTTGCCGAACATAAGCGCAAAATACTAAGCGCAAAGAAACCTAACGAAAACAAACAGCAGTGTCTTCAGATGTATTAGAATTAAATATCGATACCAGCAAAGCATTAGAGTCTTTGAAACGCTTTTATGATACGATTGAAGCGGTAGAGGAAAAAATGGTGAATATCGGTATCGCTGCGCAAAAGATATCTGGTATTGAGTTTAACACGCAGGAAACACAAGCCGCTGCGGATGCGTTAAAACGCTTCGAACAAGAAGAAGAGAAAATTACGCAACAAACGCCGAAAATGAATTCAAGTTTGTTTGAAACGGTGTTTACTTTGCAGTCCATTAGTACGGCTGTTTCTCAAGCAACGTCTTTTTGGATTAACTATTTCAAGGCAACGGCATTAGCCGCTGATAATGCCAATAGTTTAGATTTACAGTATTTTAGTCTATTCGCAGATACATCAGACGAGGCAACAGAATCACTCAATAGATTGAAAAATGATTTAGGACGAACGACCGGTGCGGTACAAGAGATGATGATTGCGACAGGAACAATGATCTCTAATTTTGATATTACCGGAGCGTCCGCTGTTAAGACAAGCGAAGACGTTACAAAGTTAGTTTCGGCGATTGGCAACTTCAAAAACGTTGATACTTCGCAGGTAATGCAGACAATCAATATGGCATTGGCAGGCAACTCCCGAAGTTTACGTCAGTTAGGAATCATAATTAAAGATGATGATTTGAAAAACAGGATATTGCAGGATTCGATGAAAGGTATCGTTTATGAATCCGAATCCGAAGCAAAGGCAATGGCAATGTTAGCATTGATAACTGAACGGAGCAGCAATGCTATTTCGGTATTTTCCGATAAGGATATAAAATTGTCCGAACAGATGAAAAAACTATATGATAATTTCGGAGAACTATATGAAGTTATCGGTGCGGAATTTTTACCGATAGTTATAGAAATAACAAAACAGATGTCGGATGCGTTAAAACACTTTAACGCCTTAAGTGAATCTGAATTTGGTGCTTGGATACAAAAAATAACTATTTATGGAGGGACATTCGTCGGCGTAATGGGTACTTTGATAATTGCCAAAAAAACGCTTATTCCCCTGATAAAAACAGCAGGCATTAGTTTATTACAAACAGCAGGAATCTGGAAAGCAGAAACAAACGCGATTAAAGAAAATACAGCGGCATCAATCCAAAATGGTACGGCAAAGCGCGGCATTGGCGGCAAATTGGGACTTGGGCTTGCTGTTGCCGGTACAGCGGCAGTGGTCTTATCGATGATGCCATCGGGCGAAAAAAAAGCGTCTGCAAAAATGGACGAAGCCGGTGATAAGATGAACGATGCGGCAGACAAGATGTCGTCTTTTGATTGGTCAAATACGGGCATCTTAATAGGTATGGGGCTTATTGGAACAGGCTTTTATAGCGGTGCGGGAAAAACGGCTATGTCGGCGGGAAAAACGGCTATGTCGGCGGGAAAAGGAGCATTATCATTAGCCGGCGGACTTCCGGCAGCCGCACTTGCAGCAGGTTATGGAGTTGCGAGTGCAGCCGATAGCGGTGCTTATTCGCTTGGTTTGACCAAAACAACGAGTGATTGGAATGTTGCGGGAAAAACGAGTGAAAGATTTTTTGGATGGTTAGGCGAATCATTTTATCGTGACGCTGAATTAGATAAAAAAGTCAAAGCGATACAGGACAAAGAAAAAAAAAGGCTTGGAGAAAAAACGAAAAAGAACGAAGAGTTGACAAAAACCACATTAGAGGCATACGAAAAGATGATTGGCGAACTTGAGAAGGCAAAGGACATTATAAGAAACATTGACGAAAACGAATTTTTACGCAATAGAGAAGACAAAGAGGCGATGATGAAAACAGACGAAAAGGTTCTTTATGCTCAAGAGAGAGGAGTTGAAGCACGAAATCAATACGAATATATGTATTCGGCAATGCGGCAAGCACAAGAATACAAAGAACGAGCTAATGCAGAGGCAAAGTTAGGACACACTAGCGAAGCAGAAAAATTCAATAAATTAGCAATAGACACGATGCCGGAAGGAGGAGCAGATGCAATAAAAAAAGCATACGATGAGTTTCTTTGTTATCAGAATTTACTCAATGACGAGAGTAAAAAACGGCTTGAATTTGAAAAGGCATTTAATGAAGGACTGGACGGCTGGAGTGAATCCTTGCTGGATTCCGATGAATTTAAAAGGAAGTTACACAAAGAGTATAACGATGCATTAAAAAAAGCAAATGTCGGCGATATAGAGGCATTAAACGAATCAATGAACATCAGCAAGCGGTTGTCAGGTATCCAATCTCCTGCGTTAAAAAACAATCCGCTTGTACATTCAACAACGGGTAATTCCGTTACAGCAAATTCGGCGGAAGCAAGAGTGATGATGAGTCGGCGTTGGGATACCGAAGGAGACCCGTCAATTCAAGCAGCCAAAAAGACTGCCGAAAACACAAAACAGATTATTGCCGAACTAAAAGGTGTGCGTAAGTCGCTTGACGAAACAAAACCAAAGTATAACATAATGACATTGTAATGGGACTGATATTTGAAACGGCACAATTAGGTGATTTGACAAAAGATGCGTCGGCTTGGACGTTTTCGGAACGGCGGTTTTATCGTTTCGTTGAAAACAACGATACGCCACAGGAAAATCTTATTACGCTGCCTAACGGCGAAGCGATAAACGACATCATATCCGCATCAGTGCTACTACCGAACAGCGGTTGGTGGAGTAATGATTTTGAGGGCTTTCGTGTTACGAATTCACATCTGCGGAAACTTGCAGGGGACAGCGGCGACGGAATCGAGATAACAATCGGCTGGGAATGTAAGGTTGCCGACGTATCGCCGTTAGGATTTCCGCTTGAACCTTGGAAAAGAGGTGTTGAAGGTTTTAATGTCAGACCGATTGAATTTCAAGACACACTAAAAACGCTGCATTATTTTAAGAAGGAATTCAAAAAAAATGACGAACAGGAACAAGAGGAAAAGGAAAATTTTGAAAAAGCAGAAAGCGATGTCAAAAATGCAATCGACAAATTAGCGACGGCAATGTCGGATAAAATAAATTCGCTCATTCTTTGGCAACGGGTCAATGCGGCAGAAAATTCGACACAATACAACCAATTTCTGGCGGCAGCGCAGCAATCTGATAACGATGCCCAAGCATCGTGGGACGAATCGGTCGAGGCAAGCATCACGGCAAAAAAAAGCGAAGAGAAAGTTATTCTGTATGACAAAGATTTTCGCACAACGGCGAACACAGAGATAATTGCGGAGTTTCCCCGAACGGCATTATCAATTACCTTTTCAAAAAATGTAGAAAGTTTGTCTGTCGATTTTGCGTTACAATATATCGGCAAGGTTAATAAAGATGCTGTATTTTTTAGGGGCTTAATATTCCCACGCCTTTCGTTGCTTGTGAAAGTAATCGGCGCAGCGGAACAGATTGAATACAATTCAAACGGGACAGAAAAATACCGTTATGTCAAACTTGATTTTGAGTTGCACATGGACAGTGAAACGTTTAATCAAAAATATCTTAATGCTTCACAATACTTTTTAACAGACAAAGGTATTTCGCAAATATGGACGGGAAACGACGGTAATTATCGGTACTTCGGTGAAAAATATAGTGTCCTTGAAAAATTGCAAAGCGATATGGCAAAGGAAACGTTGGAGGCGGTGAGCGAGCCGATGTTTCTGGATATTGACGGCAATATTGCCAACTGGGACAAAAATACGTTAACACTGAAAAAAAATAAGGACTTACCCGAAGGTATGCAAAAGCCAACGTTTGTCGAAGGCTGTCCTTATGCAGCGGTCTTGATGCGTGACTTTTTTATGAACATTTTTGCTGATGGCTGACGAACAATCTGTAATTCTGGCTGCCTCCGATAAAACAACGGCGAGGAAATTACTTACCGCCTTAAATGAGAGCGCGCAATATGCCGGTTCGTTTGTTTCATCCACACCGCGTCGGCAAATTCGGGAAATCGGTTCAGGCGGCACTTCATCGGCAGCCCCTTCGGGCAAGATTTACGGTGTAATCCAAAAAGCGGTGCAGTGTCCTGTTTATGTTACGGGCGGGAACAGTCTGCCTGCTCCGGCATTGGGCAGTGATTCGGCAAAGCATCCGGCAAAGAAAACAGACAAGCCGGTAAAAACCGGCTACGGCGATGTCGACGGAAATAACAAGTTTGTTGACCGCCCGAAAACAGATACAAGTCCCGGTATTACAAAAGAAGAAGCAGAAGCCGCATACGTCAAAGCGTGCAATAAATGGTACGCTTGGATGTGCATCGGAAACGTTGCCGTTGAAGGACAAGACTACAAAAAAACACCGAAAACGTACGAAGGCGGTGAAGTCTATTACGTTGACGATGCCGGTAACGAAGTCGAAGCCGGTGCGGACGGTGCAACGCAAAAACGCCGAAAGAAAACAGACCTTGTCAAACGTGAACCGACACCAGACGAAGCAGAACAGATTGCAAACGGCGAAACCGTTGACCTGACCGAACACGAAAAAAAACAAAAAAACAAAACCGATTCCGACAATAACGCCGCCTACGACAGCGATTTTTTACTTGCTTACGAAGAGAGCGGAGAATACGCACTCCAATACGATGAGGTGATGTGCCTTTCACTCTCTTGGGACGAAGTCCTGCCGTCCGGGCTGCGGGTCGAACTGACAGAAGGCAGTTACGAATATGAACAATACAAAACAGACGAATATAATGATATTCTTTGCAAAGGATACATCGGCACTGTTGCAACAGCAGACTTGCTGCCGCTGACTGCCCCGTCTAATCCGCAGGATATTTATCGTGTCGGCGATGTCAACTTCGGCAGTTATGTTTGGTACTGCTGGGATGCAAGCGGCGGATGGGTAACGATAAATACGACAGACCTTGAACCCGACATTATCATCGTCAAAAAAACCTGTTACAAAGCCGTCCCGCCCGAATCTTACGCAACGAAACTCAACGGACAAGGCGATTACGAAGACTTTATACCGGAATGGCTGGAGGACGATGATACAGAACTCAAACGGCGGATACACAAGTTGAAAGAAGTCAAAGACAGCAGCCCGAAACAATACGCCGAAGCGGAACTCTTATCGATTGACGGAGTATGCCGGAACAAAGATGATGTCTATTCCTCAATGACCGTTACAGACGATACCGGCACGAAATTCACCTTTCTGGTATATCTTGATATGATTCCCGTCCTTGCCTTTGTTCAGGCACGCTACATCACGTGTTATTACGCTAACGAAGCAAGCGACTGCAATCCCGAATACACAACACCGAACTATCAAATCGAACGAACCCGCATTGAAAACGAGGAACGCCTAGAACTGACCGGCGGCGAATGTTTGCAGGTTTGCGAAGCGTGCAGCGAATAAGAAACACCGCCGGCAGGCTAAAATCACAGCAGCATCTATGGCAAGACTCAACGGAAAGTATTCTTACAGCGTATTGCAGCCGAAGTGGAAACGTGCCGGCTACATACCGGACAATGACAGCGGTTGTCCGCACTGCCCGTGTAACTACGGAACCTACTTTTTCAACGAACTCGGCGATTTATGGGTCGTTAATGACAGAGGCGAAATCGCCTACCGCACCGTTGAGGATGACGAGTTTGTGAAAACCGGTTACACAACCCATTGGCAATACCGCTGGGAGCGTTCCTCGCCGCTCTGCGAACTGCCGAGACGACCAGCCGGTTTTCAGTTAGTTGATAACACCGCCCAGTATTACGGTAATTTTACCGGCTTTCAAACGGGCGAGAATACCTGCGTTCTCTTTTACAAAAGCGGCGATAAATACCATGTCATCTACGAAGGACGCTACACCGGCAAAATTCCGGCTCTCACGGGCAACTGGCACGAACAATCAAACCGCAACACCGGCAGTGCAAGCGGCTGCGGTCCGCAGGAACAAATCATCAGTATCGGCACAACAGAGGCAGCCGCAATCACCGGCTACACACAACCGGACGGCAGTGTTATTGCTGTTGCCGGTTTAGCGAAAACGGTACAGGAATATCTTGCCAAATATGCTGCGGCGGATTGGGAGGCTGAAGCGAACGGCGAAGAACCGGACAAGAGCGGCAGAATTGATTTCAGCAAACCGGAATATGCCCGCAAGTATTTCTCGGGCGTGGAACGCAGTGTAACCCAGCCGGTTTGGGGAATATGCTGGGAAAAGAACGGCGGTGGCGGGTGCAATCCGCAAAAGTCTTATAAGAAAAGAGTTAACTGTCAAAAGGTACTCACAACGAACACCGACGGCAGCGGCGAGGCAGAAGACCTTGAGGCTTGGCTTTGCGAACAAGTGCCGGAATCTTGCGGCGGAAACTATCTGGGCGGCAGCAGTGCGTTGAAATGCCCGAAAGAAGAAGAACACGCAAACTGCGGAGAACACGAACCTTACTTCATCAATCCCGAAAACGATTACTGCGATACAGAGATTGAATCTATACCGGCAACCCACTTGCTGCTGCCGAAAGGAGAAGGCACGCTGTCAAGTGCGTATCAAAATTACGGGTATGACGCAACGCCGATGAGTGCGGCACAACTCGCATTAACTTACGACGGAAAAACAACAACCTCGGCTAACATATATGCGGACTTGTACAGAGATAAAGACGACTATTATGATTGGAAAATCGACTTCGGCAAAGAAATTGAAGTCAGCAAAATGATTCTCACTTGTAATATAAGTTATTACATATCGAGTGTTTTTTGTAAAATCATCTGTTCTGACGCTTCGGAAACGGAAGTACAAGAGTTGCCGATAGGAAACGGCACGTACACGCTGCTGGAAGATAAAACGACATCTTCTATCACACTGCGGCTTGTTTGTCCGCCGCAAGATGCATACACCTGGTATGAGCTAACCCTGTATGAAATTGACATCTATAAATTGGTAAAGCAGGCAGCCGTTGAGAGGCTGGTCCCTGAGGCGGACATCACAACGGCTAACCGGCAGTTGCTTACCGGCGGAACGCCTTATGCAATGCAGGGCGGGGACATCTGGACGTGTTCATTTCCGCAGCGGAATATCAAATACGTGAGTTTCATCGGAACACGGGTAGGACAATGCCTTATCACGGTCAAACTCGGCACAACCGTCATCGGACAAGCGGAAGTGTCCCTGCTCGGCAGCAGAGAAACCATTTACAGCGTTGTGAGTGTTGATGAAGCGGGAAAAACCGTTTACGGCACATTAGCCGCATCGCAGTTAACAATCGAAGTTACCGGTGAAGGCTCCTGCACAATCGGCGATTTAAGTCTGAGCGAAGAAATCCTGATAGACTGGAAAAGCGAAGCCGAAATCGGTTATGCACTGAAAAAATGCTATTCGTATCAGGAGCATATCTGCAAGTATAACCTGACCAACAGGGGCTTTCACCTCTTCGGTTACGGCGATTACGTCATTGTTTATACCGGTTACGAGGTTACGGCGTTTTCCGAAGGCGTATCGAAGTGGAGCGACGGTCTGACCGCAGCCGTGTTTCACCGCAAGTCTTTGGGCAGCGGAAAGCCGGTTTGGGAAGGTCTGTACAATGCGAACGATGCGGTATTTTGCGGCGACGGCAGTGCGTTGCTTATCAACGGCAGCGGGTCGAGTAAGCATCATCGTGTTCTGTTTGTGAACGGAGAAGTAGATACCGAGTACGTTGTTCCGGCGTCAGTGCCGTTTTTTGCAACGGGTGCGTCGGGGGCGTTATGCTGCGGCGGAACGATGCAGTTTTATTATCAACTTGCCGGGACGGACAAATATCAAAGCGTGATAATGGGCAAGAGCGGCATCTCTTACTCGCAGACGGGAACTTACGACCAGTTGTTTTTTATCGGGGCTTCGTCCGATACCTTTGCCGAAAACGGCGAGGAAAACACTTACACGATTGCTTCAAGCAATGATGGTCATTCCAAAGCGTGGTACAAAGGAACGGCATTAGAAGGTTGGGACGGCAGCCAAGCGGCTGGACGGTACTGCACAACCGGCAGAGTATTGGCACAGAGCAACTTGAACTGCACGTCAACGTGTCCCGAAGACCCGTACTACGGCGACGATTATAATAACGGCTACCGGTTATGGTTTGACGGCGTTCTTGTCAACTCTTGTGTTCACGCTGTCGGACAAAGCGGTATGATTTATGACCCGTGTACGTTTGACGAGGAGGATTTAGGAACATACCCTTCCGTTGCAGACGGCGTAACACCAACATATTACGGTTACAAAAATATCACTTGGTACGGCTATAACCCGTATCTCAAAGTTTCCGGCATTGCAAAACAGGTATTGCGCACTGCAACCATCATCAATTCTTCTATTTACAGTACAAAGGACGAAGATATCTCGCTTGTCAGCGTTATTCCTTTGCCCTGCTACACCAATGCAAGGACAGTTGTAAAAATTCACCCTTCGGAAGCAGTTGAAGTATCTGTACAGTCACCCTGCAATGGCGAGATACAAGAGGACAATGTACAAACCAGTACGCTCTATTCCGCGTTAAGTATACAGTCTTTTTACGGCGGGGCAGTTTATCTTGTGTGCAGTTTGTCATCGGAATACAAGCAGAAACCGTTCCTGATAGATTTACCTGTAAATCCGTCAATGCAGGGTGTTTTCAAAAATATCATCTTTAGCGTTAACAGCGGGTTTTTTCGTTACGGTTATTATCAAAATACCGCTATCAACGGCGGCTATGCGTTATCCGCAATATACGGCGACACGTACAGGTATCATTACCAAACCGATGCAGCGAAAAAGACGCAGGAATTCGTCATCGACTACACTATTCCGGCATATATCGGTTCAAAGCCGGGTCTGTTTCTCACAGGCGATGAAGCCTCGCAATGGTCGAACGGATGCCGTTGGCAAAATTGTATGAGTTACACTATGTGGCATTCAAACAGAAAACAGCCCGCTGCCGGAATATCGTATTATGCGACGGTTACTCTCACAGCGATGCACGATACTGCTTCTGATAATATTCCGGCAGTAACAACGTTTGAGGCACCGGTTTTGATTGATGCATCGTTTTTCAATTTTAGTAAATCCGTCAGGCAGTTTTGCAGCAGTTCCGATTCTTACAACGTTTACACAACAATTAACCCCACGAACGGTTATGTAGTCGAACGTATCAGGCAGGACGGCGGGTTTGAGTTAATTCATCATTCGTGGTATGTTCCAGACAATCTTACCGAGCAACAGTATAGTACAATGGTACATCGCCAGTCGTATAACTCGCTTGAAAACAAAGCCGGCTGGTGTACCAAAACCGATGTAGGTACGTGCAGCGACCAGAGTACCTTTACCGCTTATACACATACAGCGTCTTTATGTGCGGAGTTGCAAAAAGATGCGGACGGCAACGAGACAAAAGCTTGCAGGGCGACTTATCATGATTTTTTAGGATTTATCGGTTGTGATACAATACTAGATTATATCGACATCACGGATACTGATGCACCGATTTCAAAAACACGTTATATTGACCGTTTTCCGCCGAACGCCCAATGCTGCGGCGACAACACTCTCGGCGGCACGATTACGTTAACAAACGGCGTTGTTGCGGTCAACGGCGAAACGGTCTTTACTTCAAGCGAATCGAACGGCACGGCAGTCAATATCGGCTGCTGCAATAACGGCGGGGAATGGTGGTACAGCGTTGTAAAAGACGAAGAGACGCTCACATATTCCTCACGCGGCAACGCCGATATTCCGCAATGCTTCTGCGATACCGGCGACGGCTTCGGAACATCCGCATTAGTGCAGTATGACGGCAAACTCTACCTGAACAGCGGAGACGGCGGCAGTGTCGGCAAAGTTGCCGACATCACTTCGCCCGGACTAACTCAACGGATTGATTTTTACAAAGGCGTGAAATGGACACAGGACGGCGGAGGCTGCCCTGCACAAATGCCCGAACCGCCGAACGGTTTCGTATCGAGTCGATGCTGCGGCGACCTCGTTCTTATCACAAAGGCAACGTTCAAGACAAACGATGTGTTATCTTGGGTTGGTGTTGAGGAAAGTTTGGACAATAACAATCCCGGACAAACGCCGGAAGTACACGAAGAACAACGCAACCTCAACGTCTTTGACGTTGCGGGCAATCCGGTTGAGTTGAAGGGACATTGGGAATGGGAGGAGATGGATACGGCGGGCGGAATGCGTCCGTTCTGGAAGTGGGATACGGCTGTGAATCCAGTCACCGGCGAAACGAACAGTGCCGAATCGCCCGGCGGCTATCTCCATTGGATAAACACGATTGAGAGCAAGGTGTATCTGCACGGCGAAGAACTTATCAGCGACCCGTACATAACGCATATCGGCTGCTGTTATGTTGATAAAGATTTCAACACGGCGAACAAGGCAATGGGCGGAAGCAGAAACAAAGCCGACAAAGCCGCATATTACTGGGCGAAGCGAAGCGATGATTATCAGGCAGCGAACACGATGTATGCGAAGGACGATAGTAAATGCGAGCCGCTTGAAATTGACGTGAATCCCTTCGGTCTTTTCCGTGAGGTTTCTGTCGGAAAGTTCTGGCGGGGACTTTCGTTAAATCATAACGATTACGGAACACCGAATCCTTCGGCGTTTTCAGAGGAATTTCTTGGCAGATACCAGAACAGAGGTGTGTATGTTTGGAATTCGAGCGGTCATTTAGTTTCGCAGAACTCGGATAAAACCCAAGAAGATTTTGACGAGTATGAACATCCGGCAACTTATGATAAAGACACGGCGGGCAAGTATTTGTTTTTCAATGACCGTCTTTCAATGCCGCCGAGTGATTGCATGTATCCGGCAGCAAGGGATGCGGACGAGGAGAAAGCACCGCTGCACTGTAATCCCTATCCGCTTGAAACCGTGAATAAGGACCCGCTGATACAGCGTTACAAGGGCAATATGCTGCTCTTTAACAGCGGCGGAGTCTTTTACATTTTTGACCAGTTCGGCAGGACAGATTACGACATAAAAACATTTAAGAAGATATAAAATTTAAAAATAAAAAACAATTATGAAACTCTGCGCTCTTGCGAAAAAAACGGGTCTGCCTTGCGAAAGCGGCAAGTCGCTTCAAATCACTTGTGAACATTCTGTAACCGGCTGCTTGAAAGACTGCGAAAACTGCGAACATTTTTCACTTAACGCACCGCCGTTGCCGCCGCCAGCCCCAAAGAGAGAATATTCGGCGTACGGACCGACAACTCCGTCTTACCGGGCTGTATCATCTTACAATGTCTTTGGTGCGGCGAATCGACCGGCGGGCGGCGGCTGCGGGGGCTGCGGTCAGCATTGACCGCTGGCTAACGTGTCGAATGTCATCGACATAACCGCCGAACGTGTCGATTTTCGGCGATGATTTTCGACTTATCAGGGGATTGTGTCTTGCGAAACCCTTATTTTCATTTCCGCACCCTTAATAGTAATACGTCTCCAAACTCTTACCCTTATTCCCTTAATTTATAAATAAGGGGAATAACGGAAAACAATGAAGGGCTATAAAGGGTTTCGGAAAAAAATAAGGGTGCGGAAATGAAACTCTGCGCTCTTGCGAAAAAAACCGGCACGCCGGCACGGTGCCGGCACGGCACCGGCACGCATTATTTTTTTCCGAAAAATGCCGGAAATACCGGCAAAAAAGGCAAAAACCGGCAGAAGGGGGAAAAAAACCGAAAAAAATATAATTATCCTATTGACACAATTCCGGTGTAGGCTATAATACTGCACAATGATTGACGGCAGTCGTCAATCATTAACTTTAACCCTCTGTCGGCTTCAAAAAAGCCGGAAAAGGAACAAAAGATGTCTGGTTACAATTACAATTCTGAAAAGGGACTGATCGTCTCCAACAACGCTCTCGCCGCTATGGACGAGGGCAAGTACCCCAAGACCTATTTCAAGGCTTGGCAGCGGCGGGCAATCGAAGCCGGAGCCGTGAAGCCCTGCGAATGGCATCACACCGGCAGCAAGTACCGCTGCACTCAATACTATAACTCGGCAGACTTTGCCGAACTTGACCCGAAAGACTTCCCCGTCGGCAAGCAGCCGGCGAAAGCGGCGAAGCGGGAAGTCATTCGCCGCTTTGAAAGCGAAGCGGCAGCGAAAGACTTTGAAAGCAAACTGCCCGGCAGTTTGCGGGTCTGCCGGCATCAGGCAGTGCGCCTGACGAAGGCAGGCAAACAGTTTACTTGCGAACGATGGGAGTACACCGGTGCAAGAACGGTCAGCTGGATACTCACTGTTGAGTTGCCAACGTTAACCTCACTACAAGAATCTACCGAAAGTTGGAAGCGATGGCAGGCAGACAAGAAGCAAAGCCTGACCGCAAAGGCAAAGTCTGCTTTGCGGTGCGGAAATCTTGACAGGTCAATGAGCGGTCATTACTACCGGCTCGGCGAGAAGCCGGCATCGGCAGAACGCCGTATCGGCTTGCAGCGGTTCAATCAAGATACCAAGACGCTGGAAACGTGGAATGGAGAGACTTGGACGACTGCCGAAAAACGCAACCACGCCAGGCTCATTGAGTTCGTGGATAGTTTTTGCGATAAATACAATATTCGGTGCATTACCGGTGCAGCGGATCTTTGCAAAAGCGAAAACTGGAACAAGAATTTCATTACGAACACACTCAGATTTCAAGCATCTCGTAACGAATGATACACCGGCAACGCCGGTTCGGGGGCAACGCTCCCCTTAAACAAAAGCGGCGGCGGATTGCCGGTGCAAACCGGCTTTTCGTTGAGAGCGGTTAATTCCGCTATCCTGCCCTTTGCAGGCGTTTGTTTGCCGGTTCCGATAAACCGGCTTTTTTGTTACAATTTTATTGGGCAATGGAAAAAGACATAACGAATCATCTGCGCAGCGTTGCCGTCAACGCCTTCCAAAACTGGGGGGAACGTTCAAGACGACAAAAGAACAGACTCAAATTCCTGCGGGAAAACGGCGTTAACGCCCTTTCGCAGAAAGACTTACAGAATTGGATTAGCACAAACGGCGGCTCTTTAACTGACGTGAACGTGGACGGAAAAACGCTCACGAGTGCTATCAATATATCGCAGAAAGATATTAACAGTCTTTCGGACAAAGACGCTCAATTTATTTCAGATACGCTCACGAAAGAATTCGGTTTTCCGATTTCACTGAAAATTACAGACGAATAATGACTATTGCCGCAAGCCGTTATGATTTTCAATGAAAAAGCATTAGAATAAAAGCGATAGCACTTCCTAACGTTCCGCATATTACGCCGACAACGAAGTATTTAAGATGTTTTAATGTCATTCGATTATTTTATCACTTCTTTTTACAAACACAAACCGGCTTTTTGTCATTATAATCCGACAACTTGCTAACCGGCTAGCAGCCGGTAAAATATCCGCAAATCTCTTTGTGTCTTACGAAACGGCGTTTTGCGAGTTACAACCGATGATATGTCTAACAAACACATTTATATCTTTTCCGCTGTTGTTTTTTCATTTAGCGTCTGCTTTCTTTTGTCCGCAGAAGAAAACAAGTATCGCAGTCTCGTTGAGACTTTCACTGTCAATCCCGCTGTAACAAGATGGGGCGAGTTTGAAGTCATCAGCGTTACAGACGGCGATACAATCCGAATTAACAACAATGGTGTTTCTGTGCCGGTTCGCTTTGTCGCTGTTAATGCACCGGAATTGAGACCGAAAACACAGAAAACACCGGAGCCGCTTGCGAAAGAAGCAAAAGCGTTTGTTGAAAAAGCAATCGCCGTTTCCAAAAACAGGGTTATTCTTTATCGGGACGGCAGGTTACAAGACCGGTATAAACGGGAATTGGCTCTCGTTTGTGTTTTAGACGAAAACGGTCAAGAGCGGTCGTTAGACGAGATGCTTGTTCAGCAAGGATTGGCAAAAGTGGAAAACTACCCCTACTCTAAAATGACAAAGGATTATCTTTTGGCTGTGGAAAAAGACGGCAAAGGCAAGTTTCAAAAAAAGCGGCGAGGGACAATGACTATGGGATATCATTCCACTCTTGATCGCCTATCATTCCGCTTATAATCTCATACTTTTTTGTATCGTTCCAAAACCGAATATTTACCCAATACTTTTGTGTTAACTTAATTCCTAAGGCGTTCGGTGCTTTAACCGTTCCGTGAATCATAAATATAGGATTACCGTTACCGTCAACACTCGCTTTTTTTACTTCAGTACCAATATTTGAAATACTGGCATCATCGGGAAACTTTAAGTGGTCTCTAACAGCATTTTTCGCCATTATTCTCATCTCGCTTATGCTGGGTTCCGATGATTTTGAACCGGTACTCATACTCATAATTAGCGAACCAATTATAACTGCTGTAAACATTACGGCGGTAAATCCGCCGCCGATATAGAGGATGCTGCGAACACCGTCAAAACCAAACGAATATCCAATCCACACCGGAAAAACAATGATTCCAACAATAATCAGAGGTACTGCGTACCCCAAAACGTCAAACGGGTCGTCTATTGCCTTGAATATAACAAGAAATGACAGAAGCCAAACAGCACAGGCGGCAATCGAAAGGATTTTATGAAATGACGCAGATGCGGCTGCCGATTGCAGGAATGGATTGTCAGAAGATACATTAGCAACGGTAATGCCGGTCTCTACCGGAACTGCAATATGCGGTATGGCAGCCGGAGCAACCGGATTTCTAAGCACAAGCCCTTGTACTTTTCCTGCCCGTGATTTTTTGCCGTCAGCGTAAATGAGAGATTCAGGGAGTAATTCACCATTTCTCGCCAACTCAATGAGTTGCGATTTTGTAACTTCCCGTAACTGACCGTTGATTTCGACCTCAATCTTTGCCATTGTTTCATCTCTCCCTCCGCTGTAATTTTACCGTAAATCTCCGGCAAGACAATAGAAAAGTGACAAAAGCGGACGTTTCTGGAAAAAACTAGACACCTATTGACATTTGCGTAAAAAGTTGTATTATATGCGTAATTAATTTGCGAGAGGAGGTGATTTAAACGGCAGCGAAATTTAATTTTGTACTTCCTGACGAGTTGTTGAGCAGGATAGAATCGATTGCAGAAAAACAAAGCACAACAGTCTCTGCAATTATCCGCAACCTGATTAAGAATTACGTCGAAAACGAAGTTGATATGGGCGAATTTAAAAAACGCCTAGAAGCGTTGGAGGAAGAAGTTTTTAAAAAGAAAAAAGGTAAAGCGACCAAGTAGGAAAACTAACCGCTTTACCTGTTATTCTGAAAAGTTTCACAACAAACCAGAACGCTCTTATTCTACCTTTTCCGGTGGGAGCGTCAAGTGTTCTGGTACGGAATTTTTGACGCTTCCACAGAAAAAGGAATTCTATGAACATTACACTTGAAGAGTTTTTTCGCCGGAAAACTGCCGGTTCCGATTTTAACGGATTTTACAACCGGCATTTTTCGCATTAACAGCACTTCGACTGTTATTTTTGGCGGTTTTTAGCCTGCATTATTTTTTACCTTACGAAAAAATAAGTTATGGTTTTACCGCCGTGTTTCCCCACGTGAACCGATGAAATCCCATCTTCTTAAAATCAGGACGCTGCGAAAGGAGAAGCAAGCCGCCATACGGCTCTTGCTTGCCGAAATCGATGCGCTTGATTCGGAAGAAGACGTTATTTTATCAACCGTTATTTCGGCAGAACCAATGGGGCGGAACATTACGTAGATCGGAAGAGACACGTC
>JAITOZ010000013.1 GCA_031289675.1 Planctomycetaceae bacterium
CTTTTGTGGCATAAGTTTGCCCTTTTGCGGCAGAAGTTTGCCCTTTTGTGCCAAAAGTTTGCCCTTTTGCGGCAGAAGTTTGCCCTTTTGCGGCAGAAGTTTGCCCTTTTGCGGCAGAAGTTTGCCCTTTTGCGGCAAAAGTTTGCCCTTTTACGGCAGAAAGAAGTCTTTTTACGGCTAAAATGCCGCTCTTTCCTCTGAAGCGTTCATTAGTTTCTCCTGTTAACTATGTGCTGTGTGATTATAACTTGTCGGCAACGCTATCTTTCCGGCTGGCTGTTTAATTCGTAAAACCCAAAAAAACGAAGGTTACAATCTCTGTCTTACCGCCCCGGTACGGGTACGTAAGGAGTCGCCGGCGTTGGTGCAGCAGGCGGCGCAGCATAGCCGCCGGCGGACATTTGGATTTGGCGGATGGCACTTTGCACTACTGTTGACTTTACATTCAGCGGTATCACGTGTATCTTACGCCCCGGCTCCTCCACCACCCGGCGGTCAATGTCCTCCGCATACTCCCGCAACTCCGTTACCAACGGCTCCGGCGCAATTATCTCCAGCGAATTCGTTAAATTGTCAACAAGAATACGCGGATATTGACCGCCCGGCAAACGAGTCATCCACATCTTTTGCTGATACACATTCAATACCTGATAATAAACCCGCATCGCCTGCGTGTTCTTTATCGGCACCTTCACCGGACGGCGTACCATCCGCTCGCCGGGCAACTCCGATACGTCCAGCAGCGTCAGCAACTTCGCAACCTCCTGCCGCTCCCGCTTCGGTCCGCGGACATATATCGTGTTTGACGTTATATCTTCCCGTATCGTCAGCGGTACCGATGCTCCGTAACCGGCAACGCCGCCGGAAATGTTGCCGTAACCGCCCGTTCCCGCCGGAATCAAACGCTGCTGTAAAATAAAACGCAATTTCAGTGCAACCATATCGGCACTAATGTTGCGTACCGAGAATATCGTATAATCCCGCCCCTCAAAAATAACGCCGTCATCAATCCGTTTGATAAGCGACTCAAGATGATTCAACGCCGCCGTATCCTGCGAAGCCGCCGTTATCGTTCCGTCTTTGTTCGTTATCAAATAAACCTTCGCCGGTAAAGAAACGGAAGTTACAATTTCCGTCTCTTTATTCTTAACGCCGTCCCGCTGCACTTCATCTTCGAGCGAAAAGAGTCCTTCCGGTGTATCGCCTTCATTGATAATCTGCAATTTATTCGGCAGCGATTGTTTCCAAAGTTTCTCTAATTCCCGAACCGTATCGGCAGCATTGCCCCGGATATGCAGCACACGGATATTCGTTGAACCGCCCGTTGAGGCAATGCCGGACGGGGTGCCGGAGATGCCGGAAGGATCGGCGGGAGTTGTTTCCTCCGGTTCTGCAAGCGGCTTCATATTCGTCATCGGTTCGCCCATATCCCGCAATTTTCTGCGGACGTTGTCCAACTGTTCTTTCGTTCCGAGAACAAAAATCGTGTTCGTGTTCTGGTCGATTTCAACGCTCGGAGTCGTTGCCAGCGGTTCGTCTTCAAAAAGCGTACTGATAGCCCGATATGCCATCACCGGGTCGAGATTTTCCAGTGCGAACACCGCCAAATCCCGGTCGGGACGGCGGAACTTCTCAAGCAGTTCGCCGACCATCTTTTGGATTGCCGGCTTGGCTTGTACTGCCAACTGCTTGTTGCTCTGGTCGTAATAAATTCTTGCATCAAGTCCCTGCGTATTTATCATCAGGTGCAGCATTTGAATCGGACCATAAGCATAAACATTTTTAAGCGAATGGACTTTTAACTCAATATCCGCATCGGCTTTTTCAATGCTGTCGAGGAACGTCCGAACCTTCGCCTGTTCGGTTTCTTTCCCCCAAACGATAAACTGATTCGCTTTCGTTCCCGGAGCGATACGGGCATTCGGAATCAGCGAACTCAACAACGGATACATTGCATAAATCGTACCTTTGTCAATCGTATAGACTTTCATATCGCCGGAAGATGACGGACTTTCCTTTAACATCTGTTCCAGCAGCGAGCGGGCTTTCGTTTGCTCTGCCGGTTTTGCCCAAATAACGACCTGACCTTGTTCCACGGTCGGCAGAATCAGCACGGCGGGACCGAGAGCCTGTTGGAGTAAATACTGCGTATAAGGCAGCCACGCTGCCGGTATCCCGCTTAAATCATAAGCCGCCGGAAACGCTTCGGCATCGGCAGGACGCGGCTTATCAAACTCGCTAACGTTCCGGGCGATTTCCTTCTGAACATCCGGCAGAGCATAAACCAGCAAATCGTCCGTTGCCCAGCGCGGGGTCAGCGTTGCCCGCCCTAAAAATGCCTGACTTAAAAATGCTGCCGCTTCGCCGAGCGGAACGTGCCGGAAATAATACGTCTGCACAACCGGCTCGGGAAACGCTTCGGCAACCGTTTGAAGCATTGGTGCGATAGAATCGTGTTCAACAGGACTCGCCCAAACGATAACTTCATTCGGCGATGTTTCAAATATCACTGCTCCCGGAAAATGCGGTGCCAGTATTTGCTGAACGGTTGCCGAACGGTTCGTACCGGTTTTATAGAGACACATTCGTTGAGTCGATGCGGTACTTGCCGATGTTTCCAACTGCGCTAGTGCCTTCGTAATATCGTCCTGTTCCTTTGCCGTTCCCCAAACCGCAAGTACTCCCGGCTTCGGTCCCGGAAAGACCAACGCCGCCGGTGCAATACGCTGCATCAGCGGCAGCACCTGTCTATGGCTTGTCCGCTTCAATTCATAAACCTGTAATACCGGTTCCAGCCGTTGCGATTCGCTGCGGTACGACTCGATGAACGAAGCAATTTTAACGTGTTCGTCTTCTGTTGCTGTTACCGCAAGCGTGGAACGTGTCCAGTCCGGTGCAAACACCGCTGCCGGATACGATGAATGAAGCGAAAGGAACAGATAATAAAACGTTGTATGCGTTAATTCAGGAAACGTATATATGCGGGGCAGTTTCTTAAACGAGTCCGGCAATTCCTTGTCCAACTCCTGAATTGTTTTTTCAATCGCAGCGTGTTCGAGCGGCGTTGCAACGGCAATAATAATGCGTGCCGCATCGCTGCGCGGAGCCGTACCCGTCCAAGTTGGTACCGGCGGCTGCAAAGCACCTGGGGCAGGAGGAGACACCGGCGGCTTGTGTAAAGCATTTAACCGAATCGGGTCAAACGAAACATCAGGATACATTGCCGCAAGCCATTCACGCGCTTCTGCCGCCGTAATGTATTTTACCGGATACGATTTTGTAACCGTTTGCTGTCTGTCCGGCAGCGGAACGCAGACATCTTTAACCAGTTTTTCGATAACGCTCACACGGTGTTTCGCCGCCCAGAGCAAAATCTGTTTCGCCGTACCGCCCGGCATTGCTGCCGAATCGGGATACACTTGTTGAAGCGTTGCGATAATTTGTCCGCGGCTGTACGGCGAATTGTCCGGCAGCGTCAGCGTCAGCAACTCTTTTTTACCGACACTCGAATGTTCGTTGACTTCTTTAACGATTGCCGCTATTTTTTTGTGGTCGCCTTCTTTTGCATAGACCGTGAACTCCCTGAATTGAGCGTGATAGGCTGCCCGTGACGTGCTGCCGAGAACCGCCGGAGCCGGTTTAACCGGCTGCCCCGGCGAATAAACATACACCGCTTCAAAATAAGCACCCGGCGCAACACGCGAAAGCAGCGTATCAATATCATAATAACTTAACTCGTCCAGCGAATAGTGCTTCGCATACTGCCGGTTCGACTCTTGGTTTTTCACTATTTCTGCAATCGCCGCCGCAGCGTCTTTTTGTTTATCTGCCGGAGCAAAAACGTGAACCGACTGCGCCTGGTCATCAACCCGGTAATAGCCGCTCTTACGTACCGCCGTAATAGGGGTGTAATAACGCTGCTGCGCCCGCTGATGGTACGCCATCACATCAAGCCGGTAAATCATCGCATCCGAAGTCATTGACTCCGCATCCGGCAGCAAAGTATGAAGCAGCGATTCTATCGTCATCGGGTCGCTTTCACCGATGGAGTAGACCGCCAACTGCGCTTTATCCTTGTCATCTGTTTTGCGCAACTGCTCGAACATTTGCGCAATCTGCTTATGTTCCCGGCTTCGGGCTTTGACAATAAAATTCTCCATCTTCGCATTCGCAAACACCTCCGCATTAGGAAACAGCGTCCTGAACAGCGGCGATACGGATGTTACCGTCAAGCCCGACAACGGATACGCCGCAAATTTTTCGGCTAACTCCGAATCGGGGTCGCTTTGCTTGTTGGTCTGCTCAATAATTTCGGCAACTTTTGTATGTTCTTCGGGAGAAGCCCAAACGAGCAGCCGCTTTGAAAGCGGTTCGGGCGTAATTTTCAAGCCGCTGAAAACGTCCGCTATCACTTTTTGTACCGTTTGCAAATCTGCACCGGCAACGGGATACGCAAACATTTGCCGGTCGTCAATGCTGCCCTGTTCCGTTAATGTTTTTGTAACATTAGCGATTTCCTCCGCCGTTCCCCAAACGATAATCCGGTTGCCCGCAGCGTCGGGAAATACCGATACGTTGGGATGCGAAAACCGCAGCAAAGACCGGGTTGTCGTTATATCGCTGACGGACATCGGAAAAACCTTTAATTGAGTTGCCGGTGCGCCGCTCTCCTCTTTCCTTATCTGTTCCAAAATTTCGCCGATAATTTTTTGTTCTGCCGGCTTTGCCCAAACAGCAATCTGATTAGAGACGACCGTTGCTTCGGCGGACGCGGCAACCTGTCCTTCAACTAACGGACGGCGGACAACGGGAAACCGGTCGGGAACAATCGCAACGCCTTTCAGTTGTGCTGCCGCCGTTTGAATGAAACCGATTAACTTTGCCCTTTGAGTTTGTGTAACCTGATAAAGACACAGTATCGGCTCTTCCGGTGCCTGATACGTTGTTGCAATCGTCTTCAAATTGTCGGCAATGATTTTTTGGTCTGCCGCTTTGGCAATCACTATCAGTTGCTTGTTTTCAACGTCCGCCGTAATTGCAGCCGCCGGACAAATTTTAAGCAAACCTGTAATAAGAAGCGGCGGCGGTTTTTGTTCCAGCGTATAAAACTGCACGAACGAGTCGCCTGCCGTTTGCGTTTCGGGGTCAATCGTTTCGAGCAATTCGCCGATTTTCGCAATCTGTTTCGGATGTCCTTCGGCAATCAGGGTATTGCCGGAGTATGCCTGTGTAACGGTCGGAAAGAGCCGCGTGATAACCGGATGAATCGCCGCCGGTGTTAAACGGTGCAGCGGAAAATGCCCGTATTTTTTACCGCTGACATCCTGATTGCCGGTCTGGGATTTTAACGCCTCCTCAATAATTTTATGGTCGTACTCCGCACCCCAAACGAGAATCTGCTGTGCCGAATCTTCAAACGTTATCCGGGCTTTCGGGGCTAACTTCTGTAAATCGGCAACGAACATCACCGGTGTTACTTTAACGCCGTTTGCCGCAATGCCGTGCAAACCCGTATCCAGCGGATACGCCTTGAAATACATTTTATCCTTGTCCGTATCTTCTGCATCGAGTTGTTCAAGGAGTGTTTGCAGAGCGGCTTTTTGAGCGGGAAGAATCTGAATCACGATTTTACCCGACTCCGCATCGGCGGACACATTCAGCTCCGTGTAAATGTGCTGCAATACGGTTTGTGCCGTTGTAACAGAAATATGTTTCGGGACGAACACAACGTATTCCGGCGGTATCGGCGGTGCGGGCGGTTTCGGTTTTTCCGGCTGATGCGGTGCGGGCGGATTCGGTATCCGTCCGATGACCTGCTGCAGCATCCGCAGCGTCCCTGCCGTATCGGAAATCATCAAAACGTTACCCGGCAGCGGCGTAATAACGCAGAACGGTCCCTGAAACGGTATCATTGCTTGCCGCACTTCTGCCTGATTGCGGCGTTCCAGCGGCAATGCGGATGACACGTATTCAAACGTCCCTTGTTGGGACAGTTCTTCCGGTGCAATTTTCGGCAGATATTGCAGCGGAATTTTGTCTTTTTTCAAATCGAAAAGCATTAACATTTTACCGCTGCGGACGAGCGTAAAGCCTCTTGCTTGCAGCACGCCGTTGAGTTTATCGAGGGCTTCGGCGGGAGTATAATCCTGTTGGTCGGCATAGTTAAACGTTCCGGGCGGCGGAACGTCCATTACGAGTTGCAGACCGGCTTGTTCGGCGAACCATTGAATCACATCTGCCCAGCCTTGCAGTTTGAAATTGATGCGGATTGTTTTTTCGGAAAAAACTTTGGGCAGAAGTATTTTTTGTGCGGGCGTTAAAACGGCTTCGAGTTTTTTTTCATTTTCATCGGCGATTTTTGTCCAGTCGGCTTCGGGGGCTTTGGCAAGGAGTTGGGTGCGTTCGAGAATAATTTTATCGACTTCGCCCTGCTGTTCACTGGTCAGTCCGAGCCGGGCAGCGACAGACGGATGCGCCAGTTTGGTCAAAGAGACGGGCTTGCTCAAAGGGGCGGACGTGACAACATCCGTTTTGACCGGTTCTTCGGCAAAGACCTGACTGGTGCAAACGAGGAGCAGCAAAAACGTGAAAATCGTGAACATTTGCGTTATTCGGTTTAGGACGAACGAGACCGCCTCAACTCGTATCGGCACAATAAGCCGTGAAACTTGGACGGCGTTAATCTTGGACGGTGTTAATTATAGCGTAAAATTGCCTAAATTACCAATTTTTGGGCGGCAAAACCGCAGCAAACGATAATTTGTGCCTATTCTAACACAAGCAGCGCAAGCAATTTTCGTTGCGATTCGGCGCACGAGCGGAGGGAGTATTAGCCCCCCGATAGGGACAGAATTTTTTTTATCACGTCAAAAACCTCCGTATTTTGCAATAATTCGCCGTGCTTCAGGGGAAAACACTTCCATTGAGCAGCCCCCTCTAACTTTGTTCCCTCTGTACTCACTATGCCGTCATCATCGTCCGGTATAAGGGAACTGTAACCTTTGTCGTCCCCTTTGCCTCCGGCAATGACTATAAATCGGCAGCAGGGAATTCCCAGCGATTTTTCGGTTTCGTCCCAGTCCGTACCGAGTTCGTCGCCGCTTTTGCCGGTAAGGAAACGGCGCAGCGGGGCTTTTCCAATCATTTTTTTTGCTAATTCTGCTCCGTGATTCGGCGGTCCAATCATCACAAATTGCCCGATGCGTGAAGGAAGCAGTCCGGCAGGGGAAAAGGTTTTACGGTATTCCAGCGGATTGGGCGGCACCTGCCAGTTTTCATCTAACGGACCGCTTAAATAGCGGCGAATGACGATACTGCCGAGACTGTGTCCGATAAAGTCAATCCGGCGTATTGTCGGCGGTAAATTGTCAACGACCTGCTGCAATCTTTTACTGTGTTCCAAAATCGGCTGCATTGTCGAAGGATACGACATACAAAAGATGTGATCGTGTGTTTTGTTCTCCTTCAAATAATCGGCAAGTTTCCGTAACATTGACGCATTCGAAGCGTAACCGTGAAGAATAATCACGGCACAGCCGGACATCGGAAGAACTCCCTCGTCTATCTTCATTTGCTCAAGACGCTCCTTACATTCTTCAAACGAACCGAAGGCATACTGAACGGATTTACTGTCAAGGAGCCGGCAGGAATCGGTTTTGATATTTTGTTGAATGTGCCAATCGCTGTCGAAGAGAACGTCGCCCCATAAAAGACTGCCGCCGAAGGTTTTAACGGGACGTGGTTCGCTGCCTTGCAGCGGGGCAGCAGAGAGAACATAAAAGACAATCAGGCAAACGGTAATAAACATCTCAAGCCCTACAGAGACGACTTTCCTCATAGGAGCATTATAATGTACTAAAGCATCCGGCGATACCCGTCTGAAGTACTATAAAATGAACGGGCAGAATGATACAATTGAGGACAGGGACAAGACAAGAACCGCACCGGCGGCAACTCGCAATTTACCGCAATGCTTCATACTTCAAAAAATAAAACGCAACTTCCGGCAATCACCGACAGCATTGTCGCATCATACAGCGAAACGCCAGCAACGCACCACCTGGATAACTGTCCGCTGCCGAGAATGAGCGTCGTTGTGGAAATACTTGATGACTTGAAAGAAGTCATCTATCCCGGCTACCGCAACCGGGAACAACTTCATTCGTCCAATGTCGGGTATTACATCGGAAGTATCGTTGACCGTCTCCACGACCGTCTCGCCGTTCTCATTGAGCGGGCTATCCTCCACTTGGAACTCGTCAACGGCAATCCGGCTCTGCCAAGACAACAGGAGATTCAGTATCTTGCCGAAGAGAAAACATTGGACTTTCTCCGTCAAATCCCCGACATCCGCAAAATGCTGGCAAAAGATGTTGAAGCCGCTTATGCCGGCGACCCTGCGTGTAAGTCGCTTGATGAAGCCGTCCTGTGCTATCCCGGTCTTGAAGCGGTTACCGTTCACCGCCTTGCTCACGCCTTGCATATCTTACAGATACCGATTATTCCAAGAATGATGTCCGAATACGCTCACAGTAAAACCGGTATTGATATTCATCCGGGTGCCGTTGTCGGCGACTATTTTTTCATCGACCACGGCACCGGTGTTGTTATCGGCGAAACGACTGTTATCGGTAACTGGGTAAAACTTTATCAAGGTGTTACATTGGGGGCGGTCAGTTTTCCGAAAGATGAATCCGGCGAACTGATACGTTCAACGAAACGGCATCCGACACTCGAAGACAACGTTGTTGTTTACGCCAACGCAACGATACTCGGCGGAAAAACGGTCATCGGAAAAAACTCGATAGTCGGTTCAAGTGTTTGGCTGACACATTCGCTTCCTGCCGGAACAACGATTATGATTGAGAAGCCGAATCTCAAAGTCCGCAATACCCAAGCGGAAGCCTACAACTGGCAGATTTAGCCGGTTCCGCTGTTACTCCCGTCCGGCTTTGTTCCGGTTTTGTGTTATGCAGTAATACCTTTTGTCAGAGTCATAAAGGCGGTTTCGAGATTGATTTCGTCCTCTTTGAATGAGCGGATTTTGAAACCATTCTGTACTAATAACGCCGGCAAGTCACTGTAATCGCCGGGTTCCTGTACATTTTTTAACGACAGCCGCAGTACATCGTTACGGCGTTCAACCGACTGCACCGATTGATGCTGTTCCAGCAACTTCGCCGCTTCGTCAATGCGGTCAACCAATTCAACGAGAATCACCAAATGGTCGCGTACTTTCCGCATTACTTCGGAAACATCGGCATTGATGAGCAGTTCGCCCCGCTCAATGATGCCGATTTTGTTACAAATATCAGCGAGTTCCGGCAAAATATGCGATGATACCATAATCGTTTTTCCCCGCGTACCGAGCCGCTTCAAAAGTTCCCGCATTTCAATTCTTGCGCGGGGGTCAAGACCGCTTGCCGGTTCGTCCAACAGCAAAACCTGCGGGTCGTGAAGCAGGACACGTGCCAAACCGAGCCGCTGCGTCATTCCCCGTGAAAGCGATGTTGCCAATGCGTCCCGTTTGTAACCGAGGTCAACGAGTTCCAGCATTTCGCTGCAAACCTGTTTCCGTTTTTCGCCTTTGATTCGGTAAGCGGCGGCGAAAAATTCGAGGTATTCGATGACTTTCATATCGTCATAGACTCCGAAAAAGTCCGGCATATAGCCGACCATCCGGCGTATTTCTTTCGGATGCGTGTAAATCGAATGACCGCAAATGGAGGCTTCACCGTAAGTCGGCTGCAAGAGCGTCGCAAGAATTTTCATCGTTGTTGTCTTGCCGCTGCCGTTCGGACCGATGAAGCCGAACAAATCGCCGGAAGAAAGATTGAGTTTCAAATCTTTCAAAGCAAACAGTGTGCCGTATTGTTTGGTCAGGTCTGCGGTCTGAATCATCGGAAATAATGTACAAAAAAAGAATAAGGGGCAAAAATCTATCTGTCTAAAATTTAATTGCTGTCAAAGCGGATAACTTCGTGCCGTTTGCGTATCATTCTGACGGCGTGAATACTGTAATCAAGACCGGAGAGCAAGGTTATACCGACGGTCAGCCACAGTGAAATTAACATTCCAAAGAATGCGTAGTGCCGCCACATTTTCGTACCGACAACGCTGTCGAGAGCATCGGCTAGTACGGTGTGATGCGCTGCCGCAACGTCAGGACGGTAAAAATCGCGGACCAGTAATTCGGCACCGGTGTTTGATACGGCAACGTTCCATTCTGCTCCGCCGGCAAGATACAGCAAACACGCCGCAGCAGCAACGCACTGAAACGTCATTTTCCACTTGCCTATCCATTTTGCCGAAAAATCGCCGCCGGCATATTCGATAAATGAACGTAACGAGGTAACGAGCAACTCTCTGCCGAGAAGGACGATAACCATCCAAGGCTGTAACATTAACCAAGCGGGATAGCCGGATTTATCGGAAGTCAATTCCGGCACGGCAACGAAACACGTAAACATACCGCAAATCAAAAACTTATCTGCGAAGGGGTCCATTATACGTCCGAAAACCGAAGTTTGATTGTATTTTCTTGCCCACCATCCGTCGAGGAAGTCGGTCAGAACCGCCGCAAGAAACAGGTACAAACACCAATCGTAGTTCCTCATTGCGATAAGATAAAAGACTCCTATCGAAAGAATAATCCGAAAAATTGTTAAGGTGTTAGGAACGTTCATCTATTACTTTCCCCCATTCCGGTCGAGTATCCTGACTGTACTCCAAGCGGTTTGTTAATTGGCTCTAATAGGCTTTCAAATTTTCCGTATCGTATTCAATCGTTTCGCCGGTCTGTTTCAAAATACCGATACCCAATCCTTTCGCAGCGACAATTACGTCATCGGTAAAAGACATACTGCCGATACCGAGAAAAATTTGATGTTCTGCATAATCGGGCAGAAGCATACGGAAATTGCTGACTTTCCTTGTCGTTAGCGTACTCAAAAAATCACGCTGTACCTGATATTTAACCTCGATAAGAGCAGCGACCGAATCGTTTGCCAATATGATGTCAAACTCGTCCCGAATTTTGTTGCGCATCGGCGAGACGTGCGGATAAATTTCATCGAAATGGATACCGCCGAATGTCATTGATTTTTTTAGAGAATTGATAAAATACTCTTCGGCAAACGCACCGTTGCCGTGACCGATACCGCCAACCTCACGCGACATTTCCTTAAATGCCGCATCAATTTCCTTTTTACGCTGCCGGTCTTCCTCTGCCCATTCCTGCGCACGTTTTAGGGCTTCTTCTTTATATTTCTCAAATTGCTGCGCACGTATCCGTTCTTCTTCCGCCCATTCCTGCGAACGCTTCCTGCCTTCGGCTATGTACCGGGCTAACCTCTTGTCTAACCTCTTGATTCCCCGTTCGTTTTCCCGCACGAGTTTCCAAGACTCATCTATAATTTGCCAGCGTTCTTCGTCAGTCATAACTACTTATTCACTGTTCAGGATTAGCCGTATAGGCAATCAATTTTGCCGTCAATCGGGCTGCGAGAAATTCGGTAATCACATTGTTACCGCCGAACGGAGCCGTTTCAACGATGTCGGCACCGATGACCTTTTTCGTTTCGCACACCCTGCGTAAGATACCCGTTACCTGAAACCAATCCAGTCCGCCCGGCTCCGGTGTCCCCGTTCCGGGAGCAAATGCCGGGTCGAACGCATCTATATCGACCGTAATATAAACTTTATCGGTCAAATTGTAAAGGATACTATCAATACTTCCGTTATAGTCGTTACAAACTTGTGCCGGTGTAATGATTTTATCAATCCGCTCCTTTTTTTCTGTGTATTCCTCTTCGGAAAAACTGCGGATACCGACTTGGACGAGATTCGGCGTGAAATCCAGTACCCGGCGCATTGCCGAAGCGTGGGAGTATTTTCCGCCGGTATAAGAATTCCGAAGGTCAGCGTGAGCATCGAACTGCAAAACGCTGATGTCGGCATTTTTTTCGGCTGCTGCCTTGACTATCGGCGGGGTAATGCTGTGTTCGCCGCCGAGAAATATCGGAAACTGCCCCGTTTGAAACAGGCGGCGTTCTCGGACTGTTTCGTAAATTAGTTGAAATTCTTCTTCCGGCGTAACATCGTGCTGCGGCTGAATCGGCGGGAGAGTAGCGATACCGGCTTTGGTGTAATCGATTCGCAGTTCCTCATCGAAACGTTCCACCTGGTCGGAAACGGCAAGTATGGCTTCGGGACCATTTATCGTCCCGCGGAGAAAACAGACCGTCCCCTCGTAAGGTACAGGAACAATCAAATATTTTGCTCTTGCCGGGTCGCAGCGTTCAGACGGCAGACGAAAAAAAGACGGCATAACGGCGGGGGGAGTATCCATATTCCTCTCTAATGTTCGCTTGCTAATTGTTCATTGTCGTGTGTTTCGCGTGCCATAACGGCCCGGTCGCGTTCTTCTAACTCCCGCAGAGCAACCATTTTGTTATAGAAAACCCACTCAAGGAGGATATCGCCGAACGAAGCGGCAAAACTGCCTGCTGCGCCGCAGCAAAACCAGACCAAAAGATAATGTAGCGACAATATAAGCAGATGACCTTCGGATAATTGGTACGTCTGGGAAAATTGAAGGGAAAACTGAATCAGCACCGAAGCATCCGGCGTGAGCAGAAGGATACCGCAAAACAAACCGCACCAAAAACCGGTACATTGCGTACAACTAATTAGTTCGTTGACGAATTCAACGAATGTCCGCTTTGACAGTATGCCGCCGGCTTCCGTATGCACTTCACCTGCTTGATTGAACTGTACACGCTGATTATCCAGCAACCCGCCGTCGGCTGCCCGCATTTCACGTACGTACCTTGCTTGCGCAGCCTTTTTACCGATGTAGTTGCGAACCGGCTGAAAAATCACGCCCTTGACGATAATCAACGTCATTCCAACCGTTCCAAGCAGATACAAAAAAAAAGAGATGACCATACGGAAAATTTCGCAGCATTACCGCTGCGTCTCTGACATAACTCTTTGAATTGTTACCTTACCCACGACACTGCCGAACCGCTGCCCGTCCTTGTTTGACCTGCCGCACTGCTCCACGATGCCGCCGCTGCACTCCGGCTTGAGTTACACGTTGGGCAAGTCGAGGTCGTGCCGTAAGTTGATGCCGATGACGTTCTGCCAGCTGCGGCACTGCACGTCGGGCAATAACTCGATGAACTAGACGAACTATTAATCGTCCTGCCGCAGGTCGAACAGTAATAGGAATCACCGCGTCCTGCATAAGTGGAATACGCCTTCGCTGTTGCGGCTGAACCTTGACCGCAAGTAGGACAGGAACTTGAACCTGTCCGGCTCGTCGTCGAACCATATACCGTACCGACAGATGAAAGTGGCATCGTTTTCTCCTGTTAAACAATTTCTTCTCCGTACTTGCGGTATCGAAAAAACACTGCCGCCTTTATCACAGGAAAAAACCGATGACAGGTTGTACTGTTTATGCCGGTTAAAATGCAGCCCAGCCGCAACCGGTTTATTGTTCTATTTCTCTCAACGCCGCTTTACGGCTTAACTTAATCCGGTTCTGTTCGTCCACAGAAATCACTTTTACCGGAATAATATCGCCGACCTTCACGATGTCGTGAATGTTTCCTACGTAATCATCTGCCAATTCGCTGATATGGCAAAGCCCGTCCTTGCCGGGCAGCACTTCGACAAAAGCACCGAAGTCCTTAATGCTCGTAACCTGTCCTTCATAAATCTTACCGACCTCAACCGAACCCGTCATACGTGTAACTTCGTCAAAGGCGGCTTTTCCGCTCTTTTCATCTGTCGAGGCAATGTTCACCGTTCCGTCGTTGTCAATTTCAATCAACGCACCCGTCCGTTCCTGAATACCCCGAATCGTTTTACCGCCGGGTCCGATAAGCAACCCGATTTTTTCCGGGTCAATTTTCGTCTTCAATATCCGCGGAGCAAAAGATGAAATTTCTTTTGCCGGTCTCGGAATCGCCGTCAGCATCTTTTTCAGGATTTGCATCCGTGCTTCGCGGCTTTGTGCCAGCGTTGCCTTAATGATGTCAAAACCGATACCGTCAATTTTCAGGTCGAGTTGAATGCCCGTGATGCCGTTTTGCGTACCGGCAATCTTGAAATCCATATCGCCGAAATGGTCTTCGTCCCCCATAATATCGGTGAGGAGAACCCAGCGGTCTTGCGATTCTTTGACCAAGCCGACGGAAATACCGGCGACCGGATTGGTCAGCGGTACGCCTGCCGCCATCAAACCGAGCGTTGCCCCGCAAACAGAAGCCATCGAACTCGAACCGTTTGATTCGAGAATATCCGACACGACACGGACGGTGTAAGGGAATTTGTCTGCCGGCGGCAAAACCGGTTTGACGCTCCGTTCTGCCAAAGCACCGTGTCCGTATTCACGCCGTCCCGGTCCTCTTGACGGTTTACACTCTCCGACCGAAAAACTCGGAAAATTGTAATCAAGCATGAACTTTTTGGCATACTCGTCAAAAAGTCCGTCAATGCGCTGTTCGTCCCGCGCTGTTCCCAAAGTAACGGTAATCAACGCCTGTGTTTCTCCCCGCTGGAATATTGCCGAACCGTGAACACGGGGCAAAACATTGATACGGCACTCAATATCCCGAATATCCTTCGTACTGCGTCCGTCGGGACGTGTGCCGGAAAGAATCTGGTCGCGGACAATCCGCTCCTCCAGTTCGTGCCAAGCCAAATCGAACCAATCAGCCGTCCATTTGGACTGGTCATCAGCAGACGGGTCTAAAGCCGAAGCGTCATCTGCCGGATGATTTTGCAGCGACTTGCCGAACGCATTTGTCTTCGGAGCGGGGAAAAACACCTCCTTCGCCTCTTTTTTCAAAGCGGAACAGACATCGGCGCGTTCCAGTTTGCCGGCTGTCCGTTTTGCCGCCCAGAAAGAATCGTAATACTTTTCCTTCAATGCCTCATAGAGTTTTTCGATTGCCGGTTCATCGTAGGAAATCCGCTGCGGCTTGACTTTTGCGATCAATTCGAGTTGCAGGTCGACAATATCCTTTATGTATTTATGTGCCGTTTCAAGGGCTTCAAACATCAGGTCTTCGGGCAATTCCCGCGCAAAACCTTCAATCATCAGCACGTTATCACGGTTACCGGAAATCATCAGGTCGAGTTCGCTTTCTTCGAGTTGTTCGGCTGTCGGAAACGGAATGAACTGGTCGTTGACGTAACCGATTCGGACGGAAGCGAGCGGTCCATTGAACGGCAGCGGACTGATGGACACGGCGGCGGCAGAACCGTTCATCGCCAAAACATCGGGGTCAATGGTTTTATCGACAGCAAGAACGATTGCCTGCACTTGGACTTCATTAAAGAAGCCTTTGGGGAAAAGCGGACGCAAGGGACGGTCGATTAACCGGCTCGTGAGCGTCTCTTTGAGACTGGGCTTTCCTTCCCGTTTGATGAAACCTCCGGGAAACTTACCGGCGGCGGCGGCGCGTTCTCGATAATCACACGTCAGCGGGAAAAAATCGGTACCGGGTCGGCTCGCACCCGTTGTTACAGCACAAAGGACAACGGTATCACCGTAACCGATAAGAACGCTCCCGGCGGCTTGTTTGGCGAGTTCGCCTGTTTCTATCCAAAGGACATTTTGTCCTATTTGTTTTTCTACGCGAATTTTCATATTGAGAGAGGGAGAAGTGACGAGCGGCGGGCGGGATAGTCCCTGTGCGGACACCGGCAGTCCGCAACATTACCGTTGCGGCTTTGACGAAGTCCGCTGCCCGTTACCGCTTTTTTATTTGCGGATACCCAGCGATTGAATTACATCAACATAACGCTGCGGTTCCCGTGTTTTGAGGTAATCGAGAAGTCTGCGGCGGCGGCTGACCATCATCAGCAGCCCGCGGCGGCTGGAGTGGTCCCGCTTGTTGACTTTGAGGTGTTCGGTGAGAAGATTGATTTTCTTTGTGAGAATAGCGACTTGGACTTCAGAGGAACCCGAATCTGCCTCGCTGCGTTTGTATTGGGCTATTAGGCCTGTCCTTTCTTCTTTCGTGAGCAACGTCATTGACTGTCTCCGCTTTTTCTACCTATATTACGTTTCGGCACCATTCTAACCGGCTTTGCAAAAATGTCAAGCGGAGCGTGGAGAGGGGGAGTATTTTATTAGACTCGTTCGGTCACTGCCGAATTTTGGACAAGAACCTTGTAAAAGCCGACGTTTTATTTTGTTAGATTGACGCAGTTTGCCCCATTTTTGGTTGCCCCCTAATGCAGGCGCATTCCCGGTTTAGCCCCTTCGTCCGGTGATAACAGGAATATGTCCTGTCCGCCGGGACCTGCCGCAACGACCATCGCTTCACTCGTGCCGAATTTCATCTGACGAGGCTGCAAGTTCGCCGCACAAACGACCAAACGTCCAAGCAACTGCTCCGGTGCGTAAGCCGCCTTGATGCCCGCAAACACATTACGGTACTCGCCGCCGCCAAGCGATAATTTCAGTTGCAAAAGTTTTTTCGCCTCTTTGACTTCCGAAGCCTCAACAATGCGGGCAATCCGCAGGTCAACCTTGGTAAAGTCATCAATGCTGATTTTCTCCGCAACAAGCGGTTCTGCCGTTAGGGTTTCGCCGGAATCGGCAGCGGCAGGCACAGCATTGCCTTCTTTTTCTTCTTTGGACTCGTCTTTTGATTCAGCAATAATTTGCATAATTTTGTCTGCTCCGACACGTGTCAGAATATGTTTATACTGGTTAATGGAGGTTCCTAATAAATGTTCCTGCGACTGCTGCCAGCGGTCAATTTTTACGTTGAGCAATTCTTCGCTCTGTGTTTTCAGGTTCGGTACTATCGGTGTCAGATACACAACGATTTGGCAGAACAGATTCAGCCCCACGGTACAGATGTTCCGCAGTTCGTCCTGTTTCGCCGGATTGTCTTTTAACGTCCACGGGGCGGCATCTTCGACAAATTTGTTTGCCCGATTGCCGCACTCCATAATCAGCCGTACCGCCTTACTGTATTCCCCGTTTTCGTACGCTTCGGCAATTTCATCGCCCGCCGCCGCCGCTTGAGCAAACAAACCGCCGTCATCGGGATATGTTTTCGCCAAACCGGTCTTGGCGGCAAACTTCGCGGTTCTGCTCGCCAGATTAACAACGTTACCGACCAAATCGGCGTTCACCTTCGTCTCCAGTTCGGCAAAGTTCAGGTCAATGTCGTCCACACGCGAAGACAATTTCGAGGCGTAATAATACCGCAGATATTCCGGGTTCAGGTGTTTCAGGTACGTTGAAGCCAAAATAAATGTTCCTCGACGCTTCGACATTTTTTCACCGTTGACGGTTAAAAATCCGTGAATGTGTACTTTTTTCGGCAAATTGAAACCGGCAATTTTGAGCATTGCGGGCCAAAACAAGGTATGAAAATACGTAATGTCTTTACCGATAAAATGGTGCATTTCGACCTGCGGATTCCGCTGCCAAAAGTCAAAATCTTTGCCCGTCTTTTTGCAGTATTCCCAAAGTGCCGCCAGATAACCGGTCGGAGCATCGAACCACACATACCAGTAATTGCCGGGGGCATCGGGAATCTCGAAACCGAAATACGGTGCCGGTCGGGAAACATCCCAACTATGGAGTGCTTCGCCGAGAAACTGCCCTGCCAGATAATTTTCAACTTCCGGCTGCAATGCTCCGCTGTGTACCCAAGTGTCGAGAAACGTATGTTCGGCTTCAATGTTCACGAACAGATGCTTTGCCGTTTTGATAACCGGTACGGAGCCGGTAACGGTACTGACGGGATTGATTAACTCCGCCGGTTCGTAATGTGCGCCGCAAACCTCGCAGTTATCGCCGTACTGTTCTGCTTTGCCGCATTTCGGACAAGTCCCTTTGACGAAGCGGTCGGCAAGAAATGTACCGGCTTGTTCGTCATAGAGTTGTTCGATTTCCTTTTCTTCAACGAGACCTGCTTGACGGATGGCAGCCCAGATTTCGTTACAGAGCAGTTTATTTTCGTTACAATTTGTACTGCCGTAATGGTCGAAGTTGACGGCGAATCCGGCGAAGTCGCGGCGGTGTGCGTCATACATTGCGGCGATGATTTCGGTTTCCGTCTTTCCTTCGCTTCGGGCGCGGAGCATAATTGTTGTTCCGTGTGTATCATCAGCGCAGACGAAGAGACATTCGTTTCCGATGAGTTTCTGAAACCGCACCCAAATATCGGTTTGCACATATTCAACGATATGTCCGATATGAATATGTCCGTTGGCATACGGCAGCGCACTGGTAACGAAAATTTTACGTGTCATACGGCAGATGGTAACATACAGGTATTTGAAAATCAACCGCTGTTTTCAGAGCCGATTACGGCGGTCAATGACCGTACCCGATTTTCATTCATTCTAAAACGTCCGTTTCCCGGCTCTTGGCTAACTCGGTTGCTTCGTCTTCGTACTTTTTTGTTAATTTTTGAATTTCCTCTTTCGTCGTGTCGCGAACATCTTCGGAAAATTCCTTGTCTTTTTCGCTTTGCTCTGTCGTTTTATTGCCGTCCCGGCGGACATTGCGGATGGATATCTTCGACTCCTCGCACAATTCTCTGATTCGGCTAACCATCTTTTGACGAACCTGCGCCGAAAGCGGCGGAATATTCAAACGGATGACCCGTCCGTCGTTGTTGGGCGTATAACCCAAATCAGCAGCGATAATGCCCTTTTCAATGTCTTTGAGTGTGCCCGCATCAAACGGACGGATAACAATTTGATTCGATTCAGGACACGCGACCGTGGCAACTTGTTTGAGCGGACTGGGCGAACCGTAAACATCAATGCGAACGGAGTCCACAAGACCGGGATTGGCACGTCCGGTGCGGATACCGGTTAGGTTTTGTTTCAGTTTGAGAATCGTTTTCTCCATCCGTTCCTCTACATCGAGGAGTATCTCGTCGGCTTGCATAAATGTACTCTGTTTTATACTGTCTTAATTATCTAGAGGTTCCCTAAAATGTTACCGCACCGCAACCGCAGCGCATTGTAACAGGAATATTACAGGGATACAATACCCGGCGGCGGAACCGCAGGTTACCCATTCATTGCTTTCCCTTATTTGTAAATTAAGGGAATAAGGGTAAGAGTTTGGAGACGTATTACCATTAAGGGTGCGGAAAAAGCAAACTGGAGACAGGATGAGGCATTCTTGATCCAAAATGAGTCATTCTTGATCCAAAATGAGTCATTCTTGATCCAAAATGAGGCATTCTTGATCCAAAATGAGTCATTCTTGATCCAAAATGAGTCATTCTTGATCCAAAATGAGTCATTCTTGATCCAAAATGAGTCATTCTTGATCCAAAATGAGTCATTCTTGATCCAAAATAAGTCATTCTTGATCCAAAATAAGTCATTCTTGATCCAAAATGAGTCATTCTTGATCAAAAATGAGTCATTCTTGATCCAAAATGGAGCATTCTTGATCCAAAATGAGTCATTCTTGATCCAAAATGAGGCATTCTTGATCCAGAATGAGTCATTCTTGATCCAAAATGAGGCATTCTTGATCCAGAATGAGTCATTCTTGATCCAAAATGAGCCAAAATGTGGACTGGACAAGCCGTAACTGCACCCGCTGTTGCTTGAATGATTTGACTTTTTCCCAAAATTTGCTAAAATAACCCTCGGCTGGAATTGGAATCGCAATCACTTACCCCTAACAAAAATGCCGGACAACGACAGCGTACAAACAGGTAAAGGTTTTGGAATCGGTATCCCTCAAAAAACGGAGGGCTTTTTTCTCAAAGGCAGTGCCAACCTTGATTGGGGAATGAAAAACCGGCTGGCACAGATATTTTGCCCTAAATCGGGCAACTCGGTAATGCTCGCTTTCGACCACGGGTACATAATGGGACCGACCACCGGTCTCGAACGAATGGACCTGACGATTGTCCCGCTGATAGAATATGCCGACTGTATTATGTGTACCCGCGGGGCATTGCGCAGCATTGTGCCGCCGACACTCCGCAAGCCGCTGTCGCTGCGGTTTTCTGCCGGTACGACGATTTTAACCGACCTCAACGACGAATGTATTATGGACATCGAAGAGGCTCTTCGGGTCAATGCCGCAATTCTTGCCGTAATGGTTTCTCTCGGCGACCCGAAGCACGAAGGATTGACGATACGCAACCTGACAAAGACTGTCGATTTGGGGACAAAATACTCAATTCCAACGATGGGGGTTACTGCGGTCGGCAAGGAATTGGTTCGGGATGCCCGGTATCTGTCTATGGCTAGCCGTGTCTGTGCCGAGAACGGGGCACACGTTATCAAAACGTACTATTGTGAAAAAGACTTTGCGCAGGTTGTCAATTCTGTGCCGGTGCCGATTGTTATTGCCGGCGGGAAAAAATTGCCGGAAAAGGATGCGCTGGAGATGGCGTATCGGGCAATCAATGACGGGGCATCAGGTGTCGATATGGGACGCAACATATTCCAATCGGAAAATCCGGCGGCGATGATTCAAAGTGTTCGGGAAGTCGTTCACAAAGGGGCAAAACCGGAGCAGGCGTACAAGATGTACGAAGAGTTGAAGACTAGTAAATAATATTCCAATTTCCAGGGTGTGTTGACGATTATTTTCCGGCAAAGTCCGTTTTTTAATCAAGGAGGATTTCAATGCCGAAGCGTTACGAAAATTTGAAGCGATTCGGCGGCGCAGCCGATAAAATCTCCCTCGCCAATTACGGCGTAAACCGCAAGATGAAAAAGGAAAATGATAATCGCGAAGGCGCAAAGAAAGTGACGAGTGGCGAGTGATTAGTGGCGAGTGGCGAGTAAATGCGGAGAGAATTCGGAAGCGAAAACTCGTCACGAGCCACCGGCAACTAATAAGAAGCGGTCTTCGCTCCTTCGCAATTAAAAGAAAAAACGGTTGGGGAACAAGTCTAATGCCGGCAAAACGATAAATCAGTTAACGATACCTTATTATTTTGTCTCGCCCGTTCTCTTCCTATATTCTGCACGAAAAACTTTTTCGCCGTGCAAAAGCGTGCGTCTTTCAAAATGGGTGTTGTAATCAATGCTTCCGCCGTCCGCTTGCGGCGTTTCTGAATCGTCCAACGGACCTGTCAGATTCGTTTCCGCTGACAATAATTTTAATGCCGATTGAAAATACTCCTCAACATCCGTCCAGAAATGCAGCGTACCGCCGGATTGCAGTCTGCTTTCGATGAGACTGACAACATCCGTCCGCAAAATCCGCCGCTTGCGGTGCGCCCGCTTCCACCAGGGGTCTGGAAAATAGATGTGAAGGGCAAAAAGCGAATTCGGCTCTATCCAATCCCGCAGCACCGCTGCCGCATCGCCGCATATCATCCGCGCATTTGTCAACTTGTTCCGCAGCAGATTTGCCGCCGAGAACCGGGCATATTTTTTGCCTATTTCAATGCCGAGAAAGTTATGTTCGGGACGCTCTTTTGCCGCCTTGTTGATGAACATTCCCTTGCCCGAACCGATTTCGAGTTCCAGAGGTGCAAAACGTCTGAAAACCTGCTGCATATCGAGCGGCTTGGATAAATCCTCCGGTAATTTTAAGACGGATGATAAATCGGCATTATCACTAATTGTTTTTACTCCGCGTCGGGGCATCATTATTTAATGTAAAAAACCGCAGAGGACACGGAGACCGCAGAGAGTTATTTTAAGGGAATAATTTTCTGTTCTCTATGAACTCTGTGTTCTCCGTTGGTTTAATAAAAAATTAACCGGCTTGGAACTAAAACATTGCCGTTCATTTACCGTCTGATGTTTCGCTGTGCTTCCAGCAGCCGGTCAGCAAGGTCAACAATCCGGCTGTCCGTGTCCCGCTTGGCGTGTTCTATCAAGAGTTTTTGTAACGCCGGATTATTTCCCGTTGCTAAAAACGCTGCTGTTTGATAACGGACTTCACTGCTTGGGTCGTCCAATAATACGGCAAGCCAAGCCTCCGGCTGAACGTTTGCCGTATGCGGCAGCATAGCAATAATTTCCTGCCGCACGAGTACCGACGGATGATAAAGCCGCCACGCCAGTTTCAAATGCGTATCCAGAAAACCCTCCCGCTCCGTGAGCGTCTTACGTGCCGCCATAACATAATTCGGATTCGGATGATGAAGCATCTGCATCAGTTGCATCACCGGCAAGTTCGGCAGACGGTCAAGCGGAATATCGCGTAAATCAGGGGGAATAAAAGAATCTGTCCTCCGTCCGTCCGGCAATTTTTCGTTACGGTAACTCTCCGTAATATCCGGCGGAGAAGTTGTATCGTCCGGTTTTGTAACAGAATTATAATTGTGAGCAATTTTCGCCGAGGTACTTGCCGGTGCCGCTCTTACCGGTATTTGTACAGCCGCTGTCAGCGGCGCATTGTCTTCCGGCAGTGCGGTGTTCGGCAGACCGCTGCGCTGAAATGCGGCGATACGTTCAGCACGCGGAACAGATAACCGGTCAAGAGCATATTGCTGATTATTTGTAACAATATCCTGACGCTGTGTTTGCGGTTCAAATTTTTTCCCGTTTGCGGCAACCAAGACCGGCTGCACCGTGCGGCTGCGGAGAGAGGCAGTCATTGCGGACTGCGCTGCCGTTTCCGGTCGGTTCGGCTCCGTCATTGTACGGCGGGTGCTGTTAAGCCGCACTAACAGTTGTTCGCAATTCGATGTCGTTTCTGATGAAATTGCTTTTAACGATGCGGCTGATGTTCTATCCGCCTTTGTCCGCTGCGATAATATCTGTTCAATAAAACGTACGGCTTCGCATTGTGCAGCCGGATGAAATTGACCGCAGTGCTTTAACAGGGCGGACGAGAGCAGTTGATAAAAATGTTCATCATCCCGCCGTCTTTCATATTCGCTTTGCAGCGTGTCCCGGCAGGCATTAAAAACAGATTCTCTCTCGGAAGTGAAACCTTGAACGAGACCGCCGATTCCTGCATCGTCCAGTTTGATTAAGACGTTGATGAGTGTCGGTATTTCGTTTTCATCGCATTCCGCAAATTGAGCGGCGTAATAGCCGGCAAGTTGCTGCGGTGTTTGTTCGATATAACGGAGAGCGAAAATCAGCACGAGAAGTGTTATCGGCGCAATAAGTCCCCACGGCGAAAGCACAACGGCACGAAGAAGCAAAAACGGAAAACAGAGAATAGTAAAGAACGTTTTCATATACTGAAAATTATTGTAACTTCGATTTTATTTTGGAGTACGAACTATACAAATAACAAAGCAAAAAATTCTAACCGGCTCCGGTTTTACTCCTTTTTCTTCGGCAGTACCGGTGCGGGAATACCCGGAGCGAGTGCCGGCATCTCGTCCGGTTTAATTACCGCTGCATTGCCGGTGTACGGTTTGTCGGCAATGACGTTGTACGTTCCGATGTCGCCGTAAATTTTGGAAACGTTATTGAGACACCAATTCATTCGGGCAACGTCCATTTGCTTAATTTCTTCCATATCTTTTTTGTCCCGAATGATTCGCGGTGTCAGGATTATCAGCAACTCTTTTTTTTGACACGTTGTATAATCGTAACGGAACAGTTTTCCGAGCATTGGAATATCGCCGAGCAGCGGCACTTTGCGGTTCCGTGCCTGATTTTCTTTGGTCAACAGACCGCCGAGAACGACGGTTTCGTTGTTTGCGGCACTAATCATTGTTGCGGCGGTGATTAAATCAATCGGCGGCGATACAACGGCTTTGCCGTCAGATGATGTACCGATATTAACGGCTTCATTGGCGTTACGATTTACTTTGGACTTGGTCGCCACAACGGACATCACGATACTTCCTTCGGGACTGATATTCGGCGTAACCTGAAGCATCAAGCCGACTTTTTCATCGGAAACGTTCACGTTTGTTGACGTTGTACTGATAGTTGCTCCGCGGTATCGTGGAACATTCTGCCCGATGTGAATCACCGCCGGCTGATTGTTCATCGCCGTTATGGACGGACAACTCAAAATTTCTAATTTGTTATTTTCCTGTAAGGCACGGATAAGAATACTGACGGATTCGCTGCTTGCGGAAAATACCATACCGCCGAATCCCGTTTCGCTGCCGATGCGCCCTGTCCCGTAATTCGTCAGCATCTGCGTTCCAACGTTCCCCGGCGAGACGCTGCCGAGCGGCAAACCGCTTGACGGGTCGCCGAACAGAAACCCCGGACTTAACGCTCCCGTAACTCCGCCGACGCTTGCCGGCAAACTCCGGTTAAATAACAGCGAATCCTGAATACCGAATTCCATACCGAACTCGTGCGTGTCGGTCATATCGACTTCGCCGATAAGAACCCGGATTTGAACCTGCGGCGGCGATTTATCGATTTCCTTAATGAGTGAAACAATTTCATCATAATACTTCGGTGTTGCACTGACAATCAACGTATTGCTCTGCGGTTCGGGAATGATGATAACTTCGCTTTCAATCTGCTGATATGCGCTGATAACGCCCGGCGAAGCCTGCTGGATAGTCCGCCGGCTCTGGACATATTCGTTGATTGCCAGCGCAACGTCTGCCGCCTTCATACTTTTTAATTCATAGACCGTTTCCTTTCGGGACTGCTGGTCTTCTCTATCGAGACTCAACACCAATGCTTCGACGATTTTCAAATCGCCCGGAGAACCGGCAGCCAAAATACAATTTATCCGTGCATCAACGGCAAAACGTACCGGAATTAAATTGTCTTCATCGGCAGCCCCCGGCAGTTGCGGTCCCGTTTGACCGTCCAGTTGCGACGGCAGCAACGCCTGCAATGCTTTGACGATAGCATTTGCATCGCCGTGAATGACAGGAAAAATCTTGATTTCGGCAGCCGCTGCCGGTGCGTCAATTTTCGCTATCAGTTCTTCGATAAAATCCATACTCTCTGCCGGTGCTGTTACAATAACCGTGTTGTTGCGGACATCCGCACTCCATTTGACATCAGATAAAATACCGGATTCGATTAACCGTTTGCCGTGTTCGTCTTCCACGAGTAATTCGAGTGCCGGGAATTTTTGGTCCGCCGTTCCGCTGGTTCCCGATGCAACCGCATTCGTCAAAACGGTAACCATATCGGAAGCAAGCGTATGCTTTAACTTGAACGCTTTAACTTGTAACTTGACGGACGCTGCCGATACGTCAATTTCTGTAATGATGCGCTCGATGTCTTTCAATTCGTTCGGGGCGGCTTGCACTATCAGCGAGTTTGTTCGCGTATCAGAAAACATTTGTACACGGGGCATAAAACCGGAATTGAGAGGCGGTGTCGGAAACGTTCCCCGTAAAACTCCTATCACGTGGGGAGCCGAAGCGTGCTTTAATGTAAAAACCTTCAAACGGGAATCGGCGGATGCAACCGGTTGATCTAATTCGGCAATCAACTTTTTCATCGTCTCAAGCGACTGTCCCCAGCCGATAAGGAGCATCGCATTGGGGTCAATCATCGGAAGAACTTTTACGGCTCCCTGGGCTGCTTTGAAAATATCAACATAAATCTGGGCAATCACGTTGTTAAGCGATATGCAGTTGACGTTTTTCAAAAAGACCGTTTCAATTTGCGGTTCGGCAATTTTGCTCAACGCTTCAATTTGCCGAATCATATCGGTAAATCGGGCCACTTCGGCTCCTGTTGCGTCAATAACGACAACGTCTAAATCGGGAAGAATTTGGTAACGAAAATCGCTGGCAATATCAACGGCTTGTGCATTTTGTCCGCCGCCGTCCTGCACGCTGCCGCCTTGAAGAGTATTGCCGGCGGAAGACGTTGGTCTACCGGAATTCGTACCGCTGCTCTCCGCCTGATACTGTACTTGCTCAACGGCATTGAACGGATGCCGGCGGTTATAACGTGTGTCTGTCGGCTTATATTCCAAGAGAGGATGAGGTAACAGAGAATTCGGCTGATTCCGTACCGGAACAGGCAGTGTGCCGGAGGGATTCCCGTTTTGATTGACTTGTTTCGGAACACGGTAAGATTCAAAGGCTCTAACAAGCACTTGGGGGCTTGTGTTCTGGACTTTAATGAACCGCCGCTCTCTTCCGGGACTCGGTGCCGGCTGGTCAACCGATTGAATAAAGGCGGAAAATTGGCTGCACAGATTATGGCTGCCGTCGAGGATAATGCGGTTATTTTGAGCGTCAAAACGGATTTGACAGAGCGTTATTTTATCGTTGAGAACGTTACGGAGGGTTTGTTCAATTTGCGACATCGGGAGATAATGCGGTGTCAGCGATACGGTTTCTGCCGGAGCGAAACCGCACTGGACGACGGCGGCAAAAAGAATAATCTGTAACGGTTTCATTATCATCGTAGAACGGCGAATAGGTGTCTGACTCTGCGGATAGTACAGAAATAGGACATCTTACACAAGAGGAAAACGAACAGAGCGGACAATCGAATCGGTACCTGTATAATGTACGAAGCGCAGCCGATTTTGCTTGCGCTTTTTTACTCCGCTTGACATTATCCAGAAGTCCGTGTCCAGTACTCTATTTTGTTCAGCACAAAACACACGAAACAACGAAACAATGCGAAAATGATTCCGTGTTTTTCGTGCCTTGCGCTATTATACTGCTGTCTATTGAAAATTGGTCTTGCATAATTTGGGGAGAAGTGTTAAATTATTGCAAGTCGAAGAGAGAAAATTGTTTGATTTACGATGATGAACGATTATTGTTTGACTTCGGCGGAGATTGATTCGCTTAGGAGATTTCATCGCACGACAAGCGGAAGGCTTATCGTGTCAACGCGGTGATATTGCTCGGCAGCGGCTGGTCGCCGTCCGATGTTGGCGAGGCTCTTCTTCTCGACGAACAGACTATCCGCTCGTACTTTCTCCTGTACAAAGAATCCGGCGAATATGGTCTCGTTCAGATGAACTACACCGGCAAGGAGCCGTTTTTGAAATTAATTGAACGACTTTGGAAGTTTTAAGAAGAAAATATTGTATAATGAACATTACGAAAAGTTTGAGGATTTTTACAATGTTTATTATAAGCATAGTCAAGAACTTTTCCGATGCCGGACAAAGTACAAGGCAGAACGCTATCCCTCCTCGCCGAAAACTTTCACCTGTACAATCAATAACCAAATTTCAATAGATAGCAGCACTCTAAATTTGTCAAGCCCCAAAATTCAACTGGATTTGACAATTTAATCAACACAACCAACAAAAATTAAAAGGAGATGTTTTGCTATGCGTAAAACAAGTTGCTCTATAACTGTTGCGGCATTTATAGTCGTTTGCAGTTTTGTGTCCGACACTTGTACAAATTTTTGTACACAAACTTTTGCGGAGGAGGCTTCAAGTCCATTTCCGATAGAACGTTTGTATCAAGATTGGATGTATCAGGATCACGGATTGAAAATCAATGACTGCTTTCAATCATCGGAAAATGCTAAAATTGAATCAGCAATGGTACAAAAAGTGCTTTCGGAAGTCGATGACAAATCGCTTGCAGAAACAGCGAAAACGCTTGAGTCTGTTGCGGGCAACGATCCGCGTTGGAAAGAACTTTATATCAAATCATGCGAGTTACGCCGTCAAAAACGGATCGCAATTCTCATCGGCAAAAAGAAAGAGACCACAACCCAAACACCGTTTAATCTTGTTTATGCAAAACATTCTGTTATGGGCGGGCTTGCTCATTACTCGTGGACAGACGATTTGACTGACCAGCAAAGAGTAATGCGATATGGTGATTTGCGACCGGGTGCGCAACTCTGTTTGTTGACGATAAATGCAGACGGCAAAATTGAAAATAAGGTTCTTTTTGAAACAAAAACAGGTCTCCTTCGTGATCCCGCAGTTTCATACGACGCTACAAAAATTGTCTTTTCTATGAGGAATAGTTTCGATGAAGACGATTATCATCTTTACGTTATGGATTTATCGAACAATAATAACGTAGTACAAATTACGAAAGACAAAGCCGTTAGTGATACAGAGCCGTGTTGGTTGCCGGACGACAATATCGTGTATCTTTCAACGAGATGTTCGCAAGCGTGCGATTGTGATTTGCCGCAGATTGCGAATATTTATACTTGTGATAGAAAGGGTAATTTTGTACGTCGAATCGGTTTTGACCAAGTGCATACAAATTATCCGCAAGTTCTTGACAATGGAACGGTGATTTATACACGTTGGGAGTACAACGACAGAAGTCAAATCTGGGCGCAACCGCTCTTTATGATGAATCCTGACGGAACTGCACAAACAGAATTTTACGGCAATAATTCTTGGTTTCCAACTTCGATATTGCATGCTCGCGGTGTTCCCGGTACCGAAAAAGTTATTGCGATTGCCTCTGGACATCATACACCGCAAATCGGTAAATTGATTATGATTGACAGGGCGCGCGGCACTCAAGAAAATCAAGGCGTACAATTGATTGCGCCTATTCGCGAAACGAAAGCCGACAAAATTGACCGCTTAGGGCAAGGCGGCGAATTGTTCCAATATCCATTTGCAATTAACGAAAGAGAATTTCTTGTCGCTTATTTGCCGGAAGGTGTTTACCCCGAAACTCAAATAGGCGGATTTTATAACGAACGCTACAAAACACCATTTGGAATATATTGGTTTGATATTGATGGTCGGCGTGAACTTTTGGCTTATGACCCGACAATTTCTTCAGGACAACAATCGCCGCTCATTGTACGGGAAAAGCCGATTCTCAAAGCATCACAAGTTGACCTGACACAAAGTACCGGAAAATATTATGTGCAAGATGTTTACGCGGGTCCCGGTCTGAAAGGTATTCGTCGCGGAACGGTCAAAAAGTTGCGTGTTGTTGCGTTAGAGTTTCGCGCCGCTGTTATCCAAACCAACTCAAACAAAGGAGAAGGCGGTCGGTCGCATGTTCGTACTCCCATTTCGATTAACAACGGATCATGGGATGTCAAACATGTTTTAGGTGAATTGCTGGTGGAAGATGATGGAAGTGTTTATTTTGAAGTTCCCGCACGCACGCCGATCTATTTTCAATTATTGGACGAAAAGGGCTATGTTGTGCAAACAATGCGAAGTTGGTCAACATTGCAACCGGGAGAAACATTTGCCTGTATCGGTTGCCATGAAGATAAAAACAGCGTTATAATAGCAAAACGAGTAACATTAGCGCAACAAAAACTACCTCAAAAATTGCTTCCCGATGCTTACAAAAACGGCGGTATTGATTCTGTCGGGTCGTATCTTGGCGTAAATAGGGCAAGAGGAGTTGCCGAAAAGCAATCGGCAGGTTTTAGTTATCCGCGGCAAATACAGCCGATTTGGGATAAACATTGCGTTTCGTGCCATAACGGGAGTGTTCCCCAAGACGATGATGTTGCTGCCAAACAATCTGCTCTTGATTTAAGCGGGAAAGTTCTTGCATACGATTGGAATCGTCCGCCCAATAACGGTGACCGTTCACAACGGGCGTTGCGGAATTTTTCGGCTTCGTATTTAAATTTGACAAATTATGGATATGGCAATAATGCGTTTGTGAATTGGATTAGTTCGCAATGCCGTCCGACGATGTTAGAGCCTTACGCTTACGGTGCAGCAAAAAGTAAAATAATAAATTTTTTAGAGCCGAAACATTACAACGTCAATCTTTCGGCGGAAGAAAAACAACTTGTCGCTTGTTGGATAGATTTATGTATTCCGTTTTGTGGTTCGTATGTTGAAGCGAATCAATGGTCTGACAAGGAAAAGGCAACTTATGAATATTTTGAAAATAAACGTACAAAATTTGCAGAAGTTGAATTAGAAAATATTCGCAAATTGAATAACGGCAAACTGTAAAACAATTGCATTGGTCGGCTTCTGTATTTAAGTTGTCGAATTGAGTGTTCAAAAAAGCATTTACAAATGTTGCCGCTGATTTGATTTATACTTCTGTCTGGCGTTGTTTCCTAATTTTTTTTAATACATTGGCAAACCGAGTTTCGTGAATTGATTGAGGAGATTGCATCGCAAGATTATTTCCGTTTGCTGCCTCCTCAAATGCCGGTTCTTCAAGC
>JAITOZ010000118.1 GCA_031289675.1 Planctomycetaceae bacterium
AACAAAAAACTCGAGCAACTTTTGTGACTGTCTCAAAGAGAGACGAGAACCCTTGATTGTCATACCCTAAAGCATATTACACCCGCCTGTGCTAAGATATTATCTATGCCAGCCCCTAAAATAATTGTCTAGTGACCGGCAAAAGTGCAACCGATTTTGCTTGTGATTTTGCTTGCGCTTCGTTGCGCCGCGTATGTTATAATGGGGGAAAAATTTCATCACGTTCTTTTTGTTATTTGCAACGATGTCCTGTCCTCATTGCCGTCCGGTGTCCGTCAAGCCGCCGTTTTTGCAAGCACTCTATGAAGAAAAACTGGAGCCGTTTTTTGTCCTCTTGTCGGGAGTTTCGCTGGCGGTGTCTTTTCTGCCTATTTTGCCGTTTGAACCGGCGTGGGAACCGGCGTGGATTGCCGCCGTCCTTTGCGGTACGCCGATTTTTTGGCAAGCCGGAAAGTCCCTCGTCCAACGAAAATTGTCCGTTGATGTGTTAGTTTCCACCGGTATCACGGCTTCGGTCATTGCCGGGTTCTCCTTTCAGACGGGGCATCACGGACACGGCTACATTTTCGCTGCCGGTGAAATCGCCTTCATTATGGCGGTGGGACATTGGCTCGAAGAACGTACCGTTACAAAAGCCCGAACAGGCATCGAAAGTCTGGTCAACCTGACACCGCAGACGGCGAGGCGAATTCAATCAGGCAACAGCCTATCAGAAGGCGCAGATGTTCACGAAGAGGAATTCATCGCGGCAGCAGAAGTCCGCAGCGGCGATATTCTCCGTGTTTTACCGGGTGAAACGGTTCCCGTTGACGGTGAAATTTTGACCGGTATCACCTCAATAGACCAATCTGTTCTCACCGGCGAATCGATGCCGGTCGATAAAGCCGCCGGCGAAACTGTTTTCGGCGGAACGGTCAACCGCTTCGGTTCTTTTACGATGCGGGCCGCAAACGTAGGCAAAGATTCGTCTTTTGCCCGAATGATTCAGTTGATTAAAGATGCTGAAGGACGGAAATCGCCGCTGGAACGCATTGCTGACCGCTGGGCTGCCGCTTTGATTCCTGTTGCCTTGTTCACTGCCGCCGCTGTTGCTGCTGCGGGTTATTTTGTCTTAGGAACTTCCGGCGAAGAGGCATTGAAACGCGGCATTACTATCTTGGTGGTGTTCTGCCCGTGTTCGCTGGTATTGGCAACGCCGACAGCGGTCATTGCTGCCATCGGTAACGCCTCGTACAAGGGTATCCTGATACGCAGCGGTGAAGTGTTGGAACGGCTCGGCAAAATCAATGTGCTGTGTTTTGACAAAACGGGAACATTAACTTACGGAAAACCGCAGTTATGTGAAATACAAAATTTGAGTGAAAGACAAGAGATGACGGGCGATGAGTCGTTAGCCGTTCTTTCGTTGGCGGCTTCGGCAGAGAAATACTCGGAACATCCTTTGGCCGCGTGCATCGTTGCAGCAGCAGAGGAGCGGCATCTGACGCTGTTTCCGGCAGAAGATTTTGAGATGATTCAGGGACAGGGAATTAGTGTTACCATAAACGGTCAGCGCATCATTGCCGGCAATGAACGTCTCCTTGAACGTTTTAATGTTACGATAAATACCGAAACACAGCAGCGTGCGGACGAATGTTTTCGGCGGGGAGAAACGGTGATTTACGTTGCCGAAAGCGGTGAAAACCGCCGCTTGCTGGGGCTGCTTTCGCTTGCCGACGGAGTTCGAAAAACAGCAAAGGAGGTCATCCGCCGGCTGCATCTGTCGGGTATCGGGACGGTATTGTTAACCGGCGACAACGAGCGGGCGGCAGAGCATATCGGGCTGCTGACCGGAGCGGAACGGATTGAGGCTAATCTTTTACCGGCGGACAAAACGGAAAGGATTGAATTATTGCAAAAAACCGGCAAGAGCGTTGGTATGGTCGGCGATGGATTGAATGATGCAGCGGCAATGAAAACGGCTGATGCCGGAATTGCGATGGGGAAAATCGGCAGCGATTTGACAATCAATACAGCAGATGTGGTTTTGATGGGAGACAATATATCGCTTCTTCCCTTTTTAATCCGGCTGGCAAGAAAAACAAAGCGGATTATTATCGGCAATATCTGGTTGTCAATGAGCATCAATGCCGTTGCCGTTTGTTTGGCGGCAACCGGCATACTGGGACCTGTTATGGGAGCGTTGGTACACAATGCCGGTTCGTGTTTCGTGGTATTCAACGCATCAAGGCTGCTGAAAGTGAAAGACATTGCCGATATGACAAGAGAAATAGGTGTATCAAAACAAAAGCCATAACAAAGTATCGAGTGACAAATCATACCATACAGCAGTGAACACTCGTCATCGCTAGTCACTCACCGCTTTGCTGTTGTCCTTGGCGGGGGATAAAATGCCGGCAGACCATACGAATCGCACCTGATTTTTTTTGGATACGGAACATACGAAATGACGAAAAGATACAAAATGTTTATTGGTTTTGTGGCATTGTTTCGATATTTCGCTTGATTCGTATTCCTGAAAAACCAAAGTCACAGTTATTTCCAGTATAATCCTCGATTGTCAATTCATTGCTTGCTGAGTCAATCTTCATTCCGCTTGTTTCGGAAAATGAGACGAACCGAACGTTCAGAAAAAAAATAGTCCCATGCCCAGTTAAACATCACCATCATTCGATTGTGAAAACCGACAAGGTACGTTAAATGAACAAACAGCCAAAGAACCCACGCAAGCCAGCCGGTCAATACCATCTTGCCGCTGCATACTACGGCGGCACCTCTGCCGATGACCGCCATCGCCCCTTTGTCGTGATAAAAAAAGGGTTTCTGCGGCGTATTACGCACCATCCGCACAAGATTCTCCGCCGCTTGAATTCCCTGTTGGATAGCATTGGGAGCAACCATCGGCGGATTCATTCCATCGGGAAAACTCAAATCGCCGGCAACAAAAATTTCAGGATGCGATTCCGTCTGCAAGGTCGGTAAAACCTTAATACGTCCTAATCGTCCCGCCGACAAACCG
>JAITOZ010000127.1 GCA_031289675.1 Planctomycetaceae bacterium
CAATATTGATTTCGTCAACGATTCCTCAACAGCATCCGCAGCAAAAAATGTAACGGTTCTTGTTGCCGGCAACGGCTTGACCAGTGCCGATACCGTGAGCGGGATTAATGTCTTTGAAGCAGGCGGCAACGTCCAATTTGCCGGTACTTCGATTGCGGCACAAAATGTAACAACGGTAGCGGCGGACGGTTCGATTACGGTATCTGACGGAACAAATTCTCTCGTTTTTCAATCGGATTCCTTATTGCCGGTAGAATTGCTCGGCGTGAATGTGAATGCAACTTCTAAAATCATTTCGTTGTCAGTAAGAGGTATCGTACCGGCTTGGACTTTGAACACGAATCAAGAACGACTCATTGACTCGATTAGCAACGCCCCCAGCGGTACAGTTGCCAAGGATTTACGTACATTTATCGGCTCGCAATCCGACCCGCTCCGGTCAATCAATCAGGCGTTACCCGCTTTGAACAGTGCTTTGTTCCAAATTTCGCAACGCAACGTAGTTCGCTTCAACCGTTCCAACTATGACCGGCTCCGGTTTTTGAACGATAACAGACCGAAGCGTTATATGGATATTTTGCTTGGTCAAAGTGATCCTTGTTCGTCTGCGGGCTGTTCGTCAGGTTTTAATGCGTGGTTTGAAGGCTTCGGCGATTTCCTGCAACAAGACGATACGGCATTGATTCAAGGTTATCGTGCAAATATTGGCGGATTTCATCTCGGTTTGGACAAACGCATTAGCCGGTCATGGATTGCCGGTTTGGGTTTTTCCGGCTCGTATGCCGATATGAAAACAAATGACCGTTTGCAAAACGGCACGTTGGATCAATCTTTGATAACTGCTTACGGTTCATTTACGACCGACGATGATTGGACATTTTCCGCTTCGGCAGGTTATTCGTACAATAATTATGAAATTGAGCGGAACATCGTTAATTTTGCCAATCTGCAAAGCCGTCATCATGCGAATCAATGGTTCACAGCGTTTGAAGTTGCAAAAAAGTTGCGATTTGATTCCTTTGACGTACAATCGTATTTTGCTTTTGACTATATCGGCATTGACGAAAACGCCTACAATGAAAAAACCGGCGGTCAATTGATGTCAACGGTACACGATAATCAAAATGATTCATATTTGCAAACGATTGGAGTACGTTTAGGTCGGACGGTGCGATTAGAGAATGGCGGGATTATCAATCCGGCATTGAATTTGGGTTGGGTGTATGATTACGGCAAGGGCAATGTCTTTACGGCGGCGCGTTACACTGGCGGCAACACATTCACAATCATCGGCAATCCAGTTGCCAAAAACCGCTTACGTATTGGAACAAGTTTAGACGCAAAAGTCCGCCACAACATAACAATATTCGGACGTTACGACGGCGAACTTTCCAACAACTTCACCGCCCACATCGGACAAGCCGGAATCAACATCACATTTTGATAGATTTGTTCCGGAACCGTTTTTTCATCGCGAAGGCGCGAAGACCGCTTTTTATTAGTTGCTGGTGGTTAGTGGCTTCGCGATGATCATTTCCCTTTTTCATCTTGAGATACAGGTGCTTAAAGGTTTTTCGTTACAAAAACTAATTGACTTACGTGATATATCAGTAAGTCGTTTCGGCACGTGCCGGACACGTTTATCTGTATCATCTATTTTGTCTAAACTACCAAAAATTCGGTAAATTCTGAAAGAATTTTTAAGAATTTTGAGAATTTTTGCCAAAATAGCCCCCAACGGGGCGAAAACGCAAATATGCTAAAAACTCGTTACTCATCCGCAACTTGTCTTGCGCCGATGTTTCTGCTACACTCTACGTCATCCTCCGATAGACTTTTTGCCCAATGAAACTTTCCTACGCAACGGCAGCCGGTATCTGCCTGTTACTGTTCACATCTCCGCTCGCCGCAAACGAAAAGGTTCCGCTCTTAAAACCGCAGGACGTTATCCCGCTCGGATTGACCCGGACTTGGTTTCATCAGGTCAAAGTACTTTCAAACCAAAGTAAAGTACTTCATACGATTGTCGAGGGCGGACAGATGTTTATCGTTACAAGTGACGCAAACCTTCACGTTCTCAACTCAGAAACAGGGCAGTGGCTCTGGTCCCGTGAACTAGGCACACGGGGACAAACACTTGTCGAACCGGCAGTCAACAGCCGGGTCGTTTCCGTATGCAACGGTTTAGACATTTTTATTTTCGGACGTAATTCCGGCAAACTGCTCTATCAGGTCGAATTGACGAACATTCCAGCCGCTCCTCTGCAAATGAGCGAAAATTACGTTTATGTTCCGTTGGCAAATCAAACAATACAGGCTATTCGGCTGAAGCGGATACCGCCTGAAAAACGCGAACGGGATAAAATTAAAAAAGCGGCAGCGGAGAAATCAGAAGACTTTGATGACCCTAAACTCAAAAAAATTGTTGAACAATTTGAAGACACGAAAGCGTCCCTGCGCCGCAGTGAAACGCCGGACGAAACGCCGGACGATATTCTCATCGATGATACTCACTCGATACCGATAACTTGTGCGGCAATGGGGACAGTCCATACAAAACCGGTTTTGCCGCTGCAAATTTTCGAGCCGAGAGAATGGACGGAAGACGGAAAAAATCAAGAAAGGGGCATCGTACATTCTGAACTGCTGTCTTGGGTAACGCAGCAAGGTTATTTGTATGCAGCGGGTATCAACAATTTATCGGCAAACGAAATGTCCCTGAAGTATCGCGTGAATTCATCGGCACAGACTTATTATCTTGATAAAACCCGGACATATCAAAGAGAAATGCCCGGACACAAGGAAATGATGGCAAGTCCGGCGGCAAATCAACCGATTCCCGCAAATGACGATACTGCCGAGAGAGTCCGCGTGCCGGAAATACTGGTAACCGGAGGCAGGGCAACATACATTTTTGCAGTCAACGCCAAAACAGGAACCGTTCTCTGGCAGTTTCCAACAAGAGGGGAATTGACCGAACCGATAGCTGTTATCGGCAGAGATGTTTATGCACCGGTCAAGGCGGCTGCAACGAAAGGCGGACTTCATCATTTCGATTTACTCGACGGAGCAAAAGTACAAGACCGGCAGATAGACGAGAAGAAGTATTGGTTTGTACCGGACGTGTCGCAGTTTGTTGCTTCCTCCAAACAGCGGTTGTACGTCCTGGATTCGGCGAAAAAACTAGCGGTGCTGAACAAAGAAACAGGTGCGGTATTGCACCGTTTTGATGCCCGCGTCTTTGAGCAGATTCTATTCAACAATGAAACTGACCAAATCTTTCTTATAACGGACAAAGGACTAATACAATGCCTTCGTGAAAGAAATTTCGATGCTAACTCCGAAGAGGAGACGCAGAAAGCCGCCCCTGCCTCGTTGAGACACCGTCTAAGTTGTGCAGAGTATGCGGCAGTCACGGAAGGCAAAGCATGGAATGGAGACGTAATGCCGAAGAAAAAGAAAGAGGGAGATGACAAGACACCGGAACCGGAAGCCGGCTCTGATGAAGATGCTCCAAAGGACAATACTCCAAAAAGCAAAATCAAGGCAGAACCGGTGCATATTCAACTTTGGTGGGAGGACGCTCTGCCGATGTCGGCGATAATGTCGGAAAGAAAGAAAACGGAAAACAAAGAGACCGCGAAGGAAACGGGTGAACCGGCGAATCCGTCGAAATAACATAAAACCGCAACACAATCTGCCGCAAACCAACCCTGCTGTCATACTCTGCCTGTTATGCAAGTCTATCCTGCAAAAACGCGGTCTCAACAAAAAGCGTTTCTGGATTTCCCTTGGGAAATTTATCGGGATGACCCGTATTGGGTGCCGCAAATGCGTATCGAGCAAAGCGGTCTCGTTGGATTTAGTTTTTTTGGACACAAAGACCCGTTTTACGAACACAATGAATGTCAGGCATTCATTGCAGCGGACGGAAAAAACGTCAAGGGACGTATTTGTGCCGTTTGGAACAAAGGACATATCGACCGTTACAATGATGCCGTAGGCTTTATCGGCTTTTTCGACTGCATTGACGACAAAGACGTTGCCGGCTGGCTGTTTGCCGAAGCCGCCGCTTGGCTTAAACAGCACGGATGCAGCGTGATGCGGGGACCGGTCAATCCGTCGCTGAATCATACTCTCGGACTGCTGATAGAAGGGTTCAATTCCCCGCCGATGTTTATGATGACGTATAATCCGCCGTATTATGAAAAACTTTTTGAAGACAGCGGATTCAAAAAGTCGCAGGATTTATATGCCTATTGGGGCGAAATCGGAATGCTTCCGAAGATAAACGAAAAATTACAGCCGATGTGCGACCGTCTCAAAGAACGGACGGGAGCAAAAATTCGTCCGGTCAATAAAAAGAATTTCCAGAAAGATGTCGAGCGGTTTCTCTACATTTACAATAAATCGCTGATGAACACTTGGGGATTCGTCCCAATGTCAGAAAAAGAAATCAAGGAAATGGCTTTTTTTCTGAAATGGTTTATCGTGCCGCAATTAACGACGGCAGTGGAATTGGACGGCAAAATGGTCGGGGCTTCGTTTGCCTTGCCGGACTTTAATCCGCGGATTAAGGAAATCGGCGGACGTATTTCGCCGCTGCGGTTGTACAAACTGCTGCGGCATAAAGAAGATATAAAGTCGATACGGGTCATCAGCACCAATGTTTTGCCGGAGTATCAGATGCAGGGACTCGGATTGCTGCTTCTCAACGGACTTGTGCCGAAGGTGATGGAAAACGGTATCACGAATGCGGAGTTTTCGTGGGTACTAGAGTCGAATTCGTTTAGCCGCGGCAGTCTTGAAAAGGGCGGTGCCATACGGACAAAAACATACAGAGTGTATGACAAAGCGATTGAGTAGTAGCGAAAGGAGCAGAGTTTAGACCTCGCTCTGTTGTCTTAGGCTGCCTCGCGGGTTTGCATTTCGCCCCAGCCTTGGCGGCTTTTCAACGCTTCAAGAAGTTCACTCAACGTCAATGTATGTCCCTCGTACTCCAACGGTATCTCCATACCGGGGTCACATACCAAATCAACCGTGCCGTCCGGCGAAATCAAGTCGTCAAACTCCCGCAACAGCCCATCCTGTACCGCCTGACGCACCAAATGTCCCCGCGTCGCCGCAATCTCTTTCGACCGAATCCCCAAACTATCAGCCGCCCGCTTCGCAAGCACCGGTAAATAATCGTTCGGTATCTCTATCAATTTCGGCGTATAAACCTTGACCTGCATCGTTCTATCCTTCCAGCATTCGTATCCGTCTCTTTCATCGGCATAATCGTCTGCTGGTTTTAATAATTATTCGGGATTTTCCGATTTTGCCGATTTTATCGCCGGCATAACAAAAAAATTCGTCAAATCAGGTATAATTACTCTTGTCAACTTTATCTATTTTATCTAAATTAACATCATAACCGTCATTAACATCCCTTTTAGCATAATCAATACAATGCCGATCAATTCTGTTTCGCTCGACTACCCCGTCAATCTTCCTGAACTTCAGGCGATTATCCAGTTCAACCGGATGAGTCTGAAAATTGCCGGCATCATCCAACGTCTGGAGACCGGCGAACGCATCAATTCCGGCAAAGATGACCCCGCCGGTTTGCTTATCCGCGACATTATGCGCCGGGACATTCGCGGTATTCAAGCCGCTCAGAAAAACACGTCGGCAGCAAACGAACTCCTGTCAACAGCGGACGCGGCGATGGCGAACGTTGCCGAATTACTTATCGGCGACATCAACGACCCAAGTAACAACGGACTCATCGGTTTGATTTGGGACGACAGCATTCCGGCAGCAATGAAACAGGAGCAAATCAATAATATCCTGAATATGGTCAACGTCATTGCCGGCACAACGGCTTACGGCGGCAAGCGTCTTCTGGATGGTTCGCTCGCCTATCAAACGAGGGGCGTGAATACCGCCGCAATTTCGCAACTGCATATCACACAGGCAAATTTTTCGACCCCGCAAACGCTTCCTGTAACGGTGAAAGTCATTGAAAAAGCGCAGGCGGCTGCGTTGACGTTAAATCAAGGTGCCGTCGGCAGCAGCGGCGGAACGCTGAATATCCAAGGTACGGCGTTTAACTTTACGCCCGGTATGTCGGCAGCGGACATTGTTAATCTGGTGAATGCTCAAAGTGCCGCAACAGGTGTTATTGCCAAAGCCGAAGACGGTTTGACGCAAAACCAGTTCGTTCTCGCCAGCAGCAGCGGAGACAACGGCGACCTTGTCTTTACCGTAAAAGACGGCGTGAGCGGTGATTACGGCATTATGGTCGGTGCCGACAGCGGTCTTGCATCCGGCGAAATCCGCATTGTCCAATCCGGTTCAGATTTTGTCGTATTCTATGGTTCTAACGGAACATCAACACCGACTGCCGATGAAATGAAACGCTGGCTCAACTATGGTTCGACCAATGTTCAGGGCAATGCTGCCGACATTGATAATTTTCGGAACACGTTTCAAGTTGATACGGCAGCGGGGCAAAACGGCAGCGGACAAATTTCCGGCGGAACATCAATCGGCACTTTCGGCGATGCAAACAGCGGAACCGGTTTGCAGTTTACCGGCTATTACACACCGGGCGGTTCACCCGGCGTTGCTAATGAAATTGAATTGCTGGACGACGGAGCGGCGAATAACACGCTGCTTGCCAAATTCGGCAGCGGTACGCTGGGCAGCGGTGCGAACACGTTGTACGTCCGTTTGGCAACCGATGCTCAAGGCAATGTTACAACAACGGCGGATGACCTTGCCGCTTATCTGAAAACACTTTCGCAAACGGACAACGGTTATATCGGCGTTTCTGTTGTGAAACCGGCGGGGCAATCCTATACCGGCAGTGCAGCGGCAAACACGGCATCGGGTTACGGTACGCTCTCCGCAGGAACGGTGAGTTTAGACCTTGCCGTAACACGGCGGGTTGATGCAACAACAACGGGAACAACGAAAATTGTTTTTGAAACGCTGGCGGCGGGCAGTCTGCAAACGTTGGAGATTACTGACCCGAACGGGCATTACCTGATTACCGACAGCGGCGGTAAAGCCGCAAGTACGGCAGCGGGCAAGGATATTCTCGCAACGGTCAATGGTCAACAGGCAGCGGCACAGGGACGGAACATACAGTATTCATCGGATGTTTTATCTTTTTCGGCATTGCTTTCGGATACGATGAATGCCGGTGATACAACGAAGTTTGAGATAACCGGCGGCGGGACGTTATTTCAACTCGGCAGGGATGTAACGGATGTGAATCAATTCCGTACGGCGATTGAAAGTGTTCGGACGACTCATTTGGGCGGCAGCAGCGGTTTGCTTGAAGACTTGCGGACGATGGATTTGAGTACGCTTGCGGGAAAAGAGCGGGCGTACAACATTGTCAACGAGGCGGTACAGCAAATTGCTTTGCAGCGGGGGCGATTGGGAGCGGTTCAAAAGAGCGTGATTGCAGTGAGCAGCAAGAAATTGGAGAGTGATTTGGAGGCGGTATCGGAGGCGGAGGGTTTAATTTCGAACATTGACGCGGCGTTGGAGTCATCGAGATTGAATCAGGCGGAACTCCTTGCGGAGTCGGCAATGAATGCGATTTTCTACGCCCGCGCTTTTGCCCAAGCGGCGTATAGTTTGTTTCTGTAGGGGGTGTTGATGCTGCGGCAGAGGGACGGGAGCGTCAATAGCCCCGAAAAACTTAACTTGTATAAGTCAGGTAAAATATACCGGTTATAACAATAGAACTGCTGCCGAATGAACCGGAAAACCTCTTTGTACCGATAATACACAACGTAGGGGTTTTACCGAATAACAAGAATGGCAATCGTTCCGCTTGGACTCAATCGGGTTAGCACGGCAATGCAAACCAACAGGGCATACAGTAACCTGTCCAGTGCGCAGTTATTGCTGTCGAAATACGAACAGCAAGTTCAGTCGCAGCGGCAATATCAGTACGGCAGCGACTCGCCGTTCAACGCTGCCTCCACGCTCACTGTCCAAGCCGAAATAGAACGAAAGGCACAAAATAGTGCTAACATTCAGACAACGCTATCCTTTCTCGGCGCAACCGATTCAACGCTTTCCCGAGTCAACGCTCTCACCAATGATGTGCGGGCAGCCGCTCTCGACGCTATCAACACACTAACAAGTCCCGCCGAACGAGCCGCTCTTGCCGATACAATTAAGCAAAACGTTCAGCAACTTTTGAACTTCAGTAATTATTCGTATACGGGACGTTATGTCTTTGCCGGTTCAACAACAGGGATACTGCCGTTTTTTTGGGGACAAAACGATTCCTATACTATCCAATACAGCGGTACGGCAAACGATGTGTATAGTTGGAGCGATATGGATTTATTATCGAAAACGAACGTCAACGGTGCCGATGTTTTCGGTGCTGTCAGCAGTCCGGTACAGGGAACAACCGATTTGAATCCAACGGCAAGCGATAAGACCCGGTTGAGCGATTTGAACGGCGGCAAGGGCGTTACCAAAGGAGCAATCCGGCTGAATTATACCGCCGGCAATGAGACGCAGTCCTTTGATGTTGATTTAAGCCGCTGCGCAACGCTCGGCGATGTCAAACGGACGCTTGAAAATCTCCGCAACCCGTATTTTTCGATCAACGTTGAAGTTACAAATAATAATTTGGTGCTGTCTCTCAAAGAGACGGGAATCGTTTCCGACGCGGTACTCTCTGTGTCCGAAGTCAGCAACGGAACAACAGCAAGGGAACTGGGGATTCCAGTCAATACGCCCTTTGATTCGCAAACGCCGCTCAACGGCAAAGATGTGAATCCGGCTCTGACGGGAACAACGCTGTTGAGTGATATATTAGGGTCAAAGCCGATATTAAATTTATCCTTTTCCGGTGCGAACAACGATATTCTGATTCAGGGGCAGCACAACGGCACGGACTTGAACGGTGTCAAGGTTACGCTGCAAGCCGATGCGTTGGTTGCGGCAGGAAGCGAAACAGCCCAATATGATGCCGGTACGAATACGGTACTGATACGTATCAATCCGGAATTTTCAACGGCGAACGACATTGTTAAAGCGGTCAACGATGCTGCCGGCAATGATCCTGCGTTTCCGAAAATTACCGCAACGCTTTCTGATACTGATTATGTTACCGGTCAGACGCACGGCAGCGGCACTATTCCATTGCTGCCCGGCAATCCGGTGTCATACGGCGAATTGACCGGCGGAAGCGGCTCGGACTTTGACCCGACCGGCTTGCAAATCGTCAACGACAACCGGACGATGAACGTATCGTTCGCCGAATGTAAAACGGTCAGCGACTTGTTGGCGGTGTTAAATGACCCTCAGTACGGTTTAATCGCAGAAATTAACGAAACGAAAAACGGTATCAACATCCGCAGCCGGGTCAGCGGTGCCGATTTTTGTATCGGTGAAAACGGCGGTATCACAGCGCATCAACTGGGTGTGCGGACAACGGATTGGGATACGCCGCTTGCCGAATTGGATTACGGACGGGGAGTGAACGATTACGACGGACCTGGTACGGCAGCCTTTGCGCAGTATCACAGTGTTTCGCCGAATGCCGATTTACTCCTCACTGCCCGCAACGAAGGCAAAGAGTGGAACGATTACGAGTTAAAATTTGTACCGACACAAGACCCCGACGGAAAAATCACCGTTGCGATGGACGAAGATGCGAAAACAATTACCATCGGCATCAATCCGGGGGTTACAACGGCTTGTGAAGTGACGGCGGCGTTTTATGAGTTGCCGGGACCGAAACAGTATTTTGACCTAACGCTTGACACAGCGAACGGTCCCAACAACGGCAGCGGCGTGGTCTTCGACGGTTTCACGAAAACTGCCGAAGGAACGGACGGCGGCATTGATTTTGTGATTACCCGCAGCGACGGGACAGTACTGGAATTTGATATTAAGAGTGCGGAAACTATAGGCGATGTGTTACGGCTCATTAACGGACATCCCGATAATCAAGACGGCAAACTGATTGCTTCGCTGAATCCCTTCGGTAACGGTATCACTCTGACGGACACAAGCGGCGGTGATGCCGCAGTACTGCGGGTTGACCGGACATTACTGTCCACAGCAGCCATTGAACTGGGACTCATCAATTACGGCGAAGAGTACCGGATTGCCGATGATAAAGCGGATGCGTCTTCGCCTGCTGTGTTAACCGGTAATGATCCGAATCCGAAAGAGACGGAATCGCTGTTTAATGCGCTGATACGTTTGCAGCGGGGAATGGAAAACAACGATGAGCGGGAAATTGAGCGGGCGATACAACTGTTGGATGCGGCGGTAGTCCGTGTGACCGAATCGCAAGCCTCGCTTGGCGTGATGCAGCAAAGCCTTGACAACACGGCAATCCGGTTGGATGACGAAAATGTCCTTTACGAACAGACGTTAGATCAAACGCTGCGTATTGACTATACGGATGCGTCGCTGAAATTTCTTGGGCAACAGTTGGCTTATCAGAGCAGTATGCAAATAACGAGTATGATGCTGCAACTCTCGCTGCTGAACTATTTGTAGCACACGGAGAGAGGGGGATTAATCCCGATAGGGCTGCTGTGATGCAGGGTCGCCCCCTTGCAAAGACTAAAACGCAAGCGATGGGAAAACTCTATCGCTTCGGACTCATTTCTTTCGACCGTACGTTGAATGACCTCCTGCTCCTGCTAATTTTCGGCAATTCCCATCCGTCCCTTGCCGTGATTGCGAAAATCTGATATAATGCGGGGGTTATGATATGCACCTTCGACATTTGTACTTTCACACTTTTTGCACAAGATGCTCCCGCCGCCGCACCGCAAGCCGCTCCGGGCGGTCTCGATTGGCTGCTCTATATGCTGCCGGTATTCCTCGTGTTCTACTGGTTCTTTATGCTCCGTCCGCAGCAGAAACAGGAAGATAAGCATCGGAAAATGATTGCAAGTCTCGAAAAAAACGTCAAAGTAATGACCGTCGGCGGAATAATCGGTGCTGTACACAGCGTTGACAAAGAACAAAATGAAGTCGTCCTTAAAGTTGATGACACCAACAATATCAAAATGCGTTTTGCCCTGACCGCAATTCTTTCGGTATTCCCCAAAGATACTCCGAAAGACAACAACGACAGTAACTCCAAATAGAATCACTCCAAAGAATAATAACTCCCCATAATTTCGAGATGAATACTTTTTCGCGATTTTTTAACTTCCTTCCTGCTGCGTTCGTTCTCGTTTCGCTTTCCTTGATTAGCGCACAGGAGCCGGCATCGGCAGACATAAAACCGGCTGTAACTCCGGCAGACACCGCCGCCCCTGCAACGCCGAATGCCGCACCAGAGGTAAAAATGCCGGACACCAAGCCGGCTGGCGAGCAGTCGGCTAACGAGAAACCGGCAGAGGTAAAGCCGGACGATACCAAACCGGCAGAAGAAGCGGAAATCAAAAAAGCCGATGAACCTCCGGTGCCGTTTTATCGGGCAGGCTGGTTCACGCTCGCTGTCTTTTTCGCTCTCGTCATCGGCTCGTTTTGGGCTGGAAACCGCTATGCGAAACGTTGGAGACTGCCCGACCACAGTACGAAAATTGCCGTTGTTCTCCTCGCTTTTTTCGGCAGTTTTGCCGCATTGGCTCTCGGCTGGCACCGGCTGACGCTCGGTATTGATTTGCAGGGCGGTGTTGTGCTGATTTACGATGCAAAACCCGCTCAACGCTCTGCTGTACCGCAGCCGAACGATACCGGTACTGAAAACTCCGGCGGTATCAATATGGACCAGTTGACGCGGGCAATCACCAAACGCATCAATCCGGGCGGCGTACGCGAAATTGCCATTACCCAACTCGGTACACGTCAAATTCAGGTTGTTATTCCGCACGCCGAAGCCGCCGAAGTTGCCCGAATCGAACGGGTTATCAGCGAATCCGGTGCTTTGGGATTCCGCATATTGGCAAGCAGAGCCTATCCGCAGGATGCCGACATCATTGCCCGCGCCGCAGACCAGCCCGGCAGCGATATGCTTGACAGCACAGGAAAACTGATTGCCCGCTGGGTGCCGGTATTTGAATCGGAAAAAGAAAGTTTTCTCGGAGACAACGACTACGTTTTGCGACAAAGAGGGACGGCAACCGAAGCCCTCGTTCTCTTCAATGACGGTGTGGACATCACCGGCGAACATCTTACGTTTGTCGGAAGGGGAATGGGAGAAAACGGCGGACCCGGCGTTTCTTTTAACTTCGATGCGGTCGGCGAGAACAAATTCGGACGTTTGACCGGTGCAAACAGACCTGACCCTGTCCAAGCCCGGCTAGAGCGGCATCTCGGAATCATTCTCAACGATAGTTTGTATTCCGCTCCGGTCATCAGAAACGCCATTAAGGGAAGCGGTATCATCGAATTTAAAGCAAAATATACCGAAGAGGAGCGGGCAAAATCCAATCAGGAAATTGATGATCTGATTTCTATTCTTGATGCGGGGGCTTTGCCTGCCGAATTGAGCAAAGAACCGGTCGGTCGGCAACTCATCGGGGCGACCCTCGGAAATGATACTATCCAAAAGGCAAAATATGCGCTGCTTGTTGCTTCGATAGCGGTGATTGTTTTTATGGTCGTGTATTACCGCCTTGCCGGATTGATTGCCAGTTTCTGCGTTATTACAAACATTACGCTCCTCGTTGCGGTGATGCTGGCACTGCGGACGGCGTTCACGCTGCCCGGTCTCGCCGGTCTTATGTTAACAATCGGTATGGCAGTCGATGCCAACATTCTCATCTATGAACGTATTCGGGAAGAATTGGCCGGCGGTTCATCGCTCAAAATGGCCATTCGTAATGGTTACGCCAAAGCCTTCTCCGCCATTTTCGACTCGAACATCACAACTATCCTCGTCGGTATCGTGCTTTATTGGATAGGAACGGAACAGGTCAAAGGCTTTGCCGTAACACTGGTTCTCGGTATCGCCCTCAATATGTTCACCGCTATCTACTGTGCAAGGGTGATTATGGACGTTTTGGAATCCCGTCCGTGGTGCAAAACATTCAGAATGATGCAGTTTTTCAAGCGTCCGAATATCAACTTCCTTGCCGGACGAAAGGTTTATATCGTCTGCTCCTCCATTCTGGTTTTAGCGGGACTTATCGGTGTCTACAACCGCGGCAGAGGACTTTTGGACATTGACTTTGTCGGCGGTGTTTCGGTCGAAGCCGTCTTCAAAAATTCGCAGAACATATCCGAAGTCCGCTCAAAACTTTACGCAACGGACAAAACGATTGAAGGAGCGGAAAACCGGCTCAACGACCTTTCTGTACAAAATATCCAACTTGATACGGGGGCAGACGGCGAGAGTGTTACGCCGAACACCAGTTTCATTATCACAACGTCGATTCCGCAGCCTTCAAACGGAAAAACAGTTATGCCGGACGATTATCTTAATACTGTTCGGAGTATTTTGAAGGACACTTTCGGCGATCAACTCGAATATGGACGATTCGATTATCATATCGAAAAGACACAGAAAGTTGCCGGTTACGATGATATTACTGTCGGTATCAAGCGTTTTCCGAAAATCAATTACGATGCCGTCCGTTCGGAAGTCAATGCTGCGATGAAAAAAGCAGCGGCAGACAAATTGATTGCAGGCGAATTTTCCGCTCCCGATGTAACCCGTGAAGGATTCAAAGAAGGCGACCAGACGGCGTTTGAAGATTGGACGCTGACCTTTCACGCCCCGAAGGCGAATGTCGATAAAGTTCTCGCTGCGATGAAAAACGATATTGATGCTGCGCCGAACTTTCCGACTTCGACAACGGTCGGCGGCTCGGTAGCAAGAGGCACACGGATTGCCGGAAGCATCGCCGTCCTCGCTAGTTTTGTGTTGATGGCTCTCTATATCGGCTTCCGTTTTCATCACTGGGTTTATGGACTCATTGCTGTTATCGGTTTGCTCCACGACGTGATCATCGTTCTCGGTCTGCTGGCTTTGAGTGCGTGGTGTACTATTCCCGCTTTGCAGATTGAAGAATTCAAAATAGGCTTGCCGGTCATTGCCGCATTCCTGACGATTATCGGATATTCTATCAACGATACGATTATTCTTTTTGACCGTATCCGCGAAAATCTCGGTAAAAGCCAAACACTGACACATTCCATCATCAACACCTCCATTAACCAAACGTTAAGCCGAACTGTTTTGACTGCTGGTACAACGTTTTTGGCGGCGTTAATCCTCTTCATTTGGGGCGGACAGGGAATTCATACGTTTGCCTTTGCGATGTCGGCAGGCGTGTTTTGCGGAACATACTCGACGATATGTGTCTGTTCCGTACTGCTCTACTGGGCTGCCGGTGTGGACAATACAAAGAAAGAAAACAAATAAGGAATGATGATGAACGCAAAAGTTTTTTGGACGAATATGCGCTGTAAAAACGGCGACAGCCTGCTTGCAAAACTCGAACGGGTCATCGTGAAAGCCGGTTTTGAGCAAATGGATTTTCAAAGCAAATACGCTGCAATAAAAATTCATTTCGGCGAACCGGGTAATCTGGCGTTTCTGCGTCCGAATTGGGCAAAAACCGTTGCCGATAAAATTAAATCGCTCGGCGGAAAACCGTTCCTGACTGACTGCAACACTCTCTATGTCGGCAGACGGAACAACGCCCTCGTTCACCTCGACGCAGCAAACGAAAACGGCTTCACACCGCTGACGACCGGATGTCAAAACATCATCGGCGACGGTTTGAAAGGAACGGACGACATCGAAGTTCCTGTAAAAAACGGTGTCTATTGCAAGACGGCAAGAATCGGACGTGCCGTAATGGATGCCGACATTCTTATTTCGCTCACTCACTTTAAGGGACACGAATGTACCGGTTTCGGCGGTGCTATCAAAAATATCGGAATGGGCTGCGGCAGCCGGGCAGGTAAAATGATTATGCACTGCGACAGCAGACCCCGTGTTACGGCGGCTTCGTGTACCGGCTGCGGAAACTGTCTGAAATACTGTAACGAAAAGGCGATTTCGCTTACTTCATCCGCGGCAGCGGCAGCAAAATCAGGGAAGAAAGCAAAAATTGATGCCGGAAAATGCGTCGGCTGCGGACGCTGCATCGGCGTTTGCAATTTTCACGCTATCGATGTGGATATAGACTCGTCCAACGAGGCATTGAATTGTAAAATGGCGGAATACACGCAAGCCGTTGTGGACGGACGGCAGCATTTTCACATCAGTATTATCAATCAGGTAACGGCATTTTGCGACTGCCACGGTGAAAACGATGCGCCCATCATTCCAGACATCGGTATTTTCGCCGGTTTTGACCCCATTGCTCTCGACAAAGCGTGCATTGATGCCGTCAATGCAGCACCGGCTCTGACAGGAACGGTACTTGACGAACGTAAGCGGACGCATAAAGATGCCGGCAACAATCCAGACCATTTAACGGACGTACATCCGGCGACGGATTGGCGGAGTCAAATCAGTCACGGTGAAAAAATCGGTTTAGGCACCGGCAATTACACGCTCGTTACCGTAAAATAATTTGCGGATGGTGTTCACCCTCAAGAGCGGGTGGGCAGCCTCCCGATGTATATCTATGTTACACGACATTATCGGCATCATCCTGCTGGGAGTAATTTTTACCGCAGCGGTATCCGTTCTTTGCTGGACTTACCGGAAGCGGTACGCATTGCCGCAGAAGCAAATCCGAATGAAGCCGGATACGTTTGTTAAAACAATCGCCGGTCTCTTGGAAATGCGGGGCGAAATGAAAACGCCGAACATACTTCTATGCGGTCAAAGCGGTGCCGGTAAGTCGTCCGCTGTCAATTTTCTTTTCCGCAATGACATTGCCGCCGTCAGCAATGCCGAGCCGTGTACCGAGGACATTCAATTTTATGCTGGCACGGACATAAACTTCTACGACAGCGAAGGTTACGAAATCGGCAGTGGCAAACAGGAACATTACTGCCGGATGCTCTTTGACGGTTTTTTGAACAAACCGGAAAACCAAAAAGATGACGGCGTACATCTGATTTGGTACACCATTTCCGCTGCCGGAAAACGTTACACATCTTTGGATATCCAACTGATGAAACAAATTGCCGATGCCGGCTACAAGATAAACATTCTCGTTACAAAAATTGACGCTTTAAGTACAGAAAACTTAACACGTTTTTGTTCCGCTTTACGCAGAGATCTACCGGATGTACCTGTTTTCCGTATCAGTACTGTACCGAAGGAAACCGTACAGAAACACTGTGATTGGCAGAAACTTATCAGTTGGTCTTACAATTCGCTGCCTGAAGTTTATCAGGGACGTTTTCTTGCCGGTCTGCGGGCGGGGTTGGAAGAGAAGCGGCTCTCGGCAGGAAATGCGGTCAAAATGGCGGCATTAGCGGCTGGCGGAGTCGGGGCTTCGCCGATACCTTTCAGCGATGCCGCTTTGATTCTGCCGATTCAAACCGCGATGGTTGCACGCATAATATATATCTACGGAATCAATTTGCCCAACGGGACCGCCGCATCGCTGCTCGTCGGAAGCGGTATCCAGTCTTTTGGAAGATACATCGCTGGCAATTTATTAAAATTGATACCCGGACTCGGAGATGTTGCCGGAGGAATGATTAACGCCTCCATCGCCGCCGGTTTAACCTTTGCCGTCGGTGAGGCATTGACTTCTCTCTGCCATAACCGCTGCGTTCAAACAATCGGCGGCGAGCGCATTGACATTGATATTGAACAAGAACTTGCCGACCCGTCGTTTCTCGATTCGGTCAAACAACTGCTATCCTCATCAACGCTCCGTGATACACTGCAAAAACTCCTGAACAAGCCGTATTAAACGGTTGTCCATTGATAAAAAATGCCCAACAATCTGAACGTTTTGGTTCTCGGACAAACCGGTTCGGGCAAAAGTTCACTCATCAATTATCTCGGCTCGCTTGCCGGAGATAAAGCTCTTGCGGCAGGAGTCGGAAAACCGGTGACAGCCGAAGGGGACTTCACCTCCGTTACTGCGGCATTTGAAGGAAAAGATAACGTTACAATAACTCTTGCCGACAGTTGGGGGTTAGAACCGGACAAGGCAGACCGCTGGCAGCAACTTATCGAAAACAAACTTGCCGCAACGCTGGATTATAACGCGATGATTGCCGGCATTGTATATTGTCTCTCCTATTCTCAATCGCGGATACAGGATTTTGAAATCGGGATACTGAAAAAACTTTTATCTGCTGGTTACAAAATTGTTATTGCCTTGACCAATGCCGATACAGAGAATTATGGAACAAAAAAAGGCGGTTTTCGTAACAGACTTGACACACAACTGACGGACTTCGCCGGTCAATATGAAGTGATTGACATCTGCTCTGTTATTGAAACAAAAATTGACGGCTCGTCAATGTCCCGATTTGGAAAAGACAGGCTGCTGCGGCAATTAGAAAAAGATTGGCGCACCAATTTCACGTCGGTTTTTCTTAAAAATCTTGACGCTTGGTATTACGAAAGCAAAGCGGATATTGAATCATTCAGGACGGCAGAGCGGAATCTGCCGCTTGTGCCGATGAAAAAGAAAATAGACGCTCTTCAAAAGCAGGTGGAAAACGAGACGGAAGAATTATGGGACAGGATATTTGAAAAGGTGAAACACAATATCGAAAAGGCGAAAAACGCATCAGCGGAACTTGACCGTTCATTTGAAGGTGCGGGCGTGAAATTCTGGAGTTGGGATTTACTCTTACTGGCTGTTCCTGCTCCGCCGATATGGATTGCAAGAATCCTTTTTGTGTTGGGAAAAGCCGGCTGGTTTATTTTCCGTACATATCGTAATAGAAAAAGGCTGCGGGATAATTTTATCGAGGTCTTAAATGAAATCGCCGGCAGAATTTCCGGTGAAGTTGATAGTTTTTATCACCGCCTGAAAAACGGAATACAGTAGCATTACAGCAGCCTTTCAATTCTTTCCAACGTCTATTCTCCGCAGGAACACGTCGAGAACAAAGAGCAACGCCGCCAATGTCAGCAAATAATTCCGCAGCGGTTTCGATTGATAGACCGTTTTATCCGTCTTAAATCCGGCAAGGTCTTCCCGCTGCGGATTGTACAGCCCGCCCGTTGCCTCCGCCGCCGCTTTGAGCAGCGTTTCATTGACCGGACGGACACGTAATTCCGGCGGATAATCCTGCATCAGTCCCCGTGATTCCCGCAGCAGCACCTTGCCGCCGTGCTTTAAGGAAACCGTTACAACAGAATTGCCGGAAGCCCCATCGGCAGCGGAACCTTTCAACAAAGCATTATCCAAAACAGCACTATAACGTCCTGGTGCCGTTTGATGCAACGCTATCGGTACCGATTTTGCCGGTGCTGCTTCCGGTGTTTTTCTTGCCGATTGTATTTGCACTTCGCCTTCTGCCCCGTTGATGAACTGTTCCGATTCATCAACGGCATCAATAATAATTTCCGTTTGCGCACCAGTTTTCGTCAGCGTCATTTTCACGCCCTTTTGATTTTGCTGCCGAATAATGTTACGGATAATCTGCGTCCATAGTTTTCCGAACGGCTGCCACGTCAACCATTCGGCAGCCCATCGGGACTTTGTATCCGAAGTAAACGCCGCCGTCATTCCCAAACCGTACCGGTGGAAGACCAGCAGCGGGTCGCCGTTTCCGGCGGCTAATACAAAACGGACTGCCGCTTTGGGTTCGACAGCAACATATCCGAGCAGCGGCGGAGCCGACTCAATATCAATGCCTTCTAACACCTGCGAAGGTGAAACGATGACCGGCACAAACGGTTCTTCGCGGAGTGCTGATTGACTCGCCGCTATCGTTTCTTTCGCAAATATCTGCGGTATCGTTTGCGGGTCATTGCAGGCATAATGCCGTCCTCTGCCGATGTCCGCTAAATGTTTCAGCAGTTCGTTGTCCGCCTCGCCGATACCGACCATCGAAACGGTCATCAGTTCCGATGTCATTGACCGGATGATTCCTTCAAAATCGCCGGGCGCACTTTGTCCGTCCGTTAATAAAATCACGTGCTTTAACTTTGCCGGCGTTTTTTTCAACTGCTCAAACGCTTCTGCTAATGCCGGATAA
>JAITOZ010000141.1 GCA_031289675.1 Planctomycetaceae bacterium
GTTGAACTACTCGTTGTCATTGCCATCATCGGTATTTTAATTTCGCTGCTTCTTCCGGCTGTTCAGGCAGCACGCGAAGCGGCAAGACGGATGCAATGCGCCAACAACCTCAAACAACTCGCCCTCGCTGTGCATAACTATCACGATACTCACCAAGCCCTACCGCCGTCCTGCATCTATGACCAGAAGATTTCCGGCTGGGGCTTGCTCTACCCTTACATCGAACAAGCGGGGTTGTATGATATACTCGGCTCGGTGGATATTGCTGCCAGAGTAGGTACTACTGCCGCACGCAGGGCTCCGCTGATTTTTGACGGAAGCAGTACGTCGAATCCGTCCGGCTGGTTTTTCAATGCACTGGCAAATCCCAACCAAATTACAGGCGAAAACCTTGAACCGCTGCGTAAAGCGTTCGGTTCTGTTGCAGCCCACCATTGCCCCGACCGGCGGTCAGGTACAGCCTACTGCCTCTCACAAACAGGTTATACCGACGGTCCCGCGGGGATTACGTATTCGTTCACGTCTTTGACCCCGTCGCCGTAAAGAAAAACCTGAACGAAGGGAATTTCTGGAACTCCATTTCGTACTTTTCCAACAGTGAAAATAATGTAAACACCAATCCCGGTCAGTATAATTGGATGATTAACAAAACATTCGGACCGTTTTTGGTGTCATCTCCCGAATTTGATCCCGGACGGACAACACCCAATAAAGCCGTAGGAAGCGTTGATGGAGATGCTAAATTCATCAGGGCTTGGTCATCACGTAATATTTTTTCCGATTGGACGGACGGGACAAGCAACCAACTCATTGCCGGCGAAAAGTTTATTCCAAGCGAATTATGGAATGTTCAACTTGACCCGAACGCTTCGGACATAAAAACATCGGCTTACAAAAGACAGTGGGACGGCAGTTATCTAAGTCCGAACGCAATAAGGCAAAATATGAACATTGCCCGCCCGATTTATTACACGCAAAGTTGCATCAAACGCTCGCCGAACGATTCTCCAAAGATAAGCGATGGGTTAGACGACGGCAGCGGTAACGGAATTGTTTGTCAGGACACCCCGCCTAACGGCAATATTGATGCCAACACGTATCACGCCGTTTATGGCGGGATTCATCAGGGAATTTGTCAGTTCGCTGTCGGCGACGGAACGGTTCACAGCATTGATGCGAACATCAACTGGGAGTTGCTTTATCACCTTGCCAAAACGAATGACGGAGAGGCGGTGAACATTCCGTAAAAATTGATAATGAATAATTGCGAATGAGGAGAAAACGGAAAACGCAACGGTCTGAAGAGTATCCTAATTTTCAATTATCCATTGTCAATTTAATGCCAATGAAGCATTTTATTATTTTCACGCTGTTATTACTGACATCGCAACTTTCCGCTGCCCAAGAATACGCGGCACCGGAAAGTTGTGCGGAATGTCATCAACACGTTTGTGCTGACTGGCAGCGAAGCGACCATTCCCGTTCAATGCAGCACGCCGCCGAAAATACCGTTCTCGGCAATTTTTCAAATATCACGTTTCGGCATATCGGATTCGATGACCTTGCCGAGTTGCCTGACGCGGCCGTAAAAACCCTGCTCGATACTCTTTTTACCGCAGAACAACCGCCCTTGCCGTTGCGGAATTATGCCGGTTTGCCGTCTATTTTGCCGGATACACTTCATCCTGTTCCCTACAACAGCAAGGGACGTAAATTTTCTCCGCCCCTTGACCCGCGATTTGAGGATTTTGCGCTCGCTTGTTTCGATACCGTTCCCGCCGTGAAAGAAAAATTACAACGCTTAATGAGTGAAACGCAGCGGAAAGACTTTGATGCAGAAACGGACTACCGCAAGAAATTACTTGTCAACCGTCCCGCAGAAATTACCGCCGCACAAGCACGGATTGTGAACTTTTTTCATCAACTCATCGACCGAAATAAAATTCCCGCAGCGTCTATTCCTCAACACAGTGTTTCCTACCGAATGTTTCGGGAGGGGCAGCGGTTCTTTGTAGAAACCCAAAATAAAAAATATGAAATCCGCTTCGCACTCGGTGTCCGTCCGTTGCAGCAATATATCGTAGAAACAACCGGCGGACGGCTGCAATGTTTGCCGGTTGCGTGGGATTCGCTGCATCAGCGTTGGTTTCATCTTTACCCCAAAGAACAAATCTTGCCGAACGACCCGCTGCATTGGACGAAACCGCTGCAAAATTGGAATACAATGTGCGCCGACTGTCACACAACAAACTTTCAAAAGAATTTCGATGCGGAAAAATTGACTTATCAATCGTCTTACAGCGAGGAGACGGTCGGTTGTCAAGCCTGCCACGGTCCGTGCGGTCAACACACTGCCACAGCAAAAGCAAAACAATTCAGCAAGAATTGGGACAAATCCGTTCCGCTCGAAGTGTTTCCGCTGTCTTCCGCAAGTCCCGAACAGACGCTTGATAGTTGTGCTTTTTGTCATACTCGAAGACGCAATTTGAAAACCGGTGCCAAAAAACCGGAGGAACCGTGCCTGAATCATTTTGTTCCTGAAATGCTGGACAACACCAACTATTATCCCGATGGACAACTGCTCGAAGAAGCATTTGAGGTCGGTTCTTTTTTACAGTCGAAAATGTATTCGCGGGGCGTTTCCTGTACAAATTGTCATAACCCGCATACAGCGGCATTAAAATTCGAAGGAAACCGGCTGTGCTTGCAATGTCATTCACCGTCTCTCTACGATACGGTGCGGCATCATTTTCATCCGAACTCCTCGAAACCCGGAACACAATGCGTTGAATGTCATTTTCCGCAGTCGGTCTATATGGTCGGCGACCCGCGTCGCGACCATAGTATCCGCAAACCCAGTCCCGCTCTAACGCTCGCAGCCGGCGTTCCTAATGCTTGCACGCTGTGTCATTGCGACCGAAAAAAGGGGGAAACGCTGGAATGGGCAAACGAACACGTTGAAAAATGGTACAGCGAAAAACGAAAATCGGAAGTCGGTTATTCCCGTGCGGCAGCAGTTTCCCCTCACTATGCGTTAGCCATTCAAAGAGGACGCAGCGGAGACCGCAAAGCATTGCCGGATTTAATGAAAATTGTAGAGAACCAAAACAATATTGAATATCGGGACATTGTCCGTGCGTCTGCATTATCTTTGTTCGGACAACTTGCCGGAGACAACGCACTGCCGTTTTTAGCGAAGCAGTTGAATGACCGCAGCGACTTCGTGCAACTTGCCGCCGTGCAGGCATTTTCACAGCAAGGTATCGAAGAACGTTTGAAATATCTGCCGCCGAAATTGAATGTTCCCGTATTGGCAATCCGTATCGAAACGGCAAGAATTCTTGCCGAAGGTGCAGAACAACTCAAAACGGAAGAAGAAAAGCGGCTATTCAAACAAGCCGAAAAGGACTTTCTTTTGAGTCTGGAACCGGTGAATGACCAAGCGGCATCGTATCTGAATCTTGCGGTTTTTGATTACGACCTTTCGGCATCGAAACGGCAGCAGGTTGAACGCTGGTTTGCCGCAGCGATGCGGAAAGCCCGGCAGGAACAGGATGAAAAAGTTGCAAACCAAGCAGTGAAAACCCGAAATGAATATATCCGCAAGTTGACAGACAAAACGTTGGCAATTTACCGGCAGTCGCTGCGGACAGATTCGGATTTTATTCCTGCGCTTATCAATTCGGCAATGCTGCATAACGAGCGGGACGAACAGCAGGAGGCGGAGCAGGCTTTTCTGGAAGTGCTGCGTATTGACCCGAAGAACGGCGATGCAGCGTATTCGCTGGGGTTACTTCTTTCGGAAATGGGACGGGCGGAGGACTCGCTGAAAATGTTGAAAACGGCAACGGAGTTATTACCGGACAATGCCCGCATCCGGTATAACTATGGGGTGTTGCTGATGAATTTGTCCCGGTGGACAGAGGCGGAAACGGAATTAGAGCGGGTAACTGCAATAGAACCGGAAAACGAAACGTTCCGCAACGCTCTTACAGTGCTGCAACGTCAAAAAAGGGTCGGCAATAAACCTATTCCTTAACCTCGATTTTAAGCCCGCGAATGCACGAATGTTCGGCAATGATTTATCGTTTTTCGGTTCTCCGGCAACTCGGCTTTTTTTTCTTGACAGTATAGTGTATAATAAGGTAAAGAGACGTTCATTGGCCTTATCGGCTATTATTATCATATCATCTAATGTCAAAAGGTGTTCTCGTCAATTTAACGAAATGTATCGGCTGCGGCAGTTGTACCGTTGCCTGCAAAATGTATAACGGCAACCGCTGGATAAATGACCGTGCGCCGGTATCCGGTGAAAAAGCCCGACTCGCCGATGAAAATTGGACGGTTATCCGCAAAAACCGCATTGACAAGGCAACGTGCAAAAACGTTAGCGTTGACGGCATTTCCGGTGCCACGAAAATCGACGGCAGCGAAGTTTGGCGTTACGTCAAGCATCAGTGCCTGCATTGCAAGGAACCCGGCTGCGCTTCGGCGTGTTTTGCAAAAGCGTTCCAAAAAACCGCTGCCGGTCCGGTCGTGTATTATCCGCAACTGTGCGTCGGCTGCCGGTACTGTATGGTTGCCTGTCCGTTCAACATTCCGAAATTTGAATGGGACAATCCGCTGCCGAAAGTAACGAAATGTATGATGTGCAGCAGCCGGGTCGAAGAAGGCGAGCCGCCGGCGTGCGTTGGTGTTTGTCCGACAAACGTGATGAAATTCGGCGACCGGGACGAACTGCTCAAAGAAGCAAAAGAACTCGTTGCCGGCGATGACAAGTACGTCAAACACGTTTACGGCGAGGAGGAGGCAGGCGGTACTTCGTGGATTTATGTCTCAGATACGCCGTTTGAGGAACTGGGTTTTAAGACTCACATTCCGAACAGGTCGATACCGGGTTATACCTCGAAATTTATGCACTTCACGCCGGTTTTCGGCGCACTCTGGTTCATTGTCCTGACGGGTTTGTACCTGATTACAAAGCCGCGAAAAAAGACGCAGAACGAAAAAAAGGAAAGTTAATCCGTTGACTGCATCGTTTCAATCTTTTCCCCGCCGTATTGCTGTTCTCGGCTCCAGCGGGAGCATCGGAAAAAGTACGCTTGAAGTCATCGCCGGTTCTGAGGGGCAACTTGTTCCGGTTCTCCTGTCGGTGCATACTCAAACGGCTGTTCTTGCCGAGCAGATTCGGCAAATGACTCTGCGGAGTATCACAGATGAAATACACGGAACGCACGCCGGTCTGCCCCGCTGGGTTGTTGTTACCGGCGAAAATGCAGATAGAGAAGCCCTTGAAGATTTGCCCAAAAGCGTTGAAATTTTATTTGGGCAAGATGCTCTTTGCGAACTCGTACGCCGTCCCGAAATTGATGTTGTACTGTCGGCTATTGTGGGAAGTGCCGGTTTGACAAGCACTTATGCGGCATTAGAAGCGGGAAAAACCGTCGCTCTTGCCAACAAGGAATCGCTTGTCGCAGGCGGACAACTCTTGACCGCTTTGGCGAAAAAAACAGGCGGTCAACTGATTCCGGTGGACAGCGAGCATAGTGCCTTGATGCAGGCACTGCGAAGTAAAACGTTAGCGGACAATGCGGATACGGATTTGTCCGGCGAACAAGGTACTGCCGGACAAAATACTGTTGAAAAACTGATTTTAACGGCGAGCGGCGGTCCCTTCCGAACGTGGACTTTGGACGCATTGCAAAAAGTGACGGTAAAGGACGCTCTCCAACATCCTGTTTGGACAATGGGACGCAAAATCACTATTGATTCGGCAACGCTGATGAATAAGGCGTTGGAGATTATCGAAGCCCGATGGCTGTTTGCCCAATGGCTATGTAACACACCGGCAAGCAAAATCAGTGTACAGATTCATCCGCAATCCATTGTTCATTCGATGGTCGAATTTACGGACGGTTCGGTCATTGCTCAAGCCAGTGTGCCGGATATGCGTTTGCCGATTCAGACGGCATTGAATTATCCGTACCGTCTTTCGGGACAGGCAGCAAAAATTGACTGGTCGCAGAAACAGACGTTAGAATTTTATCCGCCGGATTTTGAACGTTTTCCTGCTGTGCCGCTCGGTTTGGAAGTTGCGGAAAAAGGCGGCAGTGCCGGTGCAGTTGTCAGTGCGGCGAATGAGACGGTGGTCAACGCTTTTCTTGAAGGATGTGTTCCGTTCAACAAGATTGTCCGTATTTGCAAAACGGTTTTAGAGTCGCATCACTTTGAGCCGAATCCGTCTATGGAACAACTGCTGCAAATAGACCGATGGGCAAGGAAAGAAACAGAGAAATTGATAAGCGGCTTTTTTGGGGGAAAGGGAAGGTAGGCGAAGGCTGTCCCTGTCCCTTATCTTTATTTTGATGCTCCCATCGCCCCTGCCGCAGGAGGCAACACGCACGCCTCAGTGCTTTATCATCAAGCGTACCGTCCGAGACTCGGCGTGTAATGTTTTTTTAACCCGTCTGTCTCCGCAAACGCCGCCTCCGGTGTAGCATCTTTTGCCGCATCAAACCAATCTCTGTCAAAGGCAACCGGCTCGCCCCTTTTGGCGGCAATGTTCGTTGTCAATGCAATGACGGCATCCGCCAAAGCGATTTCAGGATAACAACGCGGCATCGCCTTGCTATGGTCTGCTTCGGGATTGTTACGGACACAAAACGCCCAATGTTCAATTTCCTCGCAATAACCCCGGCTGACATCGCCGAACGTTGCCTGCAAGCCTATCGCTGCCGACAAAGGGTCACCTTCATCACCCGCAGCAAGAATCAAATCTTTCCCCTTCTTTGCCGCCTTGATTTTTTTCTCGACCTGATTACGTTCATATAACAACGCTTCCTTTTCCGTTTCAATCAGCAGCGTTCCCTTTGTTCCGAATACAGTCTCGCCGTAACCGCCGAAATCATTTCCGTTGATAGAGGAGTATGCCACCGTAATTTTGCGCTGTTTGCCGAGTTCGTCCTCCTTATTGTAACCCGGTCCTGCATAATCGAAAACACAATGAATATGGTCATCGACATCGCGGTCTATCGTTCCTTCTTCCAAATCGCTTGGAAAAATGGTGCGCGTTGCCGTGGCGGACACTGTGAGCGGATACTGTTTTTTTCCGCCGTGCATTGCCGCAATGAAAATACTCGCCGCATCCAACTGATGCGAACCGAGTTCCGCCATTAAACCGGCACCTGTCCGGTCAAACAACCGCCAGCGTATCAACTCTTCCAATGCCGGCCGGTCATACTCGTTTGCCGAAGCGTCTATTTTCAGTTTGGCATCTTCGTAGCCGTAATCTTTTGCAGACTTGAACTTGAAACCGTTGTATTCGCCGCCTTTCATCAAAACTTCATCGGCAATTTGTGCTTTTGTCTGCGCCGCTTGCCGTTCGAGTTTTGCCTTTTCGGCTGGCGGAGTATTAGGACTAGCGAGTTTCTTTTCATAATTCGCCAACACTTTCTCCAAACGTCCGGTCAGCGTGCCGTCGTTCTCTTTAACCGTTCCGGGCAAGGGCTGTTTCCAACTGTCCGCTCCGGGTCGGTTATTTCGATGCCACTGAGCGCGGATGTAGTGTAAATCACCGAGTACGCCGCTTTGCAGCAACTTCACGGCGTGGTCATAGAGAACGTTGTAGTGCCGCTGATGTCCGATGGCACAGTGTTTTTTATATTGCAGGGCGGCGCGAGCCATCTCCTTGCAATTCGCTACGGTGTGCGCCATCAATTTTTCAGTTAGAACGTGCCAGCCCTGCTTCATTGCAGCGATTGCCGCCGGTGCGTGCAGAAACAGCGGCAAACCAATGATGACGGCTTCGACACTGTCATCGCCTTGCCGGTCTTTTTCCGTAGCGAGCAATTCCTTGTAATCACCATAAACACGGACGTGCGTTCGGGCTTCGGTTTCATCTTTCCAGCCGTATTTTTTGATAAGACCGGTACGAAGTGCCTCCGCAGCCGGACTCGAAGAATCGCCGTGAAAAGCCCTGTACTGATTGAACGGACGAACATCGGCAACGGCAACGACCTGAACGTATTTCGGATTGATTGCGCCGATAAGAACATTGGCTTCATCGCCGGTGCCGAGAACGGCAACCCGAACAGGCTTGTCAATCGTTCCGTAACCGAAGACTTTGGAACCCAAACCTTGACCGGAGGTCAGTTCGTCCTTGTTAATTTCTTTGAGGAGATTCCGCCGGAGAAGGTCGCTTCCGATAACAGCGAAAAAGTTTTCCTTACCGATATTACGTTGTTCTGTTGTCAGGTGCATTGGTCTTGTTGTTTCAGGTTATACTGCTATTATACCGTTTCCGTTTTGAAAATGCGATTGGCTGCCATTGTAACCGCAAAGCGGCAGTGATGTCAACTCCCTTACGTCAATTCTTGTGTCCGATCGCAGCAAGCGGCAGTTTTGGTAAAATAAGCAGATTTTATGGATAAAATCGATTTTAACGCCGATATGAGAATTACTGGCGGGCGGATTCCGCTTTTTCTCCCCCTGTAATCTTAATACAAGTATAGTCCGATGTTGCGATACTGCTTTGTTATATGTCTGTTGCTTTTTGCTGCCGGTTCATCGGGCTGTAAAATGTGTTGTTCGCCCTACGATTATTGTGTTCCTGCTACCATTAACCGCGAAGACGATTTTCGCGGCTGCGGTCCGAATTACCGCGCCGGTTCCGTTTTCCGCGATGCGGACTGCCGAAGTTGCGGCGGCAGTAATGACTCGAACATCGTCCTGTTAAACACCAACGCCGGTAATTTCGGCAGAATCACTCCCGTTTCGGCAAGAGCAGCCGAAGAGCAAAATCCGTCGGCAACGGCTCCATTGCCGGCAGCACCGCAGTTACCGCAGAAAAACCGACCGGCGATTGCGAAGCCGCCGGCTCCTCCTGTTCAGAAGCCGAGAGTGCCGATAGACATTAACTTGAATGACCCGTTCCGCTCACAAGGGGTACCGCTGCCGTCCATAGATGAACTGCTGAAAAAGAACAATGCAGAGCCGCCGATTGACTTCCTGCCAGCAGAACCAACGGCACCGGTAGTGCCGGTTACACCGCCTTCCCGTGTGCCGCCGAACACATCAGACGTGGAAACGATGCCGTTCGTTGAATCTGAACCGCTGCCGGCAGTACAAAACGAATTCTCCCCCCAAGCGGCAACCGGCGAACCGGCGATTACCATCGAGACGTTAAAAAAACTCGACCCGACGGCGACCGATATCAAAATCCTTAATGTCGAAGACTCTGCCGTTGCCCCGTAACAGGAATGATTGCGGCGGGCGTTGACAAAGACTGCAAGACAGGGTAGAAAGGGTAGAAAGATAATCGACCGGTTGCCGAACCGAAGAAAAAATGACGGGGAGAGTATTCAAATGGGAATTTTCAAAACAAACTTGGTTGCCGTGAATCCGGCAGACCCGCAGTTAGTAACACCGCAGATAGAAATGTTGGTCGATACCGGTTCGGAATTGACGTGGCTTCCAAGCGGTTTTTTGGAAAAAATCAGCATTAAACCGGTTCGGAAGCGGTCGTTTCAGACAGCAACAACGCAGATTGTCGAACGCGAAGTAGGTTACGCCGTTCTCCGTTCGGAAGGGTTTGAAACCATTGATGAAGTGGTGTTCGGTCTTCCCGGCGATATAATGCTGCTCGGTGCCAGAACTCTCGAAGGTTTCGGTGTTATGGTAGATAACCTCGGCAAACGTTTCGTTGCAACAACGACAATCGTTGCGTAAATCTAATAACAGAAAATGATGGACATAAACGGACAGCAAACCGTCATCAAACACCGGACAGGTAATGCCGTTGCAGCGTTAGCCGTCAGCATTGTGCTGTTGTGTCTTGGTCCGGCGGCAGTTTTTGCAACAGCCGGCATTTTCATTGACGGCTTTGTCAAATTTATCCTGTTTTTATCCATCCTGCCTTTATCGCTTGTTTCTTTGGTTGCGGCGTGGTATTGCGGTTTTTTACCTCAAGCGGAAAGCCGAGTTTGCCTTGTACACCGTCTCCCAGTCACTTTTGATGCTTTCCTGTGTTTGTAACTTTGTGAGTACACTTCTAGTTGCTATAAGCGGTGTTAGAATATAAAACTGTTAAAATAAATACTGCGTAACTTCAACCCCAATCAATTTTTCACTATGTCCAACTTAACGCACTCTGCCGCTTGGGCGGCGTTACAAAAACACCGGCAAGCGTTTGAAACGGTTACGATGCGGCAACTTTTCGCCGATGACCCGAACCGCTTCGGCAAATTTTCGATACTTTTCGGTAACGATATTCTCTTCGATTATTCAAAAAACAGGATAACGGCGGAAACGCTTCGTTTGCTCCTTGATTTGGCAAAGGAAACGAACGTTGCCGAATATCGGGAAAAAATGTTTACCGGCGAAAAAATCAACTGCACTGAAAAGCGTGCCGTTCTGCATACCGCCCTGCGTAACCGGTCAAACAAGCCGGTTTTTGCGGACGGTCAAGACGTAATGCCGCTGGTTAATGCCGTTCTCGATAAGATGAAACAGTTCTCGGAGCGGATTATCGGCGGCGAGTGGAAAGGTTACAGCGGCAAAGAAATGACCGATGTCGTGAACATCGGTATCGGCGGCAGCGACCTCGGTGCCGTGATGGTGACGGAAGCATTGAAACCGTACAAAACACGGCTCAACGTGCATTTCGTCTCCAATGTGGACGGTACGCATATTGCCGAAACACTCAAAAATCTCAATCCCGAAACAACGCTTTTTATCATTGCTTCCAAAACGTTCACCACGCAGGAAACGATGACCAATGCCGAGTCGGCAAAAAATTGGTTCCTCGAAACCGCCAAAGATAAATCCCGTGTTGCCAAACATTTTGTTGCTCTTTCAACGAACCGGAAAAAAGTCGAAGAGTTCGGCATTGACCCCGAAAATATGTTCGAGTTTTGGGATTGGGTCGGCGGACGCTATTCGCTGTGGTCGGCAATCGGCTTGCCGATTGTTTTGTCTATCGGTTACGAAAATTTCACGGAACTTCTCACCGGTGCGTTTGAAGCCGATGAGCATTTCCGCAATGCACCGCCGGAACAAAACATTCCGCTCTTGATGGGCTTGATTGGCATTTGGTACAATAATTTCTGGGATACCGGCAGTCAGGCGATTTTGCCGTATGACCAATATATGCACCGCTTCGCCGCCTATTTTCAGCAGGGCGATATGGAGAGCAACGGCAAGGGAGTTGACCGAAACAATAATGCTGCCGATTATTCGACCGGTCCGGTTATTTGGGGTGAACCCGGCACGAACGGACAACACGCTTTTTATCAACTGATACATCAGGGAACGAAACTGATACCGTGCGATTTTCTTGCGCCGGTGAAGTCGCATAATCCGATTGGCGGCCATCATCCGAAACTTTTGGCAAACTTTTTAGCGCAGACGGAAGCATTGATGAAAGGCAAGACGCTTGAAGAAGCGTCGGCGGAGTTACGAAAATCCGGTTTGCCGGAGGACGAAGTCAAACGTTCGGCTCCGTCAAAGGTGTTTCCGGGCAACCGCCCGACCAATTCGTTCTTCTTTGAGAAACTGACCCCGAAAACGTTGGGAACGTTGATAGCGTTTTACGAACATAAGATTTTCGTACAGGGAATCATTTGGAACATTAACTCGTTCGACCAGATGGGAGTCGAACTCGGCAAGCAACTTGCCGGCGTTGTTTTGCCGGAAATCCTGACAGACAAACCGGTAACGGCACACGACTCTTCAACGAACGGTCTTATTGCGTTTTACAAAAAGAAACGCATATAAGCGTAAAAAGCGAAGCATAATGAACAGCGGGGGCGGTTACTGCGGCGGCAATACTACCTCCCGTTGTTCCGACCGGCGTTTGGCGAGGAGAACGTTTTTAAGCGTTGCCTGCTGCATTTCCTTCATCGTTATCCGGCGGGCAAGCGGCTCCGCAACATCTATGTTGTTTTGGTCTAAATAAATGTACGCCGCCGCACGGATAAGCCTGTCCCGAAGTACCGGCTCGTTAATCCGGTTGAGCGACCGCACCGCCGTATCCATAAAACCGTACTCCATCATATTGCGGATAACCGCATCAATAGACGAATCACGAAGCCGCCAATCCAGAATATCTACCTGTTGAATCTTTTCTGTAAAGGCATTGGTAATTGTTTTGATTGCGGTTTCAAAAAGTTCCGGTATGACGGCGGATTCATTTAATGATTTGTACACCGGAATCATCATCAAATACAAGTCAGCCGTTTCCGCGGAATTCGATGATTCACCCGCAATTTCCCGTGCTTGTTCAATGAGTGAATTCGCCGCTTTCGTTCTGCCTACCTGTGCCAAGACCTTCGATAACAAGACACAAGGTTTGCCTTGTTTTGCTGCCGTCTCCGTTGACTCAACACACCGTCTGCACTCGTCAATTAACATTGCCGTTTCTTCATAGACGAGCGGATTTGATTCCTTTGTGATGAGCGGATATGTTCCTTTACCCAACGGTTTTTCCATCGCAATTTTTGCTAACAGCAACTGCGCCAGACATTCGGCCCGTTCCCCGTTTTTCTGTATGCTGCGGCAAGCCGTCAAGGCTCTTTCCCAAAGTTTTCTGCCCGCCTCTCTTTCTGTCTCCGTTTGAAATTGAGATGTTAAGGTGTCGAGCAGTACCGTCCATAAGACCGTCCGGTCGTCTTGAGCGGCTTGTTCCGCAGCGGCAAACACCTCATTGAAAAGATATTGCCGAATATCCTGCTCTTCCCGATAGGCGTTGTAAAGCAACAAATATTCCCGAACTATTCGGCTCCGCAACCGGCTCTGCACACTCTTATCACCGATGCGTTCTATTTCTTTTCCTGCCTGATGAAGCAGTCCCGACTGAATCAGCCGCTCACAGCATCGGGATAAACTTTGCTCCCCGTCCGCATTGTCATTTTCATTGTTTGCATCTTGTTTTGCCGGATTCGGTATGGAGACGGCGGCATAATCCGCATCGTTTCCCTGTCCCTTTGCAATGTTCAAAAAGTGCCGCACCTCGTCCGCCGCTTTCCCTTGCGACATCTTGCCCAACGTTGCTGCCGCACCATCAAGACGCTGTGTCCGTAATTGCTCCATTGCCAAAAACCGGTACACGCCGTCCCGAAGTTCCTGTACAGAAACGGCTTGTAACGTTTCCAAAGCATCCGAAAAAAACCGTCCGATAACCTGTAACCGCGCTAATTCAGCAAGTTGTTGCGGTGCGGCTTCAGGAATCAATGAAATAGAGTGAAGCGTTCTTCTTGCTTCGGCAAAAGCCCCTGAGGCTATTTGCTGTTCGCCGGTACGCAGCAAGAGCGTAATGCGGACATCGGGCTTCTGCATTTTTTGCGCCGCCGCTGCCGCCTTCCGTAAAACACGTACCGCATCGTGAAAACGGCTGCACATCATATAACTCTGTGCCGTCAATATCAGCGTTTGAACCGTTTGCTCATCAAGACGGTTTATCAGCGGGGCAATATCAATGTCCGCCACAGGTACTGGTATTGTTTCGTCCTGCGTTGTCCAATCCTCGTCTGCCGAATCAATGTTCATTTTTGGTACATCTTTGCGTTCCGGCAGATGCAGAGCCGACCGGATGGACTGCGATTGCGGATTGTCGAGCAACGGCAAAACGGTTTTTTTGACCACATCGGCAAAATCCGGCGAATGGGCAATGCTCTCCCGAAGTAGAGCGTGTATTTCCTTGTCGTACATCAATCGGGAATCGGCAACCCGTTGCAGTAAATCAATCTGAACGTCGGCATCGGTCGTTTGCGCAATCCATTGGAAAATTTCTCTGACAATATTTTTTGTCCGATCGGGATACACCAACGGCTTGTCCGCCGGTTCATTCTGTAGCACCAGCATTGCCGGTTCAGCAATTTTGACTTGCGGCGGTCTGCCGGAATAGGCTATTAATAATTCCAATGCCCTCGCTATTTCCAGCGGATTGCGGATTTTTTTGAACGTACTGATAGCATCGTTAATCATCCCGGCACGAACCTGTTCGCCGGCAATCAACCGAAAAACCCTGCTTTGCTGGTCAAGCGAAAGGACGAGTACGAATTCGAGTTGCTGCTTAAAAAAAACGGGCAATTCCTGCGACTCCTGTAACTGTGCCAAGACTGTAACTGTCCCAAAAAACGTTTCTTCATTGATCGCCGAGTTAAGCCGCTGGTCGGTCGCAACAAACAGCCGGTTGCTTTCCGTGATAGCCACTTTTGCCGAAGGAAACTTGCCGAGACGAAGATACATCAAAGCCTGCGAAACAAAAACCCTGCATCGCATTGAAGAGGCGAGGTGGCTTGTACCGAGTTGTTCCATCGGTTTGTCTATCGTGAAGTCAACATCGTTTTTTGCCAAAGTGAGAGCAATCATAGAGACAGCCGTAATCCGGTTATAGTCTGAATCGATGAACATTGCGTCCCTGATGGACTTATCAATAAAACGCTGTAACCGCTGGTGTTGGAGAACGGCATTTTTTGTTTTGTGTGCCGTTTGAATGTTGATTTTTGTCCGTTCTTCCCAGTAATTCTCACTGTCGGCATCGAGGGACGAATAGTCCGGCTGTAATTCGTCAACGTAGGTCAAATTTTTTATCACATTGATGCCTACCGCCATCAGGATGGAACAAACAATGATTATCAGGATGCCGCCGACCAAGAATCGCCGGTGCAAAGTCCGTTCAACTTGTTTTTCAAGCGATGTTGCGGCTTGGTTCGCATCAATCTGCCAAACACCGCTGGAAAGTTTTTCTGTCGGGGCGTGCTGTCCTGCGGGCGATAAATCAAACCGCGACGGCGGTATATGTTCAGGATTGTGATTAGAAAGCGGGGTCATCGGGACACTCGGCACATTGCGCCGGAATATTATAGGTTCTCTTCAGGGGAAAAGCAATAAAAAACAGCCGCAGCCGATTTGTCCGGCAAGTCGTCCGTAATAAGAGACTTGTCCCACAACTAATTTTTGCTGCGAATGCACGAAATACTCAGTGAATGATTTTTTGTTTCGCAATTGTTTTGTCATTATTTTATGGGAACCTCTAACCCCCCCCTATTTTAGAAAAATATTTGTTGTAAGTCCTTATTTTTCAATAATCGGATTTGCTAAAATGGGGGGTTTAGTGGTTCTCTTATGTATTCGCTGCTTAAAAGCGAGGTTAGGGAACGGGGTTGATGTCCGCAAGTTATAATATACCAATCGCAACGAACCGTGACGAAAAACGCAACTAAAATTGGTTGCGATTGAAGAAGCGGCGGATTATCCGTACGCAAGCGTTTTCTGTTCTCTGCGAACCATTCTCCGCTTTCTATTATTACCTCCTTGCCAACTTGCCCGTCATCTGTTATGATATCTGGCTCCGAGGATTAGTAATTTCCAGCCGTCATAAATATAACATAAAGGAAAACCGAATGATTCGTTCTTTCATTGCATTATCATTGTCCGCCGTTTTTACCCTGTCTTTGTCTGCATTGTCTTTACAAGCAGCGGGTGGCGTTCCCGCCGATAAGATATTCCCCAATTCAACCAAAGGCTTCGTTTCTATCCGCTCTTTGGAAGAATTGACAACACAGTGGCAGAAAACCGAACTCGGACAACTGATGAACGACCCGTTGATGGCGGACTTTCAAAAAACGCTGCAACAGCAATTTACCTCGCGGCTGGAAAAAACTTTCGGCTTAACACTCGATGCCGTTACCGGTTTGCCGAGCGGCGAAGTTGCCTGCGGAATGATTGCCGTTCCCAACCAAATTCCCGGCAACGTGCTGACAATGGACGTTGCTGACCGGCGGCAGCAAGTTGATGAATATCTCGCCGCTTTGACTGAGAAACTCATCGGTATCGGCGTGAAGCAAAGTACCGAGGAATACAAGGGGCAAAAAATTACCGTTCTGCAATTTCCGCCGCCGAAGGTCAACGAAGCCGAAAAATCGGTTACAGAAAAAGCCGGTACGGAAAAAGCAAAGAGTACGCCGGCAGAAAAGGCAAAACCGGTTGACCGCTTTGCTTATTATCTATTCAAAGGAGACACGCTCGTTGTTTCTGACCGGCTGTATTTGATTAAATTGATTGCCGACCGCATTGTTGACCAAACCGGCAGCGGCTCCCTGGCGGATGTCGAGGATTATCAAATCGTAATGAAGCGACTGCAAAACGATATGCCGCAAGGGGCTGCCGAACCACAAATCCGCTGGTACATTGAACCGTTAAACTACGGAGAATCGCTGAGAACTCTATACGCTAAAGTTGACCCGAACAAAAAAGAAAAGCCGTCGATATTCACGACACTCAAGCAGCAGGGGTTTGATGCAATACGCGGTATCGGCGGTTACGTTAACCTGAAATCGGAAGATAAAGAGTCGGTCTATCGGACGTTTATCTATACAAAAAAGCCGTTTGCCAAAGCAATGAAGATGTTTGAGTTTCCCGATGGAAAATCGTTTTCGCCTCCGTCTTGGATGCCCGCAGATTTGGCACGCTGTACACTGGTGTATGTTGATCCGCTTAAAATTTTTGATAATTTCGGAACACTTTTTGATGCCGTAGCGATGCAGGGGGAACAGGGTGTTTGGAAAGATATTATTAAGGGACTTGAAGAAGACCCTGCCGGTCCGAAAATCAATTTACGCAACGAATTGATTACACAACTCGGCACCCGGGTTCTCGGAATGTCGCACTATGCTAAACCGATTACCGTGAACAGTGAAAGTATTGTTGTTGCCATTGAATTGAAAGACGGCAATGAAAAACCAATGATTGCCGCTTTGGAGAAACTTTTCGGTACAGACCCGGAAATGCAAGGTACGCCGCACAAGAACTACAAACTTTGGCGGCGCATCCAAGGAGAGGCTGTTATTATGCCCGTTGAAATTGAAGTACCGAGTTTGGTCGATGCTGCACCGACGACGGCAAAGAAGACAGCCCCGCCGAAAGATGAATTGGAAAATCCTCCGCTGGTTTTTCCTGACGGTGCGCTGGTTGTTGCAAAAGGATGTCTCTTTGTTTCAACGAACATTGACTATCTAATAACAATATTAGACCGCTTGGATGCCGAAAGCGAGGCAGTTAAATCAATGATTCGGGAACAGGCGGATTACAAGGAAATCGACCGTATCTTTGCCGGTATGGGCTTGACGGATAAGCCGCATTTTCTGCAACTTTTTGCAAGGACGCATGAAACATTCCGTCCGACTTACGAAATGATACGGCAAAACCGAATGCCGCAGTCGCAGGCTCTGCTCGGTAAGGTGATGAATTTTATTTTGGAGCCGGACGGCGAAGAGGGAAGCCGAAAACAAACGTTGGACGGCTCTGCATTGCCGGTATTTGACAAAGTCGAAAAATATTTCGGCTCTGTCGGTGTGTATGGAATGTCCGAGGACAGCGGCTTCTTTATTAAGGGCTTTCTGTTACAGCGTGCGGGAAAATAAAGCGGCTTTCTCGCTGCCGAATTTTGAAAAAAAGATAAAATCGTGAAGCCGCAAGGGATATGAAGAATAGAAAAAAGGCAAGAAAACAGTTAGCGGATGAGTCCGCTGTTTTCAGCACATTTCACCAATCCTTCTCTACAGGATTGGATTTTTGTTGCAACATTTTCAGGTGATCCCGGCGTTTTTCCGCCTCCTGTTGTTTGCGCCGGACTTGCAGTAACATACGCTCCGCCTTCTTGGCTGCGTCATTTGCTTCCTCTTCTTTCAAAGCAGAAGCAGATGTCTCCGGCTCTTTTTGTTGTCCCTCGTTTTGTTCAGTGTTGTTTGTGTTTTTGTTCGAGGACTGCTCCGGCGGCACCTTTTTGTCCGTTTTATCTGCCTGTTGCCCGTCTTGCCGCGGCTTGCCGGACTGCTGATTTTTGTTCTCTTTTTCTTTATCCTGATTTTGATTATTAGAGTTATCACCGCTGCTGTTCTGATTGTGTAACAAACTCTGCAAAAAAGCATACACCTCTCTCTGCTTCATCAGTGCCTCTTTCACTTTGTTTTCCGCAAGATGTTTCGCTGCGTCCTCGGCAATCTTTTGAATCTCCGGTAAGCGGCGGAATTGCTCCTGCTGCTCCTTATCTTGTGCGTCGTTGTCTTTTGCACTTGTATCAGACGGTGTTTGCGGTAAGTAGGCTATATCTTCTGCCAAGAAGTGCTGCTGTTTTGCTGATTCATAATTTTGCTGTAACAACTTCGGTGAAACAGATTCATCTGCCGCCTGCTGCGATACCGTTATCAAACTGTTTTCTTCATTTGCCAAACGCTGAATTCGCTCTTGTAATTCGGCGTTTCGATTTTGAATACGCTCTGTCTCCTTTTGTTCATCTGCCGTTTTCACCCGCCATACCCGCAGATTTTCGAGATTTTTTCGGACATCGGCATTGTCTTGCAGAACTATCGAATCTGTAAAATGTTCTTCTGCTCTGTCAAGGAGTTCTGTAAAGTGTTCCGTGTTACCGTCCGTTCCTTTGGCTTCGGCAACATCTATTTGACCGAGCAAAGCCGATGACTTTGCGGCAACGTCTTTGTCTGCTGCCGTTGCCGTTTGATGTAGCAATTCCGCTGCTTCTTTGTACTTACCCTCTTGCAGAAGTCCGGCGGCATAATTGAATTGCAGACGGACATCGGACGCACAGCACCATACGCTTTGTAAAACACACAAACAGAACAGTTGAAAAACGGATAGCCGCATAAACGAATTCCTCACCCTATAAGTGTAATATAAACGTTTGCGAGGCACAACCATCTTTTAGCCGTTCTCAGTGCAAATCACCGTTCCCCTTGTCTGAAAATTTTGTCATTACGCCAGCCATATTCAGGTTATCAAGTATTGCGGGTCAGGCGTGCCTTTTTCAATGGATTGAATGACTGCGTCAACGGCTTCCTCACTATTCATCCGTCCAAACCACCAGTTTTCCGGGTGGACGACAATAATAGGTCCCCGATCGCAGACCTTCAGACAACTCGTACAAGCCACCGCAACATCGTTGAGGTTATGGTCATCGAGTTCCTCTTGCAGGTATTGCAGTAAGGGACCTGAGCCTTCTTTGGCGCAGACTCCCTGCGGCGTACCGCTCATGCGGAACGAATTACAAACGAGAATGTGATGTGATGGTTTTTGCATCGTCAGTTTCTTTGTGTTAAGGGTTTTTGTTTCAATAATGATGCGATAATAGTTGTCGATTAAAAATCAGCATCCTTCGCCGTTTCCGCCGCAGTCTCGACCGGCTCCGCTGCCGCAACTTCTGCCGGATCCGCATCTTCCTGCTGTACGCAGCAAAATAGGCGGGAGTTCACGACCGGAAAAAATGTACGGTAACGAATCGGCGAGAAGCCCCTCCATAGCAATAACGTGTAATCCGTCTGTTTCGAGAATTTTTTGCGGCTTGGAACCGCAGCTGCTGACCAGTACTGCAGCACAGTCCCGAAATGACCGGGCAAGTTGCCGCCATCGGTCATCCCCTGAACCGGGAACCGGCGTTGACCGCTGTTCCAACAATACAATTTTTTCCTCTTTCTTACCAAATATCCAAAGAGAGGGAGCCTCTCCCAAATGCCGATTGACAAACAAGCCTTCCATTGTGGCAACGGCAATGTAAGGACGCTCCTGTGTTGTCCGCACAACGGCGGCTTCTTTGAGTAACTTTTCGATGTCGGCGGTATTAGACTGACCGACAATTCCGGCAGCATCGGCGCGGCATCTGGCGCAGTGAGACATTTGCGTAACATATTTTCCCGCTTTTTCCCGTAATGCAAGCATTTCCGATTGTTCGGGAAGTTTATGTCCGTCCAATTCCGTCCCCTCAACGTGCATAAGCGGAATACAATTCTGTACATCAACGCCGAGTTTTTCACAAGTTTCGGCAACAGCAACGGCGTGTTCATCATTGATGCCGGGAATAATTACCGTGTTAATTTTCACAACGATTCGACGTTCTTTGAGCAAACGTACCGCTTCCCGTTGCCGCTCTAGTAGGACACTTGCCCCTTCGATTCCCCGATAAACCCGATTTTTGTAACGAACCCAAGAATATATTTTGGCTCCGATGACCGGTTCAACAGCATTGAGCGTAATGGTAACGTGTGATACTTGCAGTTGAGCGATTTGTTCAACATAGCCGGCAAGTTCCAGTCCGTTTGTCGCCAGACAAAGCATCATATCAGGATATTTCCGGCGAACCAATTCAAGAGTTTGGAGTGTTTCATCGGGACAGGCAAAGGGGTCGCCCGGACCGGCAATTCCGGCGACCGCAATGTTGTTGAGCGTTTTTGTAACGGAATCGAGATAGGAAAGTGCCTGTAACGGTTTCAGGACAACACTGGTAACACCGGGCCGGCTTTCATTGACACAGTCATATTTTCTGTTACAAAATTTACACTGGATATTACATTTATCTGCCGTAGGCAGGTGGATGCGTGCCGTCCGGTGCCGTGATTCACTGTTAAAACAGGGATGATTTTCAAATTTCTTGTTCAAATTTTTATCAAAGTCCATCGTTATACTATTCCGTTTGGAATTTGTTTCGCAAAATGAGATGAGCGGTTATTTAGCGGTGAGTGGTTAGTGACGAGTGTCGTGTTTTTACTGCTGTATTTACCCGCCGTAAAAACAATTTTTACAATATTTATTCCAAAATAATTTCAAACCGGTTTCCGTATAGTACCTTCTTTTTTAGCCGCTAAACATAAAGCCAGCCGGTTTTTTCGCGGGATTGTTTTGCTTCAATCAGCGTGTTACAAATACGTTCAAACAAATTTAAGGCTCCCCGATAGCCCAGATGGAGAATCCGGTGTCCGCCGATTCGGTCGTGAATAGGAAAACCGCATCGGACAAGAGGAACATTCAATTCCCTTGCCAGATACAAACCTTTACTGTTGCCCAAAATGAAATCGGCATTCATTTCTTTACAAACCTCCAGCATCGTTACGAAATCGGTATCTGCCGTTATCTGCGGTTTAAGGCGGCTGTTGCGTAAAACGGAAGTGATTCTTGTTTCAAAATTTCTTCCCGGCGCACCGGTTGCCGCCAAGACGGTTTCTACGCCGATTTCATCGAGAAACGAAGCCAGTCCTGTTACAAAATCTTCTTCGCCGTACACAACGGCGCGTTTTCCGCTGCAATACTTATGCCCGTCAAAATAAGCATCAATAAGCCGCAAACGGTTTTTGCGCTGTACCTCCGGCATTGATTTCCCCGTTAATTCTTCAAGGGCATTAAAAAAAACGTCCGTATTTTCGATTCCTATCGGCAGTTCGACGCAGCGGGAAGGAACGTTAAAATGCTGCTGCAAATAGATTCCCGCATCGGCATCCGGTTCAACGCCTTGACCGAGATAAAGCGTTCCGTCTGCGAAAGGCATTGCCTTAATGCGGTCAAGAGTTGTTCCCCCTTCGGCGATTTTTCTATACTCGTCCCACGCTCCGCCGTCCAAACTTTCCGAATAGTCCGGCAGAAGGGTATAGGGAACGGCATAAGATTGAAGAATGGAATGGATTTCACGCATATCTTCGGCGGAAACAAAACCGGAAATGATATTCACACCGCCGGTTTTTTGCGGTGCCGTCTCCATTTTTGTAACAGAGCAAACGACAGAACGGATTGCTTCGTGAAAACCGTCTATATGGGTTCCCCGATAACTGGGTGTCGAGGCGTGAAAAATGACGGGACGCTTGCTGTGCCGCTTGGATTCATATTCATAAAGATACATACGAATATCTTCACCGATAGTTTCGGAAAGGCACGTTGAAGCAACACCAATCGCGGCGGGCTGGTATTGCCGTGTTATATTATCCAAAGCCTGAAAAAGATTGTCTCTGCCGCCGAAAATTGCCGACGATTCTGTAAAATTTGAGGAGGCAATATCTATCGGTTCTCTGAAATGACTGATACCGTAACGGCGGATGTATGTCGAACAGCCTTGTGAGCCGTGAATGAGCGGAATACAGCCTTCAATCCCCCGCATTGCCAGACAGGCTCCCAGCGGTGCGCAGAGTTTGCAGGCGTTGCGGGTCGAAACAAAATTTTCTATCGGGGCAATCGGCATTGTGCGCTTGACTTTGTTGCGGTTGGTATTGTTGCTATTGATATTGTTATTGTACGGATAAACGAGCCTTAATCCGTGCTGGTGAATACTTCCAGACGGGACTCAAAATGGTCGTATGGACTTCTTTGGCGAAGTTTAACATTCCCTCGAAACCGGCAAGGGGAATTTTACGTTCGTGGTTATGGTCGCAAAAACCGATTCCCATTTTGTACGCTATCGGTCTTTCCTTGACACCGCCGATGAGTAAATCCGCTCCCTTGTCGAGGATAAATTTGGAAAGTTCAAGCGGATTACTATCATCACAAATGACTGTTCCTTCTTGTAGAGCGGCTTGGAGTTCTTCGTAATCTTCCGGCGAACCCGTCTGCGAACCGACAACGACCGTTTCCATTCCGAGATGCCGCAATGCTTTGACCAGCGAGAAAGCCTTAAATGAACCGCCCACATAGACGGCTGCCTTGCGTCCTTCCAAATCACGCCGGTACTCCGTAAGTTTCGGCAGCAATGCAGAAACTTCCTGATGAACCATCGTACAAGTCCGTTCGGTTATCTGTTCATTTTGAAAGAAACCGGCAACATCGTACAATGCCTTCGACATATCTTCGATACCGAAATAGGAAACGCGGATGAAAGGAATATCGAAACGTTCCTGCATCGTTTTCGCAAGATATGTCATCGAACCGGAACATTGAACGACGTTCAGTTTGGCTAGGTGAGCGCGTTTTATATCGTCAATCCTGCCGTCTCCGGTGAAACAGGTAACGACTTCTACTCCCATCCGTTTGTAATAATCCTTGATAATCCACGTTTCGCCGGCAATGTTAAACTCGCCGAGAATGTTGATGGACGGCAATTCCGTATCGGCTGCCGACCGCTGCTTCGTTTGCGAAACCGGCGTTATCGTATTCGATGTTATCGTGTCTTGCCCCAAAAGTTCGGCAAGGGCATCACAGGCAGCCTTATAGCCGTCCCGTTTTGTTCCCTTAAAACCTTCGGAGCGGACGGGAATCACCTGAATCCCTTTTTCCCGCTCAACCCTAACGCAAACCGCTTCAATGTCGTCGCCTATCAGACCGATGATACAAGTGCTGTACACAAAGGCGGCTTTGGGCTGATACTTGTCAATGAGTTCGGTCAAGGCAAGATACAATTTATTCT
>JAITOZ010000204.1 GCA_031289675.1 Planctomycetaceae bacterium
GATAGAGTCGCTCCGGCTGATGTGAACATTAAAAAGGTTCAGGAAATTTTATTCAACTCCGAACAGCGGTTGTAAAAATAAGGGGCTGGCATAGATAATTGCCTAAAACGGAGGGTGTAATATGCTTTAGGATATGACAATCAAGGGTTCTCGTCCTCAGTTTGGGACAATCAAAAAATTGCTAGCGTTTTTTGCCGGAGTTAATCGCAATTCGGTCAATCTTTTTTACAATCAATTGCGAAAGATTATCGTCATTTTACGGAGTGGGAATCGCCCTTTCTCAACGGCGGAGCCGAGGTCGATGAGTCTTACTTCGGCGGCGTGCGAAAAGGTTAACGCGGTCGCGGTACTGCCAGCGAGGTCGGCAATGACCCTTAATGTCAGTATTTCGGATACATCGAAGATTTTGATGATGTTTGATAGGTCGTTTGCAAATAAATATCCCCAAAACACGACATCGTGAACGGCAGGAAGTTATTTGACACTTATCTGCCTGAAATTGTCCATCATCGTTCATACCGGCTATAATTCCAGTGTCCCGACAATTTCACTCACGGACTTTGCTCCAATTTCGTTTAGGGCTTGCGGCAACGCATCGAGAATCTGCATCATCGTCTGCGGATTGTAAAAATTCGCCGTACCGATTTGCACTGCCGATGCTCCTGTAACAAAAAACTCCATTATATCGTCTATTGTTGCGATACCGCCGATACCAATGACCGGTATTCTAACTGCCTGAAAAACGTGTCGGACACAGCGCAGCGCAATCGGCTTTATTGCCGGTCCGCTTAACCCGCCAAACCCGTTGCCGAGCCGCGGACGGCGGCTCCGCCAATCGACTGCCAAAGCGAGACACGTGTTCACTGCCGAAACCGCATCGGCACCGCCGCTTTCCGCTGCCTTGGCAATTTCGCCGATATTCCAAACGTTCGGCGATAACTTCACGATAAGCGGCAGCGATAAACTCTGCCGCATTTTCGTTACAATCATTTCGCAAAGTTTGGCATCGGCGGCAAAGTCCACTCCGCCGCTGACATTCGGACACGACACATTCAACTCGACGGCATCGATACCGACTGCCGATTGCAGTTTTTCGCCGATGACAGGACATTCGTCAATGTTTTCGACAGCAACGGAAACGATGATTTTTGTACCAAGCGTTTTCAGATACGGCAGTTTTTGTTCAAGAAACTCGTCCATACCGTCATTGTCTAGACCGATGGAGTTGAGCAGTCCCGATGCTGTTTCAACGGTGCGCGGCGGCGGATTACCCGCACGCATCTGCAACGTAACGGTTTTAGGAATGATTCCGCCGATACGCTTGAAGTCGATGAGACCGTCCATTTCGGCAGCGTAACCGAAAGTACCGGAAGCAACAAGTATCGGAGAAGAAAAAAGCATCTTATAACCTCCCGTAAAAATAATTTGCTTAAACAAATAATAATTCTAAAAAACCGACTACGAGTTGCTGTGAACCTTCAATCACTTTTATTTCCTCAATCGTCAATACGGAACTCGATTTCGTAATTCTTAATAAACTCCCGCTCTTTGTCCGTCAAACCATAGAGAGGACATATCAAGTCGTCTATTGCGTCTATCAGCGGTTTACTGTAACGGATTTTGTACTCCTTGAACGAATCAATGTTAGCGTAGGTTGTGGATGAATGATGTATCACATTCCGTTCAATATCATTCAAATACCGTTTGTAAAGCCGCTTAATCTTGACAATCAACTCCGGTGTCAGTCGAGCGGCGGGAATCGGAAATGCTTCGATTTCAAAGGATTTTAAGTCGTGATTATTGGAATATACCTGATAGAACCAAAAGAACAGATTGCTGCTCAACATCGCCCCGACACAATCGGCTAACTTTTTGTCAAAAATTAACGGCTTTTCTTTTGTTGAATCCGTTGAATAACTCGTGATAATCTTGTAGTACCGGCCGCCGGATACGCGGTAATAAATTGCTTTACCGTCTTCGGTAATCAAATCGCCGACCGTTGTTTTGCATCGTAACAGTTTTTTGAGAATACGCTGTTCAATCTTGGTTCCAATTTTCGGAATTCGTCCCGGCATTGTCAATCCGAACGAATTAACGAATTTTAATTTTTTCGTAATTTTTTCGATGGGACTGTCTTCGGTTTTCCGGTTCAATTTCGTTGTTAAAAGATTTTTGCAAGGTTTCTCATCCTTGCAAAAATTGATAATCGAAACGTCAATTTCCGAATTGTGAAACACCTTTCGCGGTCTGACGGCATAATGAGAAATTCGTATCGTTTCGCAATTATCGAACAATAATTGATGCAGAGCCGTCATTGAATCGCTGGAAACAACCGCCAGCGGTACGATAAAATGCACATAACCGTTCTTTTTAACGTTACGAAAAGCCCATTCGATAAATAACGAAAACGTATCCAGCGAACCTTTCAACTTGCCGACAACTGTCCCGTTTTCATTGATGTCCGCCGTCTTGGCACTTTCATAGTGTTTCAAAAAATACGCCTTAT
>JAITOZ010000269.1 GCA_031289675.1 Planctomycetaceae bacterium
GTTCCATCGGATAAGGGACAGGCATTTTTATCTCCTTGAGGTATGCTGTTCGTTACGAAAACAGCATTATAACATATTTGATGCGTAAAGACAATAGCAATTAAAGAAACGGGCTAGTATTGCAAAGCGATCAGCAATTTATCGCCGTAAGAAAGTTTAGGCGGTTTGCCGCCGGACGATGCAATTTGATATAAGCACTTTTCAGGATTTCAAGCATTTCCCGAAATACCAGTTTAGTTGTGCTGATGATACGCTTGAATTGTTCATTCGACATCTTCATTATCTTCTTGATACGTTTCATAACGCCGTCCTTGACAAAAATGGAAAAAATCTGTAGTATATCACGATAATAACGATTCAATGGTTATGGAACAAGTCCTATAGAAATTTATAACTTGTCTATCAAATTTTAGCAATACCGTAAAACATCTGTAATAGAGTGAATTAGATTGTATGTATTTCCTAACCCCAAACAAACAATGGTAACATCTAACGAAAACGTCTTCTTGACATCATCGTGTTGTAACCTCCTCACATTTCTGTTGTAATGTCCATCTTTAACAAAGTAAAGGATTTTTTTGAAAAGAATCCGCTCAATCCTGCAAAGAAATACGAGTCCGTCAATTCTTTGAAAAATGAATTGCAAAAACGGCTTATGACGTTACGTACGGGGAATTTTACAACAATGCTGCAAGAGATAATGATACCGCAGCAAAACCAGACACCAGAGCAGCAAAAGGCGGTGTTAATAGTTAATAGCACATACAAACATTGGGCTTCCGATTATAAAATACCGGCTCAGCAGGATATAACGCAGGATATAACGCCTCAACCAGAAACAACAGTACAACAGGAAATATCGTACCCGCAAAAAGAAATAGACGAATTTATTCGTATTGCCGATGCGGCACTTGCTGCCTTTGAGGATAACACTTTCGATGAGCCGTTAGTTGCTCTTTGTCTCGTTGCAGCGTGGTTTCTTGATGGTTTGCGTACTGAAACACACGAGTTTCTTTACGCTCTACCGAACACATTTAGACGTATCATCGGTATTCCCCTCATTCCTTCCGACCCGCTGTTCGGATTTGCATTATTCCGTTATGCCGCCGAAGAACGGAGTTTTCCGCCGGCCTATTACACGCTTGGACAGTGCTATTATAAAGGTCTCGGTACAACGCAGAACCTTCCAAAAGCGGTAGAATGGTTCGAGCTGTTTTTACAGCACGACAATGGAAAACCAAACAGCAGAATTTATGCGGTCTTGGGACAGTATTATCTTGAACACGCGAACACGCCGCCGGAAAAAGAAAAAGCGGTCGCTTATCTGCTTCAAGCGGCGGAACTCGGACATCCCGATTTCTTTCGTTTTTATTCCATCGCCGCCAATGAAGGTAATGCTCTCGCCCAATATATTCTCGGCTGCATCAATGAAGACGGCGGAATAGTTCCGTCCGATATTGAAACGGCAATCCGGTTGTTTCACCAATCCGCCGAGCAAGGTTATGCTGATGCACAATGCCGGTTAGGAATTATCTATCTTACTGGGGCGCACGGTATCGAAGCCGATTCACAGGTTGCTCTCCAATGGCTGCGTTTAGCATTTGAACAAGGCGATGAACCGGCTGCTTATTGGCTCGGCGTATGTTACGCTGACGGAGAGGGGGTACAAAAAAATACCGCAGAAGCATTACGCTATTTGCTGCCGTCTGCGCAAGGAACCTCCGGCAAAATCGGCAGCAAAGAAAGTCAATATCTCATTGCCCAAATTTTGTTAAACGAAAAGAATACACAGGAATATAATCCGGCAGAAGCAGTAAAATGGCTGCGTCAATCCGCTCAGCAGGCTTATACTTCTGCACAAACCCGGTTAGGAATTTGCCTGCTCGAAGGTATCGGAGTTAAACCCGATCCCCAAGAAGCGCGGCAAGTGCTGCGTAAAGCGGCAAAAAACAATGATGCGGTTGCGGCTTATCGGCTCGGCGAAATTTATATCGAAGGCAATGGTGTTCCTGCAAACAGAAAAGAAGCGTATAAATGGTATAAGCAGGCATCGGATTTAGGATATGTTCCCGCCCAGCAAATTGTTGCCGATGCGCTTATCAACGGAAAAAGTACCAAAAAGAACGAAACCGAAGGATACCAACTTTTAGTTTCGCTGGCATTATGGGGAGACGAAGAAGCATTGCTGTTGTTGAGAGCGGCAGCCGGAACCGGTAATGCAGCGGCACAATTTGCGATGTCGCTGTATTACGAACACAAAGATAGCCCCGAAGAGGTGAGAGTTTGGTTGGACAAAGCCGTTGCGAATGAATTTCCTGCTGCGCAATGCCGTCTGGGTTTGTTTTTTCGGAACAACGGCGATGACGATAACGCTGCCTCGCTGTTCGCTGCCGCAGCAATACAAGGGGATGTCGATGCGATGATACTCTTGTCTCTGTTATTAGAGGAGTGGGGAATAAAGGAAAAGGTACGGGGACAAGAAAGGGAACGATGCGACAAAGAAGCATTTGAATGGATGAAACAAGCGGCTGCCGCCGGAAGTATCAGGGCGAATTATTTTCTCGGTAATTTTTACCGTGACGCAACGGGAACGGAGGCAAATCGATCGGCTGCAACGCAGCATTTCCGTATTGCAGCCGAGTGCGGCGATGATGATGCACTTGACCGGGTCGGTACGGCATATCTGTACGGCTGTGATGTTCCGGCAGATGAAGCCGCGGCTTTCCGGTATTATGAAGCGGCGGCACACCAAGGCAATCTTAAAGGGATGAATCATCTGGGAATATGCTATCTTCTTGGCATCAGTTGTGTGCAGAATAGTGAACTCGGTTGGTGTTGGATTTTTTATGCGTTACGAAATGCCGGTCCAATGCAGAAAGTTTTGTTGAGGCATCTTGCAGAGTTCAACATAGACATCGAAAAATTGATAAGAGAGCATGAACGAGACCTTGCCCGCAGACCGGCAGCGGAAAAATTCGGCGATACGCTCAATGATGTGTTCCAAAACTCAACGCCGAAGATACTTCGTGCAGAACCGCCGAGTCCGAAGTTATTGTAGCGGCGTACAAAAAAAATAACCGTTCACGCTTCTTTGTCCCGTTAGCAACGGTGTTTCTTGGGGGAGGGGGCGGTGACAAATTTTTTGTCATGATGCTGCGATTTTGTTTTCCCATTTTACGCCGTTTTTCAATAGAGTATGGACGATTTCGTGCATTAGAGTTATTGCCTAGTATCTCGTGTATCTTTGAGTAAATTTTGACGATATTGGATAGGTATTTTCTTTTCGATGATTAAAACGGAATTCACATTCTTTTAGGTGTATACTTTTCACGGTTGAAATTCCGGTTTTTGCAATATTGAAAATTCCTTGTTTTTAAGGCTTAACGCAAAACAAAAACCGAAGTTTCAATAATTTTCAGTATAACATCAACCGCTCCGTTGATATTCACCCACTGACGACCGCAATTCGATTTCAATTCCTTTTCTTGCCCGCGGCGAATCCAGCCGTAAGCCGGAATACTGTTGAACTGCGGATGACAACCGTCCGCAAAGTAAATCGGATCGTTTTCTCCATTGGTTTTCTTGAGTTTTTCGTATTCGTTCAAAAATGCCGCCTGCTGTGCCGGATCGGGTTGCCCCGCACATACTTCGGCTTGCTGCCGAGCAATATCACCGCGTTGATACGGTAAGCCTGCCGCTTGTCGTGTAAGGTACGAGAAATTTCTAAGCGAAGCAATCTCCGCCGAAATCAAACGATAATCGTCCATCATCGTAAATCAAAAAATTTTCTCTTGCCCTGATTTGCAATAATTTAACATCCCGCCTAAAATTATGCACGACCAATTTTCAAAATGTCGGCAATAACTCTAATGAAAAACGGCTTTACTTTATTGGAATTGCTTTTATCATCAACGCTCTTTGTAACCCTGTTAGGCAGCGTTTGGGGAATTACGTCGCTGTATTTACGTACAGAAACTTATGCAGTACAGGCATCTGAACGCAGCCGCATTAACCGGCTTGTTGTCCGCCTATTAAACGATGATATAATCTCGGCATTGCAGAAAACATTACAACAGAATACTTTACAGCAAAAAACCTCACCGCAAAAAAATAATGCCCTGCCGCCGTTTTCCGGTTCGCCGCAGCAGTTGGTTTTTGATGCGCTGTCTCCGTCCGGCAAAGAAACAGTAACAATAATTTACGAACAGCGGCAGGGGATCGGTTTGCACGGCTCTGCGTTGATAAGGCAGACGCAAGGAGCATTTCAAGTACCGCTGCAAATTGTACCGGAAATTATCGGCTGCCGATTCCGCTATTATGACGGCGTGAATTGGCACGATTCGTGGAACAGTCAGAAGCAAAATGCTTTACCCAAAGCAGTGGAGTCGGTGTATCGGATTGTGCCGCTGCAAGGCGCAAAACCCCTCTGGGAAAGCGTTATTATTGCTTTACCGTAACAAAAATAGAATTCTTTCACGCCCCTCCGGCAATGACCATCCATAAGGCAGCCATCCGTACAGCAATGCCGTTGGTCACCTGGTCGAGTATTGCCGATTGCTTCCCGTCGGCAACCTCCGGCGTAACTTCCAAACCGCGATTGATGGGACCCGGCGCGAGAATTAACACGCTGCTTTTCGCCTTTGACACCCTTGCCGCATCCATTCCGTAAAGATGAGCATATTCCCGAACCGAAGGAAATGGACGGACAACCTGCCGCTCAAATTGAATTCGCAGCAAATTGAAAACATTCACGCGGTCTAATATCTTATCGAGTGAATAAGAGACTTCGACACCGAGTTTCTCCCAGTTTTTCGAGACAAGTGTTGAGGGACCGCAAAGAATAACATTCGCCCCCAACGCTTTGAGTCCCCAGATATTCGACCGGGCTGTCCGGCTGTGTGCAATGTCGCCGACGAGAGCCACCGTCAAACCGGCGACTTTGCCGAACCGCTGACGTATCGTCAAAATATCAAGCAAAGCCTGCGTCGGATGTTCGTGCGGACCATCGCCGGCATTGAAAACATTCGGCTTGATATTTTGTGCAAGTAACTTGGCGGCACCGGGGCAGGAGTGCCGCACAATCATTGCATCAACTTGCATTGCCTCAATGTTTTTGGCGGTGTCGATAATCGTTTCGCCTTTGGAAAGACTGCTCGTTGAAGCCGAAAACTCGACAACATCGGCACCGAGGCGTCGGGCGGCAAGAGCGAAACTCATCCGGGTTCGCGTTGAATTTTCAAAGAATAAATTGACACAAGTTTTACCGGCAAGGAGCGGTATTTTGCGTTCACCGTGCATCAAAATATTTCGAAATCTTTCGGCTTGGTCGAGCAGCAGCGTGATTTCGCCGGCACTCAACTCTTCGAGACCGAGCAAGTGCTGGTGTTTCCACCCCGCAGGTACGGCACCCCAATTCGATACGTCAGTCATATTTATTTAGCGGCGAGTGGTGAGTTATTCGACCTGCGGTCGAAAAGAAGGAACGTGTTAACCGATAAAGTTTGCCCCTTGCTTGCGATCTCGCCGCTCATTACTCCTTGTGAACGCTTAATTTTTTCCACGTAATGTATGCTGCAACGGCACCGCCGATTATGCCGCATAAGGCTAATACCGGAAATTGCCAGAGCGTGTTATGCAAGCCGCGCGGCAGATGCAGATAATATAATGCCGAACAAATAAAAAATACCGAAAAGTTAAACACCATAATACTGCCCAACAACCGGTTGCGAGCCTCTTCGTCCGACAACGGCTTTTGCGCTGCCGTCTTGTTATGACGGGATTTCGCCGAAAGTGCCGTACCCGTTTGAGCCGCTGCGGTGTTGACCTGCGGAAAGTAGTGTGTGACGGCAGCATTCAGTTCATTCGGCGAACACAGCAGACACTTCACCGGCAAATTGAAAACGGCTTTCAATGCTTCTTCGGCATCCGGCAGTATCGGTTTGCACGCAAAAACCTGAACGAAACCGGCATTGACGGCAAACGGAACGATACCGTAATGCCGGGCAATTTTCGCCTTGACCTGTGCTGTAACACCTTCATCGACCGTCATATCGCCGATATGCACAAACGGTAATCCGACGGATTCGCTATAAGCCAGCATCACCGCATCGGCAGCGACTCCTTGTGTCATCGTGTTCCGCTGCTGCAAAACGGCTTCGTGCAAATCGATACCGACACTGTCGGCATAACGTTTGATTTGCTTCAACTGTTCGGCGGAAACGATATGCTTTGCCGTTAAAATATCTTCAAATGTTCCGTGCATATTAGACTTTTTTCCGAACTTAATTTAAGCGGTAAGCCTTATTATTATTGTTGCCGTTACCTTTATTTTCGCACCTGCTGCCGTATTATACTGTTTTCCGTTTGAAAATGTACCCCCCTATTGCAACATTTTCAGAATCGGATACG
>JAITOZ010000272.1 GCA_031289675.1 Planctomycetaceae bacterium
TTTAAGTCCGGCTCGCACCGCATTGCCGTCAAAGTGATAGACAACGAAAGCATCGAAGGACTCGAAGTTTTCACGCTCAACCTCAACGGAAAAGCAAAACGGACAACGCTTCGTGATTATGCTCTCCGAAATGATTGTTCTTGAAGACAGCGAAGCCGATTGCGAAGCGGCAGACAGAGCCGGTGCGTTCGGCGTAATTATTCTGGCACAGCATAACGCACACGGAAACTTTGCCGCCGCAAAACTGATTGCTGGGGCAGCACGCTCGAACGTTGGTTAATACCGTATTCTCACTGCAACGCCTAGTGCTTTCAATTCCGCTTTCAGTTTTGGTATCGTTGTCAGTCCTGTATGCAAAATGCCGGCAACAATCGCAGCATCGGCATACGCCAGGCTGAACGCATCCCGCAGATGTTCCGCATTGCCCGCACCGCCGGATGCCACCACCGGCACACTGACCGCTTCGGCAATTTTGCCTGTAATGTTTAACTCAAAACCCGACCGCGTGCCGTCCGCATCCACGGAATTGACGACAATTTCTCCGGCACCTAAATCAACGGCGTGTTTCGCCCAGTCCACCGCATCCATACCGCTTCGTTCCCGAAAACCCCGTACCGTAATTTCGTAACCGCTCGGAAACCGGTCTGCATCAGAATTCGCAACAGGGTCCATTCCAAGAACAATACATTGATTACCGAAAGCTTTGGCTCCTTCGGTAATCACTGCCGGATTTTTTACGGCAAGCGAATTAACAGACACTTTTTCCGCACCGGCAAGCAAGACGCGTTCCATATCGGCAAGCGATGAAATTCCGCCGCCGACGGCAAACGGGATCCTTACAGATTGGGCGACACTGCGCACCATTTCGATGTCTATCGGGCGGTGTTCGGCAGAGGCAGTGATATCATAAACGATGAGTTCGTCCGCCCCATCTTCGTAATATTGCCTTGCCATCACAACGGGGTCGCCGAGGTCAATGTTATCCTTAAATCTCACGCCTTTAGTAACACGGCGGTTAATAACATCTAAACAGGGAATGATGCGGCGTTTGAGCATAATGGACAGCGGACAACGGCACTTGCTATTTTTTCTTCGCCGCTCCCTTTGCCGCAGGCGCGGCGGCTGGCACTGCACCTGCGGTCTCTTCCTCGCCCTTCTTCTTTTTCTTTTTCTTGACGACAACCCGATAAACGCGGACTTTCGGCAGTCCAAGCGGTCCATCGTCCTCTGTCCAGCGGTCTTGCTGACCTAATTTTTCGATTCTCTCCGCACGGGTTAGGACGTTTCTCGCCCGAATGATACCCTTTCTCGTCCGCAAACTTTTATCAATTGTCATTAGATTTTAGGAAGTAAGAAGTTGCGGACGGCAAGACGACGCTCACAACTTACCAGTTTATCCCCATTCGTCCCCGCCAGTATAACCTTTTTTTGCAGATTTTCAAGGGGACAGACTGCACCCCCGGCGATGCAGCCGAAAGCGGCTCCCGTCGTACATTGTTAACGTGGGTAGTTTTTTCCGGTTGTTCCGTTCGTACTACTCTCTGTCAAGGCGGATTTAGGCGATTGACGAAAACCTAACTAGGCGGTTGTACCGTTTGCAGCGATTTTATCGGAATTACCTGAATTCACAGCACGTTGTTCAACTGATGAATACGTCCATTTTTCATTCAATACGAATAATAACTGTAATCTGTTGCATTGCAATAGATTACAGCGGAACGGCTGCCGAATCCAGAACAAACTGGGCTACCGAAGCGTACAAAAAGAACTGCGAAGCCGTTGTGAACATACAAGGCGACAAAATTGAGGAGAGTGCCAATCCCAAAGAATCAGGAAAATCATACAACGGAATGGGAACCGGTATCATCATTGATGAGCGGGGTTACATTATCACCAATCATCACGTTGTCAACGGTATCCAAAAAATACAGGTTACTACATTCGACGGAAAAAAGTACACAGCTAAACTCACCGGATGCGACCCTGAAACAGATTTAGCCGTCATTAAAATTGATGTCCGCAAGCCGCTTAAACCGATTGTCTTTGGACGTTCTAACGACCTGATGCCCGGAGAATCGTGTATGACTATCGGTAATCCTTACGGTTATGCATTTTCTCTCACGGACGGACGAATCAGCGGCATCAACCGCGAAGTCGATGTGAACGAAACACTTGTTTATCGCTTGGCAATCCAAACGAATGCCGAAATCAACCCGGGAAACAGCGGCGGTCCGCTTATCAACATCAACGGCGAGATGATAGGTATCAATGCCGCTATCCGTCAGGGAGCATCCGGTATTGCCTTTGCTATTCCTGTTGACCAGGTTATCGAAGTGGCTGCCAAACTGATTGCCGATGTTGTCGAACAAAATATCGCTCTTGGAATGACCGTATCGCAGAGCGAGTCAGACTCTGCCGGTAATGCTAAACACTTCGACATTACTGTAACGTCTGTCGATAGCAATAGCCCGGCAGCAGAGGCAGGCATTAACAAGGGGGACATTTTTACGGGCATCGGTAATTATCCGATTCATAATATCCTTGATGTTTATCGTGCTTTTCTGGATGTGAAAGCGAACGATGACGTTGGTTTCTCTGTCAAACGCGGCGGGGAAACGCAGGAGTTAACGGTATTATTCAGCCGGTCAAAAAAACGGGGGACGGGTTCTGCGCTTGCTTTATCAAAACGGGATTCAGCGGGGGCTGTACCGCCGCCGAAAGCCTCGACCGTTTCACCGAAAACTGCCGGAAGAGCGATGAGCAAAGAGGAATTTGATGATATGGCTTGGGACAATCTCGGTATCCGTTATTCCCCGTTGACGAGCAAAGAATATCGGGAACAGTTCCCGCAGTTTTTGGAACAGTTTCCAGACGGCGGTGTCCGTGTCGAAAGTGTCCGCAAGGGCAGTCCGATGGCAAAAGGTTATGTTACAGCCGGTGATGTGATTGTCGGTACGCACGCTTGGGTGACCGCTTCCAATGACGATGTCCGGTTTATTGCGAACGTGTGGAATTCGTTGAGTACCGAGAACGGCAAAATTCGTATCGAGGTCTTTCGGGAAGGAAAACATTACCGCTCTGAAATACCGCTGAATTAAACCGCCGAATGAGATTAGACTTGTTTCCTCACCGCTGATGTTTACTCTATCGCGATTTAATGGTCATCGCGAAGCCGCGAAGTATACGAAGAAGGTAAAAAAGAGAACACATAAAAAACTCTGCGGTTTTCGTGCCTTCGCGATTAAAAAACAAAAAAACGGTTACGGTTGGGAAACAAATCTATTGAAAACAGTGAAAGACAGAATTGTTACGTGAAACTCTCGGTCAATTATACTGAATTAGCGCAATCGGTTTTAGCACTCGGCAAGATGCTGGACGCATTGCAGCCGGAAACCGAAGCGTGCGGCGTGCCGCTGCCGGCGGACAGTGATTGGTACGGTCTGCTTATGCAGAAATTGATACCGCAACTGACCGGCGGACTCAATTCGCTGGTTCTTGTCGCGGCTGTTGCCGGCGGAACGAACACCGGAAAGTCCGTTGTTTTTAATCATCTTGCCGGTGAAAACAGCAGTGCCGCGGACTATCGGGCTTCGGGGACAAAACATCCGGTCTGTTTGATACCGAAAAATTTATCGTCTCAAATCCGAAAGACGGGGGCTTTATCCGCCGCTCCATTTGATGTTTTTCAGGTGATTGAGTGGACAAATCCCGAACAAGCCTTGGAATTGACCGGTGAGAATAAACTTTTTTGGCGGGAAGGTCAAAATATCCCCGATGGTTTGGCTGTTATTGATACGCCGGACATTGATTCTGACCGGGAAGCGAATTGGCAGCGTGCCGGTTATATCCGCAATGCCGCCGATGTGGTGATTGCCGTTCTGACGGCGCAAAAGTATAACGATGCCGCTGTACGGAAATTCTTTCGGGAGGCAGCCGAAGCCGAAAAACCCGTCTTGCTGCTTTTCAATATGCTCGACTTGCCGGAAGATTTACAATACGTTCCGCAATGGTGCCAGCAGTTCTGCAATGAAACCGGAGTAGAACCGATTGCCGTTGTTGTTGCCCCGCATAGCAAAACAGCGGCAGCCGATTTGACGCTGCCGTTTTATACGTTTCAAGACGGTCAAAGCGAACCGGTCGATTTGCGCAGCATTCTGACAGAACTGCATTTTGATTCCATTAAAATGCAAACACTCGCCGGAGCCGTGAAGGTCCTGACCGACCCCAAACACGGAGCGGCGGCTTATTTTGACGCAGCGGAACGCGCATCGAATCAGTTTACCGAAGCATTGCAGATGCTTGACGGTACCGGCAATGCTGCCGGCAATACCGCAGAAGTTGCGTGGACAGGACTGCCGCCTCAATTACTCGTTGAAGAAATACGTTCCTGGTGGCATCAACGCCGTCCCGGCTGGTCGCAAAACATCAACAGCGTTTATCGCAAAGTTGGTTCGGGACTGATATGGGGCATCGGCAAGGCAGCATCTTATACGGCATCACTGATAAGCGGTAATAGAGAGACCGCGCACCGTTCCGATTCAGCGTTGGAACAGTTCAAAACGGCGGAAGAAGCCGCCGCTGTGGACTTTGTCGGCAAACGGCTGGAACAACTGAAAACATTGTCCGATACCGCTAATCCGGTGCTGCGGAAGGAACTGTCGGTATTAATCGGCGGTGAATCGAGGGAAAAACTGATACAGCGGGCGAAGTCGATTTTGTCATCAATGGAGCCGGTTGATACCGAATTCCGCAGCGTTCTCGACCAGCGTTTGACACTCTGGTCAGAGGAGCATCCTAAAACGGTCTCTTGGCTTCAAACGCTGGACAATTTTGCGTCGGCAGCCCGCCCGCTGATAACGGTTGCATTGGCATCGAGCGGGGCAGCAGTCGGGGCGCATATTGCCGGACCGATATTATCAGACATTGCCGTAACAACGCTCGGCGGCGAAACCGCATTGCAAGCCGGTTCGGAAGGCATCAGTAAGAGTATTTCGAGATTATTTCGGCAGATTCAAGAGGATTACGTTTTGTCCCGTTCAAAGTGTTTTTCGGAGGCGTTTCAGAACTATCTGCGGTCAGACATTCATCTTCGGTTACAAAAGGGGGCAGATGTTGCCAAGAGCGGCACATTGGCAAAATGCCGTCAATGGGTAACGGATAACCGGTGAGTATATCCGCAACAGTCGACGTAATTGACACACACGCTTGCGTTTTGCCTCGCCCAGGGTACGACCGGCATTACAGTACAGTAGCCCGCATAAGGAGACGATGACGGCTTTGAACTTGGTGCGGGACAAGTCAATGGATGTTTTTAGAAAAGATACCGTTACAAATAGGGAACCGGTTCGTTATGCAGGACAGCGAGAGCATTTTCCGCCGCACGCTGTTCTGCCGTTTTCTTCGTAATGCCCCAAGCCGCCGGATAGACCGTTTCACCGATATGAACCTCAATGTTGAATACCTTATGGTGCTCCGGTCCGCCGATAGTTACGAGTTTATACTCCGGTCTTTTGTGCAATTTTTTTTGCGAGTAATTCTGTAACAGCGATTTGAAATTATACGCATCGTGGTCTTGTAACATAAACTCGATGTCGTCCATAAAAACGGCAAGAATAAAATCCTTCGCCTTATTGTATCCGCCGTCAAGATAGAGTGCCGCAATAAATGCTTCGAGCAGATTGGCAAAAACAGAATCCGGTATGCGGCTCTTTTTGCCCAGCCCTCTGCCGAGTATCAGAAACTTATCTAAACCGATTTTTGTACAGATATTGCCGCAGGTCATCCGGCTGACCACTGCCGACTTAATCTTCGTCATCTCGCCTTCGTGTAAATCAGGAAAGCGGGCATACAGATAATCGCAAATCGTATAAGAGAGAACGGAATCGCCGAGAAACTCCATCCGTTCGTTGGACTGCTGCGGCGTGTCCGCACCGGACGAATGAGTCAATGCCGTCCGCAATAACTCTGTGTTACGAAACTGAATGCCAATCTGTTTCTGGCAATTATCGAGGAAGGTGTTTAAGTCCATCTTGATAAGGTCAGAGGTCAACGGAAAAAGAGAAAAAAGCCTCAATTTGATTTGTATTTTTATAGACAGCAGCGGTCAACAGGAACGGTGAACGACCGCATCTATTGTTAATTTACCTTTTATTTTACGGTTTTATCATAAATCCGTATCGAAAAAATTCGGTCAGCATCATCAGGACACCAACGAACAGTGCCGCCGAAGAAATGCCGAGCATCACCTTAAATAAGTCGAGGTCTTCCTTGTAGCGGTAAAACAGTACGGGAACAGCAATGCCGCAGAGACCGACAATATCAAACGCCCCGATGAAGCAGAGCGTCTGCAAAAGACTGTCACCTCGGCAGAGAATCGATGCAATGTTATGCGTCAGCAAGGCAAATGTCAAAAAACCGGCAAAGACGAGGCAAAGAGTCCCCTGCAAATCGCCTGAACGCAGTAAATCGCCCTGACGCTTTTCTTTTTTCGGTTTCGTTTTTTTCGCCCTCTCTTTTTTTGCCGGTTTTGCCGTCGTGTTCAAATACGGATTATCCGTACTTACGGTTTCACCGTCCGCTGTCTCAACATTTTCCTCTGCGTGTGTGTGAACATCTGCGGAGAACGGAACGGACGCATCGTCCCCAAAAGGAGCGTTATCTTCGCTTGACGCTTCTGACGGGAACGTCTCCGGCAAATCCGGCGGATTGTCGGTTTTTGCCAATTCTTCAAAATCAAAATCGACGAAGTTGTCTGTATTTTTTTCGTTATCAGCGGACACGGTAAACCCTCCCTCGAACAGATGAACACATAACCCCTCCTCTTTATCGGCACTCTCCTTCCCCTATTTTATCCTATTTTTGTAAAATCTATTTGTTATAAATGGGCTAAGCCGCAAACAACGTGAAACACCAGCCGTTCCGTTTGTCTTTGACGGTCGAGCCAAAGCCGAATTGACAAAACCCGCAAGCAATTTTTGCGACTGACTCAAATCGAGACGAGAAATCTTGATTTTCATACGCTGAAGCATAATTCACACGCCACGTTATAGTTATGTCAGCACCAAATCTTATCTCACCGAACAACAAGAGCAACAACTTTCCCAACATCTCGATACACATCTTTGTTTGACCAGTGCCAGAAGTTGCCGGGCGCAATAAACATCAATACTGTCGTTGAAAAGGGTTACGGCTTGGAAAAAACCGAATTGAGAAAGGCTTGCGTTATACGATTGCCTTCTGCTTTTTATCTTTCCGTTTCTGCCGCACTTATGATTCTGTCCAGCCCAGTAAAACATATTCGTAAAATCCATTGTCATAAATGATATGACGTATCATAAAATGATAGCCGAGTCCTAACTGTTCCAACGTCGGCTTGATTTCAAAAAAATCCTTCGGCGTGTGGTAAATCGAAATGAGCAAAACCGGCTTTTGGCTTTTAATCGTCTCCAATGCTCCGTCAATTACATCGCTTTCTGCTCCTTCAACATCAAGTTTAATAAGTCCCACATCAAGTGAATGTTCACGGACATAGTCATCTATCGAAACCGCCTCCACTTCGTAGCGATTTTGTCTGTGTGCAAGAGCATCCGTTGTTGCACCACCATCAAAACGTCCGCCCGAATACAGAACCAATGAACAGCGGTCTTTACTCAATGCAAGCGGAACCGACACAATACCCCCCCCCCCTATTTTACCTATATTAGCATCAATGACCTCTTTCATTGCACTGAACGAATCGGGATTGGGTTCAAATACATAGACATTCTTCGGATGGTAGTGTGAGAACGACAGTGCGGAATCGCCGCAGCAACCGCCGCCGTCAATAATGTCCCTGCCCCGAATGGATGCCCGGACACTATCGGGCAAGTAACACAAACCAAAGTCTGATACTTGATGCGTTATATCGGCTTCTTTCGGCAGAATAAAGGGACATTCGTAATTGTTTTCTTTGGTTTTGAGAACGTTTTGCTCTTCCTGAAGGAGAGGGAACAAGGGCAGCAAATCATCGCCGACATCGTTGAATATACCAATACCAGCACCGCTCGCGGGCATCAAACGACAATCATAAAGCAGCATTGCCGATTCCTTGCTTAATTCGTCAAGACCCGACAAAAGCCGGTTCAGACACTGATTCATAGAGAGGGAAGTTTTCTTCCCAAAAAAATCATTCCAGTCTTTGGCGTAGCAGTTTTCCGCACCAAAAAAAGACGACATTCTTCCTTTGGCTTTCTGGCGAAGAGCATATCGGTACACCGAACGCCGAAAACCCTCGTTGCATAACAACGAAGCAACGAATACTTTGAGTACCCACCAAAACGGTTTGGCTATCAGTCGGGTTATTTTCCGAACAGCAATCTTAAACATTTTTGCTAATTTGTTGTTGTGTTATCCGCTTTATTATCAGCACCGGCTTTATTGTCAGCCGTTTTGCCGTCGGCAATACTGCTCTTGTACTGTTCTTCCTGTTCGGCATAACGCTCTGCCTGTTCGATAATGATGTCTGCCTGCTCCGCTGTCAGTTCGCCGATTTGCATCAAGTCGTTCGGCTCAATAATCGACAAATCGTCAAACGACATAAAACCTTCACCGACAAGTTTGTCCGCCAATTCCGATGCCACGCCTTCAATGAGCATAAAGCCTTCTATCGCTTTTTCCAAATCGGCTTCGAGTTCCTCACGGGTCATAATTTCGACATCCCAGCCGACCAATTTACTCGCCAAGCGGACATTTTGACCGTTGCGTCCGATGGCTAATGACCGCTGCTCCTGTTTGACAAGCACGACAGCACGTCCGAGCATTGAGCAGAGTATCACTTCCTCAATGTCCGCCGGACGCAGCGCATTAGCAATATATTCTTGCAGTACTGAACTCCAGGGAATGACATCAATGCGTTCGTTATTCAATTCGTCCGTAACATTTTTAATCCGGCTGCCTCTCATTCCGATGCACGCCCCGACGCAGTCGATACGCTGGTCGCTGCTGTACACGGCAATTTTCGTTCGGTAACC
>JAITOZ010000273.1 GCA_031289675.1 Planctomycetaceae bacterium
TTTAAGTCCGGCTCGCACCGCATTGCCGTCAAAGTGATAGACAACGAAAGCATCGAAGGACTCGAAGTTTTCACGCTCAACCTCAACGGAAAAGCAAAACGGACAACGCTTCGTGATTAAAAAATACAGCAAATAAGAAGTTACAAAAATTACTCTAACGGATAATAATGCACAACAACGTTTTTCGGGCTGTTGCGTTCGATATGGACGGCTTGATGTTCGATACAGAAGACACTTACTGGAAAGCCGCCTCGGCTTTACTGGCGAAACGGGGCAAGGTTTATACCGATGAACTTTGCCGGGCTGTAATGGGACGACCGCCGCAAGCCTGTTTTGAACTATTCAAAAAAACGTTTGACTTTCCCGAAACATGGCAGGAATTACAGCGGGAGTCCGAAGATTTGTTTCTGCAATTTCTTGACGGCGGTTTTTCAACGATGCCCGGCTTGGAAACGCTTTTGCAGCATTTAGAGGCGTGCCGGATACCGAAAGGGATTTGTACAAGCAGTGCCGTCCGTGTCGTCTCCGAAGTCTTAAAACGGAAAGGTTTAGCCAAACGTTTTGATTTCGTTTTGACTGCCGAAGACATTACGCAGGGCAAGCCGAGTCCTGAAATTTATCTCAAAGCCGCCGAACGTTTCGGCATTATGCCCTCCGAAATGATTGTTCTTGAAGACAGCGAAGCCGGCTGCGAAGCGGCAGACAGAGCCGGTGCGTTCGGCGTAATTATTCTGGCACAGCACAACGCACACGGAAACTTTGCCGCCGCAAAACTCATTGCCGGGTCGCTTGATGATGAACAAGTGCTGGCGTTATCCAGCCGTTATTGTAACGCCGCAGGCTCTTGACATCGAACACGAAACAGGGGATAATGCGGGCGGTGATGCTGGGAATAGTGTCTGAAATTTTTGAGCGAATGTGTTTATGCCTGTTTTCGATTCCATTGACGAAAAGCCGGATACTGACGTAATGGTCAGACCCAAAAACTCTCTGCGTAAAAACCAGAAACCGAAAAAGGAGCCGCGTTTCAACGTCATTCTTTGGAATGACGAAGTCCATACGTTCGATTATGTTATTATTATGCTTGGTAAAGTCTTCGGTTATTCCGTTGAACGGGGAATGGCAATGGCAATGGAAGTTCATCACGGAGGGAGAGCCGCCGTATTTACTTCAACACTTGAACAAGCCGAAATCAAGCGTGATATGATATTGGGTTTCGGACCTGACCCGCTGCTTGCCGAGTCCGACTGCTCCATCGTGGCGACTCTCGAAAGAGTCCCGGAAGAAGATTAACTATAAATGAACAGTTACGAACGGATTCTTGCCGTCATACATCAGCAGCAGCCTGACCGGCTGCCGTTGATGCCGATAACAATGATGTTTGCCGCAGACCAAATCGGCGTTCCTTATGGGGAATATGTCAGCGATTACCGGATTCTTGCCAAAGCCCAAATCGAAACAGCAAAGCGTTTCGGTTTCGATTATGTTTCGAGCATCAGCGACCCTGCCCGCGAAGCCGCCGATGCCGGTGCCTTCGTCCATTTTTTTGATGACCAGCCGCCGGCTGTCGATGAAGGACAATCGCTGCTCGTTGACAAAGAGCGTCTCAAAACGCTAGATATTCCCGACCCGATGCGTGAAAGCAGCCGGATGTTTGACCGCATCCAAGCCGACCGGTTTTTTGCTGAAAAAGTCAAAGGCGAACTGTTTATCGAAGGCTGGGTTGAAGGTCCGTGTGCCGAAGCCGCCGACCTGCGGGGAATCAACCGGTTAATGCTCGACTTTATCGACGACCCCGTTTTTGTCCGGCAACTCTTTGAGTGGACAACGGAACTGTCCGCAAGGTTTGCTGTTGCTCAAATTCAAGCCGGCTGCGACATCATCGGTGTCGGCGATGCGGCGGCTTCGCTGGTCGGACCGAAAATTTACCGTAACTTTGTACTGCCGTACGAAAAACAACTTGTTGACCGGATACACGCCGCAGGAGGACGTGCGCGGCTGCATATCTGCGGCAATATCAACCGTATCCTGCCTGATGCCGGTTCGCTCGGCTGTGATATGATGGACATTGATTCGATGGTTCCGCTCGAAAAAGCAAGAAAGGAATGCCGTCCGCTGCAGGTGTTGAGCGGCAACCTCGACCCTGTGAAAGTTTTACGCAGCGGAACACCTTTACAAATCGAGTCGGTTCTCGAAGAATGTTACCGGCAGGCATCGCAGACGAATTACATTATCGCCGCCGGCTGTGAAGTGCCGCGGGACACTCCCGCCGAAAACGTTGAGGCGATGCGGCACTTTGCCGAAGGGCATCCTGCTGCCGAATAAAACTGCCGCCGAGTTGCAAGCGGAGGTAAACGTCTCCGCCTCCGTTTTTGAATCTGCCGTCATTGACAACGGGCAAACGATAGGGGACAATCACCGGCTGTGCCGATCTTCCCCCCCCTGACAAAACACAAATAATGCCCGCTCTGCCCATTCCGGTCCGGCAATTTATGCGAGCCTGCCGGTTAAGAAAAAACGAACTCAAGTTCGCCGATTCGACCGGAATGTCGCTCACCGGAGGGCGGGCATTGCTGACCGCTCTCGTCTTTCGGCGTGTTCTGTACCGCCTGCTCGGAAAAAATGAGAAAAACGTCGGAGTTCTGATGCCGATATCCGTGTACGGTGTTCTCGCTAATCTCGGTCTCGCTCTGAACCGCCGCACAAGCGTCAATCTGAATTATACGTTCAGCAGCGGCACAATCAATGACTGCATCAAACGCGCCGAAGTCCGGCACGTCATCACCAGCAGAAAGGTTTTAGACCGCTTTCCGAATCTGAAACTCGATGCCGGTCTGATTGTAATGGAAGACATCGCAAAACAGGTAACATTTCCCGATAAACTGACCGCCTTCATCGATGCCTATATCACGCCGATACCCTGCCTCGAATGGGCTTTCGGTCTCAATAACGTTCCGCCGGACGATTTAATCACGATTATTTTTACTTCCGGTTCAACCGGTGCGCCGAAAGGGGCGATGATTACACAAGGCAATATTGCCGCCAACGTCGAGGCATTTTCCAGACACATCGAATTCACCGGTGAAGACCGTCTGCTCGGCACGCTGCCTCTGTTTCACGCCTACGGCTATGCAACGGCGTTCTGGCTTCCGGCAACTTCCGGTATCGCAGGTATTTATCATTTCAATCCCCTCGAAGCGAAAAAAGTCGCAGAAACTGCCCGAAAGTTCGGCTGCAGCGTCTTTCCGACAACTCCGACTTTTTTGCGGAACTACCTGCGCCGTTCACAAAAAGAAGATTACGAAACACTCAGGTTAATCATCTGCGGAGCGGAAAAATTGCCGGCCGATTTAACAGATGCCTGGGAAGCCAAATTCGGAGTCCGCCCCGGCGAAGGCTACGGCGTAACGGAACTCTCGCCGGTCGTTGCCACGAACGTGCCGAAAGGACGGCGGAAAGACTACAAAGACTACCTGCGCGACGGCACTGTCGGAAGACCGCTGTTTAATGTCAAAGCCCGCATTGTGCAGCCCGAAACCGGAGAATGTTTGCCGGACGATACGCCGGGAATGTTGGAAATCAGCGGTCCGAGCGTAATGAAGGGGTATTATAACGACCCTGAAAAAACAAAAGAGGTGTTGAAAGACGGCTGGTACACGACCGGCGATATTGCAGCGATCGACAAGGACGGCTTCATCAAAATCGTCGGCAGACAAAGCCGCATATCGAAAATCGGCGGGGAAATGGTGCCGCATATTCTTCTTGAAGACGAAATCTGTAAGGTTCTTGCCGGTGTCCATAGCAATACCGATAAAAATACCGATGATACCGCTGTTACTGGCGATGAAGTGAAAATTGCGGTGGCGGCAGTCCCGGACGACCGTAAGGGCGAACGCCTGATTGTTCTCCATACGCAACTGACGCAAACACCAGAGGAAGTGTGCAAGGCTTTACACGCCGCAGGACTGCCGAACCTTTGGATCCCGTCGCCCAATGATTTCCATCAGATTGAGGCGATTCCTCTTCTCGGCACCGGCAAACTTGATTTACGCGCGGTCAGGGAAACGGCAGAACGGCTGGGAACGCCGTCATCACCATAGATATGTTCTCTCAAAAGTAGCGTGGTAAATTCGATTAGGCTATGAACAAGCATCTCACGTTTTGATACAATGTAAATCTATGCGTTACAATATGCTGTTTGTTGAAAATTGGTTTATTGATTGTACAGGTGAAAGTTTTCGGCGAGGAGCGCGTTCTGCCTTGTACTTTGTCCGGCATCGGTAGTTTTTTTACCAACGGTAAGTGTGCATTTCATCGAGTTCCATCACTTGAACGTCTTCCGTTTGCGGGGTCGGCGATGCGGCTTTGCCTGCTTTTTTAATCCATTGAAAAACCGTTCCGTAACTGATGTTCAACACGCGTCCGACGCCCCGAAAGCCGATGCCTTCAAGATACATCTTTTGTGCTAACCGGTGTGTTTCGGCAGATTTGACATTGGACCTTTGAACAACAGTGTAATGGTATTGGCAATCTTTGCATAAATACCTTTGCCGTCCGTGAACGATTCCATCTTTCGTGTGATGCTTGCTTCCGTATTTCGGACAATCCATCGCCAACCCCCCCCCCTTGAAAAATTAAAAAAAATACAATAAAATAATCAATGATAGAGAGTTATAGTCTTTCTGTCAAAATTTAACAATACCGAGAATTGAAAGCGGAAGTTATAGAACATCTCTATCATCAATAATCAGTTAAAAAAACTGCAATGCACCGAATAATAACGTTCTTTTGTCTTTTATGCTTTTGCGGCACTTCATCGGCGGCGGAGAAACCGATACGGATACTATTTATCGCCGGTCAGCCGAGCCACGCTGCCGGAATACACGAATTCAACGCCGGCTGCGAACTGCTGGCACAAGATTTGGAACAATACGTTTCGGAAAAAACTTTCGGCAATAGTACAGCGAAAATGCCGAAAATCACGGCAGCCGTTCACCGTAATGCCAAGCCCGGCGATACCTTCGCTCTTGAAGATGCCGATGTCATTGTCGTTTATAGCGACGGCGGCGGACGTTATCCTTTGCAGGGATTGGAAGACCGGTTAGAAAAACTGCGCCGCAGCGGCAAAGGTTTCGTGTTTTTGCATTATGCTCTGTGCGGTTCGCAAGGCAACGATACGGTGAAGCCTCCGGCACTGCCGCCCTCTGCCGCTTTTATTCTCAACGCAACGGGAGGCGTGTATGAAATCTTTTATTCCGTCAATCCGGTTTATCGTGCCGAATTCAAGAGTTTGCCGGAACATCCGATAACCCGCGGTGTGCTTCCGTTCGCAATGAAAGACGAGTTCTACTTCAATATGCGGTTTCTCAATAATATGAGTACAGAAGAGATTATTGCACAACCGCCGGGCACCCAGAACCGGCAGCGGGCACTTCAGGCGATACTCGTTGCAACGCCGCCGGATACGGTCAGACGGGGACCGGACGGGGCGCACAGCGGTAATCCGATGGTTCGCAACCGGTGCGGCAAAGCGGAAATTTTGGCTTGGTCATTCCAGCGGGAGGACGGCGGACGCGGTTTCGGCTGTACCGGCGGAGACAGACACAGTAATTGGGCGAATCCGTCATTTCGGAAACTGATATTGAACGCCATCGTCTGGTGTGCCGGTGCGGACATTCCGGCAGCAGGTTTGACAACACCGCCTAGGGATAATTAGACCTGTTAGTACCGAAAAATGAGGTACTGCGTAAATAGACTTTTCCGCAACAGGTTAAACGCTGTAATCTCCCGCTTGCAATCATCGAAACGAAAATCTATACAAATATCCTCAAAAATACGTGAGATACTTGTCCAGAGCCGACGTTCACTTCTCTCTTCTCCGGCGTTATTTACGGAACGGCGGCAGGCGGTTTTCGGACTTTGATGTCGAATACCTTTGGTCCGCCCTTGACGGCTTCAAACGAAATCGGCGTTGTCGCTGCCGAAGTGTATTCCGGCATTATCAGATAGGTAACTTTCGTCTCCCAGTCCATCACACCGCCTTTGTCCACCTGTTTGTATTCCGCATCCGCAATGCCGCTGAAAAATACCTTATAACTGCCTTCCGGTATGCCGCCGACAGACCTGACATTGCCCGTTGCATATTTGCCGTTTTTGATAACGCCGGTAAAATTACCCTGCGCACCGCTAAACGTAACCGTTCCCGCCTTCACCGGCGAACCGTCGTCCTCGTAAGAGACCGTTCCGGTAATTTTAATCCCGCCCGAACAACCGGCAGCCGCCAACAATAATAATAGCGTGAGAGTGAAAAAATGTTTTGTCATCGTATTGGAATGAAAAAGGAATAATGAATAATGAAAAAAGGAAAGAGTGAAAAGTGAAGAAGTTTGTGTATCGCTTATCAACACGTTTTAACAACCGTTAACAAAACTTCTTCACTCTTCCTTTTTCACGGCAACTGCGCTGCCGCACCGTCAGAGGCACTGCAAAGCGGATACAGAACATCCTGTGTATTAACGGTACTGCTCGCTGAATGGACTGAACCGTCGCCGAAGAGCCAGTTAAGCACACCGCTGGTGTGAGCGGAACCGAAACCATAATCCTCACCGCTCGTTATAGACAATTCCGTATAAGCCGGATGACCTGCAACCTTAATGGTCGCCGGTGCAGAAGAAACAACACGGCTGTCTGTCGGTCCCGAAGCCAGAGCGGTGTCCGGTCCAATGAGCCGGGCAGTACCCGCTATGCGGCTTACATTGTAATTGCTGTATACCCAGCCCCCCATACCATACGTACCCTGCCAGGAGCGGTAAACGTTTTCCGGGTCGCCGATGTTGTCGCAAGGGTTCAACGCAAAGTGCGGCACGTTTTTTTCCCCGAAAACAATTTGATTCGATGCTCCGTCCGCCCAATAGGCGAAACTGTCTCGAACCGCCCAGCCGGTCACGTAGGACTGCGCTACAAAACCAGGGTCACCTGACCGGTATGTGTAGCCGGTGGGGGTGATTGCCGCATCGGAAATACTTACCGAAGGTAATGACAGTAATTCGCTGCTTCGCAGCGGAGAGTCAAAACTCTTAACACCGTGAACGTAGTAAAGCGGTGTTACAGCAGTAGCACCGCAATACGGTTCGGTTGCCGGTACATTCCAACCGTCAACGCAAAAGTCCTGCCATCTGGCGAAGTAATCGTTTCGTGTATAAGGGACATTGGACGCTGCAACGGCAGCCGTCCCCGTATTTCCTCCGCCCGGCAGAATAAAAGTCGTTCCGTTGCGGTCCATCTTCTTCGTCAATACGGCAATATAGGCAGAAATCGGTCCGCAGTTCGAGCCGGCATTACCTCCGCTAATTGACATTGCCGGTGTCAGGTCGAGGAAGCCGGGACCGCCTCGTGAGGGACAGGCAAATGCCGGAATACTGCCGAAGGACGTTTTGAGGTCATCGGACAGAAAGAGCCACCAGGTTTCGGCTTCGCAGTTGTTGGGCAGTGCCATTAAGCCGTGACCTCCGTCTGCCAGAGAGCCGCCTCCGCCGTACGTGTTGGAACCGATGTTGCTAACGGTTGTCCCGCGGGGAGTTTGCAGCAAATCGTAGAGTGCACCCTGTTCGATATAGGGATAGAGGAGGCAGAGGACACCAACGTTGGCAGCACCGATACTGACCGGCGGCAGACCGTTTCGGCTGTCGTGGAAGTTGTGGACAGCGAGTCCCAGTTGCTTCAGGTTATTGGAGCATTGCATTCTTCGTGCTGCTTCCCGTGCGGCTTGCACTGCCGGAAGCAAGAGGGCAATCAATATGCCGATGATGGCAATGACGACAAGAAGTTCGACAAGAGTGAACCCTATTCTACGGGATTGTTCTCTCTCTCTCTCTTACACTTACGTGAGGTCAATTTTGC
>JAITOZ010000292.1 GCA_031289675.1 Planctomycetaceae bacterium
TACTGGTACCAGCCTTGCCAACATTGGTACTGCCGCAGAAAGGACATTGCAGGGCGGTTGAAATCATCGCATATACTCCTTGATGGGGTATCTTGACTGGGTACGAAATCACAATATAACAACGATAAGGATCTTGACTGGAAATGTCAAGATAACAATTTTAGAACATAACCCTCTGCTTTGACAATGACTTGTTTGAGCGAGCCGGAAAGCCGGACACAACAGCATAACGGCTGATGACGCACACAAGTCATCAGCCGCCGGCATTTTAATACTTCCTTACTTCCTTTTTGTTACGCTCTAAAAACTCACCTTCGGAGCATTGCGTTCTGTTGGATTATCGGTTACGAAGAGTGCCGCCTCACCAAAATTAAATACGCCGGCAATAATATTCGACGGAAACGTCTCCCGACTCGTGTTGTAATGCGTTACCGCATCGTTGTATGCCTGACGGGAAAACGAAACCTTGTTTTCTGTCGAAGTCAACTCCTCTTGCAGCGCAAGCATATTTTGGTTCGCCTTCAAATCAGGATACGCTTCCGCGACCGCCATCAACCGGCTCAAAACTCCATTCAATTCTCCCTCAGCACGCCCTAGCGACTGAATCGCCTGTTGATTGCCGGGGTCGGCTGCCGCCCGCGCCGAAGCCGAGTAAGCCGTATTCCTTGCGATGATAACCGCCTCCAATGTTTCCCGCTCGTGCTGAATGTATCCCTTGACCGTCTCAACGAGATTCGGTATCAAATCGTACCGCCGCTTTAACTGCACATCAATCTGTGCAAAAGCGTTTTTGTACAAATTACGCAGCGTAACGAGACCGTTGTAAATACCGATGACCCAAAGTACCGGCACTAGTAAAACAGCACAGGCAATAATCAGTACAATGCCTATCGAAGCCATACTCATAATCGTCCTCCTAAAATTGTTAAAGTATACCGCATTATAAACAAAATCCGATGAAAAGCATAGCCTTGTCCCTTACCAATCCAGCGGTTTCTGCCAAGCCGCTTTTAATTCGTCAATGTCCGCCTCGAACGCATCGCCGAAACGCAGTATCTTGTCTGCCGTGACCCTGCCGAGTTTGCGTAACGGCAAACCGGCAAAGAACGATTCAAACGGTGCCGCATTGTTCGCCTCGACTTCAACAACAAACCGGCTGTTCGATTCGCTGAATAACGTAACATTATCAAATTTGCCGCTCAACTCCGCTCCGAAGCCGCCGGCGAAACACATCTCCGCAACGGCAGCGGCAAGTCCGCCCTCGCTTAAATCGTGAACACTCCGCAAAACGCCCCGCATTATCGCCGCGTGCAATTTTTCGTATAACCTCTTCGCCAGCGGAATGTTAAGCAGAGGGACAAGTTCGTCCTTCGTCTCGCCAAGTTGATACAGAAAATTGCCCGGTGCCTTCACGTCCATCGTAACGCATTTCGACGCATCATCAATCTGTCCCATAGCGGAAATCAACAGCGTCGGCGGTATCGCAATCGGCGGTAAATCAACAGGACGGAACTCGTTATTGAGGCTGTCCTTGCCGCTGATGAACGGCATTTCAAAACCGAGCGAAACATCATAACACGCCAACGCCGCTTCAACCAGCGAACCGAGCGTTTCAGGACGGTCGGTGTTGCCCCAGCAAAAATTGTCAAGCAGTACAATCGTTTTCGGGTCCGCACCGACCGCTACGGCATTGCGTACCGCCTCGTCAATGCCCGCCGCTGCCATTCGGTACGTATCATCACCGAATGCCGGATTCATTCCGCAGGAAACGACAAGCCCCCGTTTGGAATCCAGCCGGGGACGGACAACCGCCGCATCGCCCGGACCGTCATTGTTCACGCCGACAAGCGGTTTAATCACGCTGCCGCCCTGAACTTCGTGGTCGTACTGACGAATAATCCAATGTTTGCTGGCAACGTTAAGCGAACTAAGAATTTCAAGCAGCCTCTCTTTTCCCGAATCGCCCCTCTCTTCCTGCCGCTGACCGCTGACCGCTGACCGCTGTTTATAAACCGCATAGCGCACCACCGGCGGTCTGCCGTTATGCAGAAAATTCATATCGAGGTCGGCAACTTGCGTACCGTGATATTTCAAAACCAATCGTCCCGTCGGCTTGAAAACGCCGAGAACCGTCGCCTCAACATCTTCGCTTTCGCAAAGTTGCCTGAACTCGTCCCATTTTTCCGGCGGAACGGAAAAGACCATCCGCTCTTGGGCTTCGGAAATCCAAATTTCGGTGTACGTTAATCCTTCGTATTTGAGCGGAGCGTTGGACAATTCGACTTCCGCTCCGATTTTTTCGCCCATTTCGCCGACAGCACTGGAAAACCCGCCCGCCCCGCAGTCGGTTACGGCATTGTATAAATTGCGGTCGCGGGCTTGCAGCATCACATCGAGTACCATTTTTTCGGTGATAGCGTTGCCGATTTGCACTGCCCCGCCGGAAATCGTTTCACTTTCGCTTGTCAATTCGGCACTGCTGAACGTCGCCCCGTGAATTCCGTCCCGACCGGTTCTGCCGCCGATAGCGACAATCAAGTCGTTTGCTTTGACCTCTTTGAACGATTTATCTTTCGGCAAAATGCCGACATTGCCGCAAAAGACGAGCGGATTGCCGAGATAACGCTCATCGAAATAGACCGCCCCGTTGACCGTCGGGATGCCCATACGGTTGCCGTAATCCCGCACGCCGCTGACTACGCCTTTCATTATCCGCCGCGGATGCAGCACACCGGACGGCAAATTCTCTTGCAGAACATTCGGCGGTGCAAAACAGAACACATCGGTTGAGCAAACCGGTTTTGCTCCCATACCGGTTCCCATCGGGTCGCGGATTACGCCGCCCAGACCGGTATTTGCCCCGCCGTAAGGTTCGAGTGCGGACGGATGATTATGCGTTTCGACTTTGAAACAGACGTTAAATTCATCGTCAAACGTTACAACACCGGCGTTATCTGAAAAGACGCTCACACAAAGTCCGGCAACGCGGCGATTTGTTTTGCAGAGTTCCTGCGTTGCAGCAAATATCGTCTCTTTGAGCATATTGTTAAATTGCCGCTCAAACTTTGTCCCGTCGGCATTTTCCCGAACGTAATGAATTCGTCCTGCCAGTGTTTTGTGCGAGCAGTGTTCGCTCCACGTTTGGGCAATCGTTTCAAGTTCAATGTCGGTCGGGTTGCGGTCGGATTTTCCAAATGCCGCTTGAATTGTCTGCATTTCCGCCAGCGAAAGATACAGTTGTCCGTTTTTGCTCAAACGCTGCAAGTCATCGGCGGACATTTGACACAGAGGAACGGTAACGATTGGCGGGGATTCCGTTCGTTTTTCCTCAATGAGCCGTTTTTCCTGAAAAATGGTCATTCGCCATTCCTCTACGGCATCGTTTGCCAACAGTTTCGTTGCGAGGAGTTTTATTTCTGCTTCATCGGCACCGCTTATCCGGTATTTTTTGAACGTCCGCACGGAATCGGCTGTAATGCCGAAGTCGGCTATCATTTTTTTCACATTTTCCGCAACGGAATCGGTAACGCCCGGCTTCGGCAGAACGTAAAGTGCATTGCCGGCATTATCCGTGTCATCCGCCGTTTTTCCAGAAAAGCAGTTAAAGGTAAATGCTTCCGCCGTTGGATCTGCCAGCAATTGTTCAGCCAGCATTTTAACCTGCGGCTCGCTAATACTGCCTTCGATTAAATACCCGTAGGCGGTTTTGACGCTGATATGGTCGGAGAGTCCGAGGTCGAGTGCATCTTGTACAACGGTTTTTGCGTGAACATCCGGCTGATTTTCCGCCGGCAAAATGTCAATTTCCCAAAGCATTTATTTGTATCCTGTTCCCCGCCATTATAGACCGCCGTCTACAAAAACGCAATCAGACAGTTACGTTAATGCAAGAAACCATATCCGCCCTGTAAAATACCGGCGCAGATACCGCCGTAACATCTTCGTAAATGTGTCAGTACCTCTTTTATCGTAACCTGTGACGAAATAAGATTTACAGTGTATTTGTACGCGAAGTACTGGGCAAGAGCAAAATTGTTTTGTTTTTGCGCAAACCGCTGACATTCCAACCGCAAAATATTTTTTTGCTATGCTGCCAATATATATCTGTTCAAATCGTTTCAAGTCCAATACTTCTCAAAAATTTATAAATTGGGTCATAGAATTCTTTCCTACGAGTATTAGACTTGTTCCATAACCTTATTGTTATTGCGTGTATGTTAACTTTGGTGCATATTGCATCCAATATCCAAGAGACCAAGATGCGGCTAAAAAACGGTTTTATGGCGTTTGGTGCCGTTTCTGATTTATTTTGCGGGCGGCAGTTGTTCCGGTGCCGGTGCTTCACCGAGAAATTCCCGATAGCAGTTCGGCAAGTGTCCAAAATCCAATGCTTGATAGCCGGCTTTGTACAAATCATAAGCCAAGACCGTTGCTGTCGGACCTGCTGATATGAAGAAAATTTTGTTTTTTTCTTTGTATAATGCCTCGCTCATTATGCGGTCATAGTCATTGAACGCATCAACCGCCTTAATGTAGATATATTCTATCGACCGCATATTATCAAACAATCTCGGTTCATAAACGAATTTACCGTTTTTTGGAACAATGAATACAATATCGCGGTCATTCCATATCGCTTTTATCTTATCAAGCGGTACTGCCTGAAAAACATCAAGACGGGAGATTTCCGCGTTTGCATAGACTGCCGAAGGAATAAATGATTTCATAAACCGCCAATACTGCATCCAATTCCATTGTTGGTAATTATACCGCCTGTTCAGTCGGGGAGTGTTTTTTTGTAACAAAATATCTTTGCGGACCAAGGCAATAAATTGTTCCCAACATCCCTTCCACGAAATATTCCGAATGTCGGCAGTATACGGATTGAGTCCTACCAAAAACCGGTCCTGTTGCGTATGTTGTAAGATTTCGATAAGACGTTTTTGCAGTACCGGATGGCAATGCTGAAAAGACAAATGATGTCCCATACAGAGCCGAATTTCTCCGTCTCCATATCGGACAATACTATTCCCCCCAGCCAGCCGGTCAATCGTTTCTTCCAAAGATAAGATACGAGGGAATTCATCCGCGACACGTTTTGCTTCCCTATCGCCTATGAACGGAATATACAGCAGCAACTTCCAAAGTTTAACCGATAAGAGAGAAAAGCACCTTTCGACTGTCATTTTCGTAGTAATTGATTAGTAATTGATTAGTAATTGATAGCCGGGTGGTTCTAAACTGCCCACTATCAGATGTCAAGAAAATGTGCTGCGCTACGCCTGAACATACCTATCAATCTATCCTTTCCTCTGCATCGAATAAACCTTGTTTGCGGGGAAAGAGTTTGCAGACCCACACGCCGCCGAAATACAAAAGCACCAAAGGAATTGCCATCAACAGCATCGAACCGGGGTCGCCCGGCGTTAGAAATACCGCTATCAAACAAATGGCCAAGACGGCTATCCGCCATTTTTCGAGATACTGCTTTGCCGTAAAAATGCCGACCCGCTCCAACACGAACATCACGACCGGCAACTGAAAACTGATACCGAAACCGACCGGCAGGAGCAGCGCAAAGCCTATCCATTCGCTGATGCGCGGGTCGGGTTCAATATGCAGCCAGGAATTGAAACCGAACAGAAAATCAAGTACAAACTGAAAGACAAAGAAAAAAGCAAACAACGCCCCGACGACAAACAATCCGATGCTGACGGGAATGAAATAATAGACGTATTTTTTTTCGTGAGGATACAAACCGGCGGCAACGAATGACCAAAGATTGTAGGCAACGACCGGTGAAGCGAGAACAAGACCGACTATCAGCGAGGCGATGATATAAATTTTGAAGGCTTCATACACGCCCAGTGCCTTTGTTTTGGCATTTTCGGAAGTCTTTGCAAAGAGCAAAATCCGTATCGGTGCTTCGTCAAGACGAATGTTATCAACAGGCGCAGTACCGGCATCTGACGGCGGGACAGATAAGGGAACCTGATTTTTTCGGAGAATTCTTTCGAGTTCGCCGGGAAATATCCAGCGTTCTTCGTGTACGAGGTGATATTTTTGCAGCACGTTGACAACGTCTTTCGAGTAACCCTCGCTGTTGAGTTCTTCGGCATCGGTTTCGAGTTTTTTGACCGACTGCACATTGTTATAGTTTTCGAGCGACTTCTCAACGGGAATTTGAATGTACTGAACGACATTTGCGCCGAAGATGAAACCGAAACAAGTTCCGGCGGCAACGGCAATAATGGAGTTAACAAGGCACTTTCGGAGTTCTTCGAGATGCTCTCCGAAACTCATTGAGGATTCCTGAAATAGGTTATCGTCTTTCATAACACCGTATTATACCAACATCCCTTGAAAAATCAAAAAATACAATAACACAAAGAAATAAACGGGAATTATAATATTTCTACCAAAATTTAACAATACCCCAAAAATTCCTTCCACTATCGAACCGTTCTTTATAGAATGAGGGGTTATTGGACGTTCCCATAACAGATTCCGCCTATCGTGCATATCCCATACTTTAATAGTTACGATGCACTGAAAAAATGGACAAAGGAAAATGTTCGGGTACAATACTATCTTCAATTTACCCTTTTCCATTGTTCATTAAATTATGTCATTGCTTGTTATCGGTTCGACGGCTTACGATACGATTGAAACCCCAACGGCGAAACGGGAAAATATTCTCGGCGGTTCTGCCCCGTTTTTTGCTTATGCCGCCAGTTATTTCGGCGGTGTCCAAATGGTGAGCGTTGTCGGCGACGATTGGCTGCCGGAATATACTGAAATGTTTGCCAAACAAGGCGTGGACACTTCCGGCATCGAAATCGTGCCGGACGGAAAAACGTTCCGCTGGTCAGGCAAATACCGTGAGAATATGAATGATAGGGACACGATTGATACACAACTGAACGTTCTCGGCACTTTTGAACCGAAGTTGCCGGAAAATTTTCGGCGAAGTCAATACATTTTCCTCGCCAACGGTGCGCCGTCCACCGGTCTCGCTGCTCTCAATCAAATTCAAGGGGCAGACTTAATTGTTGCCGACACGATGGATTTGTGGATTAACATTGCCCGGCAGGATTTAGATACGCTGCTCAAACGCATTGACGGTCTCGTTCTCAACGACAGTGAAGCGAAAATGCTTACAGGCGAATTGAACACCGTTACGGCAGCGAAAAAGATTTTGACGCTCGGACCGAAATTCGTTGTCGTCAAGAAGGGTGAACACGGGGCAATGTTTGTGAGTGAATACGAAACGTACATTGTTCCCGCCTATCCGACCGAAACGGTTGTTGACCCGACCGGTGCCGGCGATTCCTTTGCCGGCGGCTTTATGGGCTATGTTGCTTCCAAGGGCGGCGCATTAGACGGCGAGACAATCAAGAACGCTTTGGTCTATGGAACGATGGTTGCCAGTTTCTGCGTCGAAGGTTTCAGTTTCGACCGTTACAAAGAAATCACCCGAAGCGATATTGACAAGCGGCGTGAACATTTTCAAAGAATGGTCTCCTTTTAACGATGGAAAATGGATAATGGATAATTCAGACGCAGTTCAAAATCGCAACGATTTCAGTTTTCTCTTTCATTCTCCATTATCAATTTTCCATTATCAATCTCAATGAAGCGTTCCCGCAAAACAAACAGTGCCGAAGATGTTACGCCCGGCAGTCTTGCCCGCTTGACCTCTGCTCCGCCCCATAGTATCGAAGCGGAGCGGAGCGTTATCGGTTCGATACTGCTCTATCCGATGATTGCCGATGATGTCGTGCCGATACTCAAAGCGGACGATTTTTACTTTGATGCGAATCAGCGGATTTATAGGTATTTAGCAGAAATGCGCCGCGACAACAGCAGTATTGATTTGCTGCTGCTCGTCAACCGGCTGCAAAGTGCCGATGAACTCGACGCGGTCGGCGGACAGGAATATCTTGCCGAAGTGATGCAATCGGTGCCGGTGATGTACAATGCCGTCCATTATGCCGGTATTGTCAAAGAGAAATCGACTCTCCGGCAACTGATTTATACCGGTTCGCAGATGATTCAGGACGCTTATGCGCCGGATGTTTCGACAAAAGACCTGCTAGGCAAAGCGTCAATGCAGGTACTCGAACTTGCCGAAACACAAACAAACAATAATGTTACCGATACGGCGAGTTTGATGTTCGAACTCACATCCTATCTGGACGGAAAAGCCTCAGGCAAAAAAGAAGAAGGGGTCAAGACCGGCTTCAAAGACCTCGACACGCTGATTGACGGACTGCACCCCGGTGAATTGGTGATAGCGGCAGCGCGACCCGGTATGGGAAAAACCGCCTTCGCTTTGAATATCGCGGAGAATGTTGCTTTTTCGGAAAACAACACAGTGATGTTTGTCAGTCTCGAAATGGAAAAACTTGAGTTGGCACGCCGGCTGGTTTGTTCGCGGGGACATATCGACAGCGGCAAAATGCGGCGGGGGTTTCTCTCAAACGAAGAGAACGGCAAGGTGATGGAGATTATGAACGAATTTTGTCAGGTGAAAATGTTCATTGATGACACGCCGGGGCGGACGGTTGCCGAAATTGCGGCGGTGGCAAGACGTTTGAAGCGGCAGGAAGATTTGAAGTTGCTTGTCATTGATTATTTAAGTTTGATAACGCCGGAAGATGCGAACGACCCGCGGCAGGAACAAGTGGCGAAAATTGCCCGGCGTTTGAAAATTCTGGCGAGAGAATTGCACGTTCCGATACTTTGTCTTGCGCAGTTGAACCGGCAGACGGAGGCGGGGGGAAGAGAAGGCAACCGTCCAAGATTGTCGCATCTTCGGGAATCGGGGGCAATTGAGCAGGATGCGGATGTGGTGCTGTTTATTCACAGAGAAGAGGTTTATTTGGACAAGGAAAAAGCCGCCGAAAGGGATTTAATCGGCAAGGCGAAAATTATTGTAGCGAAACAGCGTAACGGGGCGACGGACGACATTGATTTATACTGGAAAGGCGAATGGACGCGTTTTCTTGACCCCGCGAAACACCACGAAGGCGAATATGTAGAAGACTTCGGCGGCTATTCCCCGCCAGTAGAGTTTTGAGCGGGCGTACTGATTTTACGATGAAATCCGCCCGCTTTAAGCCTAAAACAGCGATACTGTTTTGGCTGTTGCGAAATAAAGCATTTTTTATTTAATAATAGCATTTTGCATTGTTTCACGTTATTGTATCAAAACGATACATTTTTGCAAATCATTATTATAAAACAACTTACATTTCTTGAAATATTTTCGTGAATGGCACGAAACGTGCCGCATATCTCATTTGTTGCCCCGCAGTTTATTCTCTTGCGTAAGGGAACGGGGCGGCAAAATGTTTACTGGTAGTGCAATCCATTCATTCGCGAGTACCGCTCATTTTTCGGAATAGCCTCGCACAATTTTCTGAATCTTGATGACGATAGAGACGCGGGATATTGTTGCGGCTGAAAAAATACAGAAAAAGGCGTGAACGAATTGAGCGAAACGGATAGGTTACCGGAAAACAACAGGTTTCTTTTGTGAGAAACCTCATCGGCGGCGCAGTACTGCCGATACATACCCTCACTTAAGGAAAGGACATACCAATGTCAACTATTATCTCGAAAATCTTTAACGCTGTTAAAGTAAGGAAATTGGGAAGGGGGCTGTTTGTGCTGCCTCTTCTCACCGTGTTCGCTTTTGCGAACGCCGCGAACGCAGAGATTCTGCTCAACACATCTCCTTATCCCTCGACGGGATTTGATGGTGCCGAACAATTCTTTCAGTTCACCTTGACGCGAGAAGCGGAACTTAATCAAGAAGCACCGCGGCAGGGAGAACACAGATATTCCTATCGGGTTCAATGGTTGAGCGATGCCGGCTATGATGACCTCTACGGCGAACGCGTCGACGTTTTAGGCACCCAGATGTCGATGGGATATATGCCGGGAGAGTTGCCTCCACCCTCCTTTTTGGCTGACCTTGACAACGAAATCAGTTTTGCGCTCAACCTGACTGGTTTGGGATTTGATTTGCGGTACATCGCGATAAGCGGTGACGGACTCGGAGATATAACCACAGGCGAGAGTGCTAACAAGAGGGTTATAGGGGATGCCCGCAATGGACGGGATGTCTATATCGCCTTGACCAGTGATGACATTCTATCAACGGGCAGCGAACTCGTCACTGGTTTTTCGATTGGCAATGATGCAGTTCCCTCCAATCATACCCTGAATACTTACACCATCACTTATTACGGGAAAGCCCTGCCGCAAAGACCGGAAGCCGCTGTACCTGAACCGGCAACGATGCTGATTATCGGTTTGGGGTTTGCGGGTCTGGGACTTGCGGGACGGCGGCGGAAATAGTCAATAAATTTCAGAGCCGCTGCCTTGCGATAGCGGTTCTGAAACGGACTTGTTCGGTAACCGAAAATTGGGCAGACTGCGTCAATCTAACAAAATAAAACGTCGGCTTTTACAAGATTTTTGTCCAAAATTCGGTAGTTATCGAAAAAAATTTTTTGGCAATAAGGTTTTCCTTTGTCCGAAACCCTTATTTTCCCCGGTACCCTTAATAGCACAGGTTCCCATTCATTGCTTCTCCTTATTTGTAAATTAAGGGAATAAGGGTAAAAGACGCATTACTATTAAGGGGTCGGAAAATGAAAAATAAGGGTGTGACTAGTAAATTGAAAATTAGAAGAAAACGGAAAATCGCGGAAAATCTTGCGTGTTCCGTCTTTTCCGCGTAAT
>JAITOZ010000005.1 GCA_031289675.1 Planctomycetaceae bacterium
GGCACAATCAACAAAACGCCCTATTCAGACTTGGTTTCCCTATGGCTTCGGTGCGGAACACCTTAACCGGGCTGATTACGCCAACTCGCCGGATCATTATGCAAAAGGCACGCCGTCACCCGTTTAATCGGGCTCCGACCGCTTGTAGGCACACGGTTTCAGATTCTATTTCACTCCCCTTAATCGGGGTTCTTTTCGTCTTTCGATCGCTCTACTAGTTCACTATCGGTCATCAGAGAGTATTTAGCCTTACGGAATGGTCTCCGCAGATTCAGTCGGGGTTTCACGTGACCCGACCTACTCAGGTATCTCTCGGAAGGTTGCTCAAATTTCGTGTACGGGACTATCACCCTCTATGGTGCAGCGTTCAACATGCTTCTACTATTCGGCAACTTGGTAACTTCCATATGAAAGACCCTACAACCCTTCGGGGAAAATCCCCAAAGTTTGGGCTAGTCCGCTTTCGCTCGCCGCTACTTACGGAATCGATTTTTCTTTCTGTTCCTACAGGTACTTAGATGTTTCAGTTCCCTGCGTTGGCGGCTTACACCTATGGATTCAGTGTAAGTCAGTTCGGAAATACTGGGATCAATGTTTGTTTGGCAACTCCCCCAGTCATATCGCAGCCTTCAACGTCCTTCAAAGCCTTCTGATGCCAAGACATCCCCCGTGCGCCCTTTCTAGCTTGATCACAAATATCTGGTACTCCTTCGGATTATGTTGTGCATAATCCGACATTGCAGTCAAATATTTAGGCTAGTGTCCGCTTGCCAGCGGACAGTAACGAACATATTCTTTTCTACCTATTCTAAGCGCTCTATAATTATTGCGATGTTATTCACATCTCGAACTCTTATAGTGCAGATGCCGTTTTTGCCTTACCTAATTTTCAAAGAACAACTCCGTTTCGGCAACGGCTTACAGCCTGCTGCCTCAGTCGGAGTGATATTGTTGACATTATATTACCGTTTTATCAAAAACCGTCAAGGGGGCTGACAATGCCTGCCGTAATCCCCGACCAGTCTCTCAACAACGGGTAACATAACCAACGGGGGATAGTATAACTTAATGCAAAAAAACGTCAACAGGGGGCAAACGATTGACAAAAGGCAGGGAACACAGGACAATAATCGACCGGCAATAGAATGAAATAACGCTGAAATTAACGATGAATATACTCATAAACGACACGAAAAAGATTTTTACCGAACGCTTCGGCAAGGAAGCCGAATGGATAACGGCGGCTCCGGGACGCGTCAATCTTATCGGCGAACATACCGATTACAACGACGGCTTCGTGTTTCCGATGGCTATCGAACGTTACACGGTCATCGCTGCCGGCAAAAGTTTGGCTGCCGAAAGTACGGTGTTCAGCGTTAACAAAAGCGAATCCGTAAACGTGCTGATTGACGGCAGCGCAAAACCTGCCGATACCGTAACGTGGTCGGGTTACGTGCAGGGAACTCTGCAAAACTGCGTTGAAAACGGGGCAAAACTACAGCCGTTCAATGCCGTCATCAATTCCAACGTTCCGCTCGGCGGCGGACTTTCGAGCAGTGCGTCACTGGAAGTCGCAGCGGCAACGCTCGCCGAAGTGATTGCCGGACATCGTTTTGAACCCGTCCAAAAAGCCTTATTGTGCCAAAAAGCCGAACACGAATACGCTAAAATGCCTTGCGGCATTATGGACCAGTTTATCTCGGCACTGGGACAGAAAGGCTGCGCAATGCTCCTCGACTGCCGCAGCCGGATGCCGAAAATGATACCGCTGGATGACCCGGCAGTATCGGTTCTTATCGTTAACAGCAATGTCAAACACGAGTTGACGGGCAGCGAATATCCAGACCGGCGGCGGCAATGCGAAAAGGCTGCGAAACTGCTGGGAGTCCCTTTTTTAAGGGACGCAACGCTGCCGCAACTGGAGTCCGCCAAACCGGTTTTCGATAAAGAGCCGGACGGCGGTGTCTGTTACAGGCGGGCAAAACACGTGATAACGGAAAATGACCGGACGGTTGCGGCGGCAGAAGCGTTGGCGAAGCGGGATTGGAAAACGGCAGGACGGTTGATGTACGAGAGTCACGCTTCGATGCGGGACGATTTTGAAATCACGGTCAGCGAAATTGACATATTGGCGGACATTGCCCGGCGGTTGGACGGCGTTATCGGCAGCAGAATGACGGGCGGCGGTTTCGGCGGCTGTACGGTTTCACTGATTGAGTCGTCAAAAGAATCGGCAATTACGGAGGCGATTAACAAAGAATACACAACGGCAACGGGCATTAAACCGACCATCTTCGCCACAACGGCAGCACAAGGATCCTGCGCCATAAAATAAACCCCGAAATGCCCCCGCTGTGTCCCGTCTCTCGCAGCCAAAACGCGGCGTATGATTTGTTCCGCACACCCGCGAATCTGCTTTTTTGGATTTGTTACGCCGGCGGCGTTCTGTTTAAATTGTTTGCAAATTATTGCAGACCAAAGCGGTAAAACGCTTCCAAACAGCAAAGGAATTGCGGACGGCATTGGAACACTTGTAAATTTCAGTGTCTATACAAAGTGAAGTTTTTCGTTACAACGATTAGTGAGAGACAGTGGTGTTCTGCATTCCGCAGAAACTCTCGTAATGCTGTGAAAAAGAGGTGATGTTATAAATTAATTGAAATGAACGTTAACACCCGGAAAAATGAGGGACTTCGACGACTCAATCTACAAATTCCTGACACAACCGTTGCAGTGACAGTGAAACTGTTTCGCGATGTTTTCTCGCTGTCTTTGGTTTTACCGTTGGCCGTATCAACAGCAAGCAATATGTCGGCGTGCTTCACTTTACAGGCGTTATGCTTGCCTTTGGAGACAATAGCGCACAATAATTGCCGTTCTTCGCCGGTAAGCGTTACTTTATATTTTTAACTATGGAAACCTCCGTGTAATAAAAATTCGTACAATCAAAAATCAAACAACAAAAACATTATAACTCCTTGAAAAAATAACGGCAGTAACTACATAAATTTAGAATTGATGGGGGTAATAGCCGGGTAGTGTATAAAAGTACGAAGGCAAAAATTTGCTACCTGATTTATCTAATTTGTCCCACTCTACGGACAAGCAGGAGAATGGGCAAGAAAATGAACGTAACAATTTTTGAAAAGAACTTAACGCCGTAGGCGTTTACCGTGAACAACTCCCAATAAAAACCGGGAACATTAGCATGAACACGCCGCTTAAAATCTTTCTGTCATTAGCGACAAATTACATCGGTTCACCGGAACATTCGGAACATTCTGCTGCCGTTCGCGAGCCTTATGCTGACTCTCCTGACGGATTTTTTGACTTAACACCGCCGCATCATACCACGAAAAACTCAATTCGGGATTGGATGCATAACGTCCAAGCAAACGGAGCGTCTCCACCTTATGTTCTTCGTTATAGAGGAAAATGTAACGTTCCTCACCTTTGACCAATGCCAGTACGTCAATGTCCTGTCCCATCGTTTCGCACCCTTTCCCGTTTACAGCGGAAAAACCGGTTTCCCCAAAATCTGAAATCATTGCTGCGGTGTCCATAAGTTTCTCAACATCTGGCGTGAGAGCCGCAGCGTGTTTCTTATTACACCGCACTGTTTCCCTTTTCGGTAAGACAATTTTTCCGAATGAAACAAAAATGCGGCAGATGCGGCTAATACTTAAAAAGGGATCCGTATAAAACGGATAACAGGTAAAGGTTAACGATAATACTGTTTCGGCAGGGCAAAGTTTGGAGGAAAATAAAAACGTGTATTGTGTCACCTATTCTCCATTTTCAATTCAGTAAGGTCTTTCTCCGCCGTTCCAAAATTTCCAATTGCGGGTCACTTTTTCGGCAGGACCGGCACCGCCGCGTGTCGAAAAAATTTCCCAAATGTGCATCCGGCAGCAAAAGGAGACAAACTCCGTCCGGTTCGTCAATATCGACTGTTTGCCGGAAATACGCTTGTCATCGCGGAAAAGGAAATCGTAATCGGCTAATGCCTGCATAAATTCACTGTCGTTGCCGTTATAGACGTTGATGTGGCTGATAATCGGCGACTCGTTTTTTTCTTTGCGTTCCGCCCGCTCCTGTACCGGACTTTCGGGAATGAAGCCGCGCGGGTCGGGCCAATCCTGCGGCAAGCCGGGGAAACGGTCTGGTTCGCCGTAAATCATTCCGTAACGCCCTTCAACCGGCATACCGGGCATCAGCCGATACTGCGGCGGCACCGCCGGTATCGGCTGATGCACCCAGCCGTATTGCTGAAGTTGTTCCGGTGTCAATGTTTGCTGCACGTTCGGCGGTATCGGATACCCTGCATAATTGCCTTCATAGCCGCCCGGATTTGCCGTATTGGCTCGGATTTCAGGATACGGACTTTGCTGTGACCACGGCAACTGATTCGGCTGCTGCGTCTCGCTTTGCCAAGGTCCGTTTTGCAGCGGATGTCCGATTTCGGAACGCATTTTTGCTAAGGTCTTTTCTTCGTTCGTTACCGGAAGACCGTCCGGCACATAAGGTACGCCAGTCCCCTTCAACTGGTTGTTGAGCGACAGGGCTTGCCGTCGGTCGGCAAGTTCCTCTAACGTTGGTTCCTGTACCGTTTCGGTATCCAAATTATTCGGTATCGTTGCCGCCATCAAGCGGATACGTCTGTCCCGCAGCGATTCTTTCGGTGCAGACAAACCAACGTCTTCGGAACCGTCTGCCTCTGGTTCGGCTCTCGGTTTTATCGGGTCAAACTTCGGCGTTTGTGTTTTAATTTGTGCTTCTGCGAGTGCCATTTCGGCTTGAAGAACGATTTTATCAGGAATGTATTGTTCATATTCTGTTCCCCACGGCAGCCCGTAACCGGCGGGAATCGGATGCAGGTACGGATTGACGCTGTACCATTCTGTCTCGAATTTCGTGTAGGGCGGATAATTCATACTAAATCCATGAATCTTTCCGACGACAACAACATCAACTTTAAGCAGTTGGGCGAGATAACGGATGTCATCGACTGACTCAAACTTATGCAGATTATGTTTGAGCATCGTTTCTTCGACAATTTTATTAGCAATAACAATAAATCCGGGGATTCTTTGCAGTTCGTTTGCAAAATTTTTGGCGAATTCCCGTCCGTTGGCATTGGGATTATCGGAGTAATTGAAGAACGGCAGAATGGCAATCGTCTTCATTTCGCCGATGAACGGGTTGTGGAGCGTCGGTTTGTAGCGGGTAACGGGCATAATTTCACAGCCGGCACAGACAGCCAGCAAGGCGGCAATACTTGTCAGCAGCGAAAAACAGATGGCGATTTTGAATGCCCGCATAATCGTTACAATCCTTACAAGTCCTATAATCGGCAAATTTTAACGTATTCTTTAATTGAACAGATTTTCTGCGGCTTGACGCAAGGTAAAAACAAGAATGTCTTACAGGTCAAGCGATGCGTGATTTTTCGTTACAAAATTATGGTGGGAGTTTGAAAAAGTAAAGCGGACAGATCTGCATCAACTTAAAAGGGATGTCGACGCGTTGGGTGGTCGAGCGGACGATTGGCTTCGCGTCAACGGCGGAGTTTATGCCGGCACTGCGATGGAGATTCGGCAACGAGCGGGACGAAGGTATTGTGGGCGATGGTATTTTATATGTCCTGCCGTTTGACACAACCAACCGCTTCGTCTTATGAAATTGACAACGAAATCGAAAAAAGAATCAAATTACGACTCAATAATCCATTTCAAATCCCCTAAATTGCCGCGCACCCTGTTACATCGATGCGGGGAAGATGACCAAGGTATGACCGTTACCGCTCTAAAAAATAACACAGCGACCCCCGAAGAATAGGAACACGCCGTATCGTTAAGCACGGTACCATCCAAGCCGCCGCCGAACTACATCGTACCGATAATTTTCTCAATGCTTCTTTTGGTTTCTTGTTTTTGCTCAATAATTGATTCAACCTGCTGCGATATACACTTGATTTTTTCCCGGTCTAAATGCACCGGCAAAACAACTTCATTTAATCTATCCCCAACTGTTGATATCGTACCTTGCACAAAAGTATATTGCGCTATCTGCTTTTGAACAATCGGCTGATTCAATAAGTAGAGAAGGTAATACGAATCAAACCGATTTTCATCTTTCAAACGAATTCGCAGAATATGACTTTGAATGACAATTTTTTTGTCCTCCTTGGTTACAAACGCAGTCCGCCCAATCAAAAAAGTTCCGTCTTTGACAAAGAGAATATCAAACAAAAAAATTAGATGGTTTGTGTAAATTGCGATTGGGGCAAACAAAAAACTTGCAGGTGACCTGCTGCCCATTGACTCCTCCCATCTGATACTATACACTCTGAACGAAAGACTCCCTTTTGATACGGTACAACAATGCAGCGTCCGGTATGTCTCCTGATTTTTTGTCTTTGCGCTTTTTCGATGCAATTATCCGCAGAAGAATCGGTGATTGACCTTGCCGGTCAATGGCGGTTCGCTCTCGATGCGGAAAATAAAGGGCTTGCCGAACACTGGTACGAAAAAGATTTAACCGGCGATACCATCACGCTTCCTGCAACAACCGACATAGCAAAAAAAGGAACGCCGAACAGCGAAAAACTCGAAGATAAATTGACCCGGCGTTATAAGTTCGTAGGCAAAGCGTGGTATCAGCGGGACATCACGATTCCCAATGATTGGAAGGAAATGCCGCTCGTCCTGACACTGGAACGTACAAGACATACAACCGTTTGGCTTGACAACACGAAACTGCCAGACCCGCATCAATCACTCTCTGCTCCGCACCGCTATTCGCTGCCAAAAGTTTCCGGCAAATGCCGATTGACAATTCTTGTGGACAATGACCCAAAATTGTTTCCGGCAGGCGGACATATGATAAACGAAGACATTCAAACGAACTGGAACGGCATCATCGGCGAAATATCTCTAAAAACAGTACCGCCGAAAAAGACAACATCAAAAAATATCAACGCTGATACCGGCGGGAAAGCCCGTTTAACGCGGGACGGCAGGCAACTTTTATGCGGCGGAGAACCGTTTTTTCTGCGGGGAAAATGCGACTCGATGGAGTTTCCTCTGACCGGTGTGCCGCCGATGGATAAAGCATCCTGGCTGAAACACCTTACGCTGTGTAAAAGTTACGGCATAAATCATTTCCGTTTTCATAGTTGTTGTCCGCCGGAAGCCGCTTTCGCCGCTGCGGATGAACTCGGTATTTTGTTTCAAGTTGAAGGTCCGATGATGTGGGGGCGATTTCATTATCAGTACCAGACGGCAGAAGCAAAGGCGATTCTCGATGAATACGGACATCATCCCTCGTTCGTGATTTTCTCTCTCGGCAATGAAATCGGCGGAAACACCCGCAGCGAGTTAGGCAAAGCCGTTGCGGAGTTGCGGCAATATGACGGGAACAGGCGGATGTTTTTGACCGGCACGTGTAATTGGTCGGGTAATTCGATGCAGCATCCGGCAGATGATGTTTGGGTAACGATAGGGGTGACCAAAGGGGCGGAAGGACTTATCAGGGCTTCAAATAATATGCAAGGACATATTGAAAACGGACCGCCGAATACGCGGCACGATTATACAGAGGCATTAAAGTTTTCGACCGTTCCTGTTATTGCACACGAAATCGGACAGTATCAGGTATTCCCCAATTTTGATGACATCGAAAAACTGACCGGCGTATTAGAAGGGCGGAATTTGCAGATATTCAAAGACCGGCTCGAAAAAGCGGGAATGTTTGAGCGATGGAAGGATTTTCACCGTGCTTCGCTGGAATGTGCGTTTTTATGTTACAAGGAAGACATTGAGGCGGCATTGCGGACGGAATCCTTCGGCGGCTTTCAAATTCTTGACTTGCAGGATTATCAGGCATACGGACCTGCTTTGGTCGGTATTTTCAATGTGCTGATGGAACCGAAGGCACCGGATTTGCAGAAACGCTGGACGCAATTTTGCAACGATATTGTTCCGCTGGCACTGTTCGATAAATACGTTTGGGAAGAAGATGAAAAATTTTCCGCCGAAGTCAAAGTTGCCAATTACAGTTCCCAAGCGGTTCAGGCAACTTGCCTTATCGAATGTGACGGAAAAAGTCTCTCGCACGGCGTTGAGTTGCCGAAAGGAAAGTTGACAGCGGTGCCTGTCAGTTTTGGAATGTCCTTCGGTGAAGTAAAAGAGCCGAAAAAGTTGACGCTCACGGTATCGCTGTCTGACGGACAGAAGAAGAGGATAGCGGAAAATTCCTGGAACATCTGGGTTTATCCGAAGCACACCGACGCAGTGTTACAAAAACTCTCCGAAGGGATTCGCATTACAGCAAGCAGTGATGAGGCGGCGGCATTGGATAAGGGCAATACCGTATTATTGCTCAACGGCAGCAGGGACAAAACTGCCGGAGAAAAGCAGGGTACGGTCAGGATTCCGGGGATGTTTATGACCGATTTCTGGAATTGGGTGTGGTTCAAAAAACGTTCTCCCGGCACGCTTGGTCTGTTGTGCGATCCGGCGCATCCGGTTTTTGCTGATTTTCCAACGGACTTTCACACGAATTGGAATTGGCGGCATCTTATCAAGAACAGCGATAATGCTGTGCTGGACGATTTTCCGAAAGGTTTTGAACCTCTCGTTCAGATGATTGACAATGTTGCCCGCAATCATAAAATCGGAATGATTTTTGAGTGCAAAACCGGCAGCGGTAAATTGCTCGTTTGCTGTATCGGCGAACAAACCCTGCGAACCCGACCGGAAGGACGGCAATTATTGGTCAGTATGCTGAAATATATGCAATCTGACAAATTTCAGCCGAAGCAAGCGGTTGAACCGGAATTACTGAAAGCATTTTAAGAAATGAGGGTATTGTTAAATTTTGATAGAGGGGTTATGATATTCTATTATTGGTTATTTTATTGTTATTCTTTGACTTTTCAATAGAGGCGACAATGGATTGTCCGAAGTGCGGCAGCGGGCATCACACGAAAGACGGAATCGTTCATAGACGGCAAAGGTATTTATGCAAAGATTGCCGTTGACCGGATGCGGAAACTTATACCGCGGAGGAATAGAATGCGGGGATACGTCATTACCCGGCAAGATTTCAACGAAAAACTAAATGTTATTCCAAAGCGGAGTATAGGATCGAATACTCCATCAATCTGCTAATACAAATATCAAACAAAACTATAATCAGTTAACAATACCAATAATAGATGTTGTAAATCGTGAAGCCGCGAAGAACACGAAGAATAGAAAAAAGAGCATCGCAAAACACTTTGTGTGCTTCACGCCTTCGTGATTAAAAAACGTCAGGCAACAATACAATCGGCAAAGATGGCAAAAACCGACATATTAGCAATCATTTTAGCGGGAGGCAGAGGTTCACGTCTCGAACCTCTGACAAGAGACCGGGCGAAACCGGCAGTGCCGTTCGGCGGTGCGTACCGCATCATCGACTTTACGCTCTCTAATTGTTACAACAGCGGTATCCGAAAAATTTTGCTTCTCACACAATATAAAGCGATGAGTTTGAACCGGCACATTTCGCAGGGCTGGTACAAATACTTCTGCCGTGAAATGAATGAATACGTGGACATCGTTCCGCCGCAGCAATACAACGGTGAAAGTTGGTATCTCGGCACTGCCGATGCGGTATGCCAAAATATCTTTGCGATTGAAAACGAACATCCGGATTACGTCATTATCCTGGGCGGAGACCACATCTATAAGATGGATTATTCCAAAATGCTTGACCAGCACATTGCCCGCAATGCCGATGCGACCGTTGCGGCAATTCCCGTTAACTGCCAGGAAGCCGCCGGTCAGTTCGGTGTTATCGAAACAGATGAATCATACCGGATTAAAAACTTTGAGGAGAAACCGCGATGTCCGAAATGTATGCCCGGCAATAATGACCGCTGTCTTGGTTCGATGGGGATATACATTTTTAATGCCTCGTTTTTGTACGAAAAGTTAGCCGAAGATGCTGCCAGCATTACAAGTTCGCACGACTTTGGAAAAGATATTATTCCGAAAGTGATTGGCAAACACCGGATTTTTGCGTATCCGTTTATGGACGAGAACCGCAAGCAGGAAGCCTATTGGCGGGATGCCGGAACGCTTGATGCGTTTTACGAAGCCAATATGGACTTGGTGAGTGTTGACCCGCTGCTGAATTTGTACGATGCACAGTGGGCCATTTACACGTTTCATCCGAATGTTCCGCCGCCGAAGTTTGTCTTTGCTGACGGCGACCGCACCGGTTTGGCAGTGGACAGCATTATTTGTCCGGGCTGTGTGGTTTCCGGCGGGGCGGTGAACCGCTCCATTTTAGGACACTGCTGCCGAATCAACAGTTTTGCGAGGGTAGAAAATTCGGTTTTATTCTCTAACGTCAATGTCGGCAGAGGAGCGAGAATCCGCAATGCCATCATTGACAAGGATGTTGTGATTCCGCCTCAAACCAGCATTGGTTATGACCGGAATGCCGACCAGCAGCGGGGCTTTACGGTAACGGAACGCGGTATCGTTGTTGTAGCAAAACAGGAACACGTTTAACCTCTCTTCTTCGAGAGAGGGGTACTGTCCCGCTGATGCTGTCTCTGGACGCTGCCGCCGTTACCGGCTTTTGCGGGGTCAGCAACACACCGCCGCTAAACACTATTCGCCTCGATGATGGACAGCGAATCCAAAACGTCTTTTGCCTGGTCAAGAACATCGACCATATAAATCTGACGCATATAACGCATTAGAACGTCTTTTTGCTCCGGCGATAATTCCGTCTTTTCCTCCAAACGGTTCAAAACGGCATTTTCGTCCCGAACTATCGCCATCAATGCTCCCCGGCTCGATATGCGGTGTATCTCCAATGCCGAAGGAATACCGTCCGTGCAGACCAAATGAACAAACGCAAACACACCGTTGTCCGGTATCGCCGTTTGATTAGACCGCGCCGGAGCAAAACCGCTGCCGACATTCACTTTCCAGCCTTCACCGCCCTGCCAAACCGCAACAATGCGGTCTTTGCCTAAAATAAAATACCGGTCGTGAAACTCCAACTGCGCCGGTCGAAGAGAAATCGACTCGTTCGGTAAAGAAGCAGAGGCTGCCGCAACTCCTTCAGCCCCCGCCCCTTGTAAGCCCCCTGATTCCAAAGAGTTCGGCGGTTCCGGCACAAAAACATCGGCACCGCACTTCGGGCAGTTTTTTGTCTTGCCGATGTGCCTGAATTTCGCATTCAGTTTAACACCGCACGCCGGACAACGGATTTGAAAAAATTCGGACATTGTATTTTCGCTGCGTCTATATTTTTTTGGCCGTTAATCAAAGGCGAGACCGCTGAAAAAATCTTTGACGGACGGTTTCGGCGGCGAAGTCAGAGCGTCCAACTCCGGTTCGTCAGCGTCTCGTCCGCCGTCCTGTACGCTTTTTTTATGTGCCAAACCGGCACGCTGTAAAAGCGATTCGGACATTACTTCGCCTTCCTCTTGCAGCGTATTCGGCGGCATCATTCCCTTTGCCCCGTTGCTGACCGGATTGTACTCGATTTTGAAGCCGTGCGTCGAAACGGTAAGCGGAACGTTCGGGTCAATGCGGCTGTTGAGCGTTTTCCGTCCGTTCACTTTCACGCCGTTCGTGCTTTGTAAATCGACAATGTACCAATAACCGTCGCTGAGAACGAGTTTGCAGTGTTTGCCCGAAACGTTCGGATAATTGAGGACAACATCGCATTGTTTATGCCGTCCGACGGTCACTTCCGTCTTCATCAAAGAAAACGGGTCGCCCGCCCCGACAGGGACTAATTCGCCGTACATTATTGTTGACAACCGGCAGCGGATAAGGGAAAATACGTTGCAGTACCGGTATTGTCCTCTGTCTTTTAACAAATGTCAACGATGTCTGCATTAAAAACCGCCGTCTTTGTGTCCGCCCTGCTCATTTTCGTATCCGCCGCTTCGGCAGCAGAACTGAAACCTGTCAAATACGTATTCCTGTTCATCGGCGACGGAATGTCGATTCCGCAGCGGATGATGGCAGAGGAATACTTAAAGAAAACGCAGAATACCGGTCTGCGTATCAATGCGATGCCGCAGCAGGCGATTACGACAACGTATGCTTCGAATTCGTTTATCACGGATTCCGCTGCCAGCGGGACGGCAATCGCTTGCGGTGAAAAAACAAACAACGGTGCTGTCGGCGTTAATGCCAAAGGCGAACGCCTCGAATCGATTGCCGAAGCGGCGCATAAGAACGGAAAAAAAGTCGGCATCATTACGACCGTAACATTGAATCACGCAACGCCGGCATCGTTTTATGCACATCGGGCGAACCGGGGACAAAGTTATGACATCGCTTTAGACCTCGTTGCCTCCGGCTTTGAGTATTTCGGCGGAGGCGGCATTGCCGGTCATAGCGGCGGCAAAAGTAAAAGTAAAGAAGGTAAAGAAGGCGAAGATAAACAAGAAGACATCTTCGGCCTCGCTGAAAAAGCCGGATACACCGTTTGCCGAACGCCGGAGTCCATTAAAGCCCTGCGGCGCAGCGCCGGTAAAGTCATTGCCGCCGGAAGTGAAACGGATTTGCCTTACGCCATTGATGCTTCCAAAGACGTTTGGAAACTTGCCGATTTCACAAAACAGGCAATAGAGTTGCTCGACAATCCGAAAGGCTTCTTTATGATGGTCGAGGGCGGAAAAATCGACTGGATGTGCCACGCCAACGATGCGGCAACAACGCTGGTCGAAATTATTGACTTTGATAATGCCGTCAAAACAGCATTTGACTTTGCCGAAAAACATCCGTCGGAGACACTGATTGTGGTAACAGGCGACCACGAAACCGGCGGGTTGACGCTGGGGTTTGCCGGTACGGGTTATGAATCGTTCATTGAACTGCTCGGCAATCAAAAGGCTTCGCTGGATGTGTTGAAAAAGACGTTCACGGATTATGCAAAGAAAAACGCCGAAGTGTCTTTCGATGCCGTCAAACCGCTGATAACGGAAAAAAGCGGCTTGCTCTTTACCGAAGACGGTAAGTGGAAAAAAGGGACGATGATACTGACGAAGGCGGAGCAGGAGGAGTTGGCGAAGAAGTACAGCGATAAAAAGTACGATGAGTTGAGCAATGCGGCGGTGCGTTTGGTCAATCACAAGTCGGGTTTGGCTTGGACGAGTAATGCGCATACGGCATTGCCGGTGAACACGACGGCTTGGGGACAGGGAGCGGAGGCGTTTTTCGGAATGATAGACAACACGGACATTGCGAAAAAGTTAAAACAAACCGTCATTCAGCCGCAGCGGCGCACCTTCCGCAGATAAAGATAAAAGCAACAACCTCTCCGGCGATGAAAGCAAACCGCCGGCAGCCTAAAAAATGTTGACACACTAATCTGCATACTGTTATTGGTGTCGAAGACTAACCCCGTAAACCGTGTCGAGCGGCGTGTTGTGCGCAGCGGGTTTGAGGAGTTCACTTTTGTTTTAGCCCGCTTGGGGACGGGCTTTTTGGATGCTCCAATGACTCTTGCCGCAGCGTCAACTCCGCTCAATTTGTTTTCAATATCACCCGCAGGTCGCAGACATTGGTTCCGGTTGCGCCTGTTTTAAGCAGCGTTCCCAACGGCTCGAAAAAATGATAGGCATCGTTATTTTCGAGAAACAATTCCGGCTGCCGATGCGGGTTTTCCCGTAATTGACGGTGAAATTGTTCCCAAAATATCGGGTCAATCCACGCACCGGCAGCATCTGTCGGACCGTCTTCGCCGTCCGTTCCGCCGGATAATAAGGCAGGAAAAAGCCTATCATAGGAATAGGGAAGAGAATCATTGAAAAGAGAAAGAAGGTGAATGAGTGCTGCCAAAACGAGTTGCTGATTGCGTCCTCCTTTTCCCCGCCGTTCAGGAGAAACGAGTTTGACCACTGGTTCGCCGCCGGAAATGAAACATTGCTGCTCAATGGACATCGCCTCGTGAACAAGAGATACCCCGACTTCTTCGGCAGTGCCTTCGGCTTGTGCTGCAACACGGGTAACGACGCTGTATCCTCTTTTTCGGGCTTCTTCGGCAGCGGCTTCGGCAGCCGTTGTTAAATTGCCGATGATAATGTTTGTGTGCAGCGGAGAGGGATTGGTTTCGATGGTGGGACCAGAGGCAATGACATCCAACGGGTCGCCGAGAACATCGGAAAGGATGAGGCTGACGAGTTGTTTTCCCCTGCACATCCCGGCAAGTTTCCCGCCTTTGATTCGGCTGTTCATTTTTCGGAAAGCATTGATTTCCTGAATCGTTGCTCCGGCTGCACTCATTTTTCGGGTCATTGCCGCTTTCTCTTCGAGAGAAATATCCGGTGACGGAGCCGTCAATAAGGCACTTCCGCCGCCGGATATCAGGCAGATGCAGAGGTCTTGCAGTGTGAGTGATTTTGCCAAGCGGATAATTTCCTGCGTTCCTTCAACGGCTTGTTGTGTCGGTTCGTTGATTCCCATCGGACGTGCGGGATGCAGATACAAAGACCGCAGCGGTTTTGCACAATCGGCAGGCACGTTTACCCAACCGGTCAATGCCGGAGTTGTTCCTTGCAGAATGTTTTCCAGCGACTCTGCCATCGCACCGGATGCTTTGCCGCCGCCGATGACCACGATGCGATCGATGCCGGCAAGAGAAAAATTTCGGGAACCGGTACGGAGCGTATTATCCGTGATTTGGACGCTGTTGCGTATCAATCTATCAACCCTGACACCGTTCACACCGGCATACCAAATGGCTAACATATCTTCCCGAATCGTTTGCGGTGAACGAAACATTTTGATGACCGGTTTATTGTGTATTATTACAGGACATAGAGACAACAGAATGATAACCAACCTGCCGAAACCGACTGTGGGTTTGTCAATCTATTATCCGCAAAATACAGCCGATAAAAAGACTACACGGCAGAGTAAAATTGTACGAAAAATATCTTCGTGCGCAATAATATCTTCGTGCGCAACATTGATGCAGTATTAAATCCCCCCCGATAAGAAACAAATATCTCCGCAATAAATTTCGCAAGGGTGCGTCCGGTATTGCAATAGTCTGCATAAGAAGTAAAATATCAGGTGTGGGATTGTGTAGGATTGTTATCAAATAACTAACAAATATCGAACGATGAAAATGACCAGGAACATATTGATTTTCGCTGCATTATTTATCGCCGCACACGCCGCTGTACAAGAAGCATTACGGGCGGCGGAACCGGTTAAGGTTCTTTCCATCAACGTCCGCTGCTCGATTGCACACGACGGCGATAATGATTGGATACACCGCCGGGACTTTATGATGAACGTTGTCCGGCAGGAAAATTACGACTTCATCGGTGCACAAGAAGTTATCACTCGCGATAAAGACGAACTCAATCAATTACGCTATATGTCCGATAAGTTGCCGGAATATGCCGTAACAAGCCGACCGCGGAACAAGTCCGGCGAAAACGATGAAGCCGTACCGATTTGGTTCCGCAAAGACCGCTGGGAACTCGATGAACAGCAGCGCGGCGTTTTCTGGCTCTCCGACACGCCGGACGCTGCCGGTTCCATCACTTGGGAAGGACAAAGCACTTGTCCGCGTATCGTTCAATGGGGACTGTTTCACGAAAAAGATAAAGCCGGTCAGCGGACAGGCAAATGTCTGTATTTTTACTGTACGCATTTTGACCACGTCGGCAAAGAAGCCCAATTAAAGTCATCGGTATTGCTTGCGAAAACGATTGCCGAAAGGAAAGAACCGAAGTATCCGGCAGTTGCTGTCGGCGACTTTAACGCAGACGAAAATTCGCCGCCGATACAGTATCTACTGGGCCAAACAGTCAAATCCGGCGAACAAAAAATCAAAACGCCGCTCGTGTTGAAGGATACGTATGCGGCATTGCATCACGATGACGGCAGTCCGGCGACATATCACGGTTTCAAAGAACCGGTCAACCGTCACGGACGGATTGATTTTATTTTTGTAACCGATACTCTTAAAGTGCGGCAGGCGGACATTATCCGAACGAAGAACGATGCCGGACGGTATCCGACCGACCATTTTCCCGTATCGGCAGAATTGACATTTGAGCGGCGTAAGGAACGGTAAGCAGCCTTATTTTGTCAGAATAAAACGTTTATTCTAATAAAATGGGGATTTTTTGAGTGATTGTTTGCTTGCCATACTGAAATTTTTTGGTACAATGGACGAACGGCGGAATAAATGCCCCTTTTTACACAATGAAAAAGACAACCACTACGAAAGAACCAATGCCAATGAAGATTTCCTTTGCGCGGGACAAGTTCTCCCCCGCCTTCCAACACGCTGCATCCGTTGCTGCAAAGCGGGATGTCAAGCCGATTTTGCAGAACGTCAAAATAACCGCCGACAAAAAGACCGGCGTACTGCTGCAAGCGACAGATACCGAATACGGCATCCGTATTCAAGTCGAAGAATGTGACGTGTACGATGGCGGCGAAGCCATTCTGCCGACAACCCGGGTTAAGGCGATTCTCGCCGAGTGTCCCGACGAGACGCTGACACTCGAAAGTACGGATTCCAAGACGGTCATCAGCGGATTCCGCAGTAAATGGACGCTGGAAACGCAGAGCCCCGACGAGTTTCCCAATGTCGAAAAATTTGAGGAAAAGGCTTATCACGAAATTCAAGCCAAGTCACTCAAGGAAATGATTCGGCGGACGACATTCGCTTCTGACCAGGACAACGCCAAGTACGCTCTCGGCGGAGTGTATTTTGAAATGCTGGACAGCAGTATTTCGGCGGTTGCCACTGACGGGCGGCGGATGGCTTGGCAGGAGGGCAGCGGTCAAAGCGTCAACGAACATAAGGTCGAGTCGTCGATTTTGCCGACAAAAACGCTGCAACTGTTAGAGCGGGTTTTGCAGGATGATGAGAATGTCAAAGTTGCTGTTTCGGAACACAGGGTATTATTTGAGAGCGGGAATTTCGTCTTTTTCAGCCGTTTGGTCGAAGGACGGTTTCCAAAATGGCGGAATATCATTCCCAACCAAGACTCGAATACTTCTATCAGCGTGATGGCAGGGGCTTTGTACTCAGCAATCAGACAGGCGCAGATTACGACCTCTGAACAGGAGCCGGGTGTATTTTTCACATTTGACGAAGGCAGACTGGAACTGCGGGGGTCGGGCAGAGAAATCGGCGAAGGTTCCACAGAAGTACCGATTACCTACAGCGGTGCAAAGCAGGAGTTCAAGATCAGTCCGAAATTTATGACGGATGTGCTGCGGGTTCTCAATGCCGAAACGAATATTGAGTTGTATCCGCCGCAAGGCACAGACCCCTTTGCAATGAAGACGGACGATAATTATCAGTACATTGTGATGCCGCTGGCTCAATAGTGTTGCGGGTGCGAATGATAGAGAAGGCAGCGACAAAGCCGCAGGGACGCTAACCCTCTAACCCTGCGGCTCTTCCGGCAGCAAAACCGGGGTGTATATTTGCTAAAAATCCGGCAGGAAATTACCGGTGTCAAAAAGCAGCCCCCCTCTCAATAATGTCGGGTGACGCGTTGTGAGCGGCTGGTTTTCGCTCTGTGCGGCAGTGTTTAGTTATTTGTTGTCCCTGCTGCCGCTTGGCTTGTTTGCAGCCCTACGGTCAGCGTCCCATCTCTCTTGCCGCAACGTCAACTCCCGTCCTTAATTTATCACTCCTACGTCCACCGTTACGCTCATACCGCTCTGCTCTCTTTGAGCATTTTCGAGGAAAGATGCAAAACATCCCGCTTGCCGAAGTTCGACAAAATAGCATACCGGGCAAGGAACAGCATTAATTCCTTGTCCATAACCGGACAAGGCAAATGCGGAGCCGCCGACTGCGTGTTCGCCGAATCAAATTGCGGGTCGTCCTGCAAATAGGCTTTATAAATCTGTACCTCCTTGAAGTAATTCTCAAAAAACCAACTTTCATCCGCAGCATGCCGGTCTTTTTTGTCCGCTAACTTCGAGTATGTCTCTACCGCATCCTGCACCATATCAACAAAATCCGTCAAAAGCGGCGGCTTCGGTGCCGTCAGATGATATGTCGATTGATGAAGTTCTCTGTGCCGGTAAATATAGTCGAAAACGGCGGTAACCCAGTCCACTGGAACAAAATTTTTGTGTTCCGTCCCGCTCAAACCGAGTGCCGTCAAAAGTCCCCGACCGCTCGTCGAACCCAGCGGCATCCGCTGAACAAGCGTGTGTGCCAATTTCAAAACAGCGTAGAATCCGTGAAACGTTGCCGTATAACCTGTCTTGGAATCGCCGACAACGATTGACGGACGATAGACCGTCAAATCGTTAAAACCGGCACTGCGCACCATTTTTTCGGCTTGAAACTTACTTTTTTCATAATCATTTCGCAGTTCCTGCCCAATATCAATGTTATTTTCGGAAAAAGACCTGCTCGAACCGGCAACGTAAGCCGTCGAGACATAGTGCATTTCCCCGATGCCCGCCTTATCCGCCAGTTTCAAAATTTGTTCCGTTCCGCCGGTGTTGCTCCGGTACGGTTCGCTCTCTGCATTTCCGTAAAAAGTCAAACTTGCGGCACAATGAATCATTGTCCGGCAATGGTCGGCGAACCAGCCGGAGTGTTGGTCAATCCAAGAAGAATGAAACAGATTACCGCTGAAAATGCGGGGCGGTCTGACCGTTTTTCCCGTTTCTGCCTCAAAATGCCTCAAAATGCCGGTAATACGCTGTTCGGCACTTTCTTTCTTGCCGGGACGCACCAAAACGGCAATGTGTTCGCCGCGTTCAAGGCAATTCCAAAGAATATGAGAGCCGAGCAAGCCGGTCGCACCGGTTAGAAAAACATAATTTGAATCGGATTGTTCCACAATGTCTCCGCCGCGTCGTTCGCGTTATAGTAAATCAATGCCGTTGCCAATTTTCAGCACCACTATACAGTATAAACGGGAAAAGTCAAGGAAATCGGAAAAATCCACCAAACGTTGGCAGTGCAGAAGAGTAATAGCGGGGGAGCAGAAAGCGGAGTTGAGCCGTCGGCTCAAGACGGCTGCCTATTTACATTGCCCTGTTGACCGGTTAGAATGTCAGCGGAGTATCACATTTACAGTATTGTCGTTATTGACCGCCAGGAGGCATCTGCAATGAACACGGCATTCCGTCCGTTTTACTGGTTCTTTATTCTCCTCATCGGGACTTTGAGCATCTCTTGGGCAGCGGCAGCCGATCGCGACCCTGTCCGGCAGGATGTTCTCACGTTTTCCGGTATCCAGCCGGTTGCCGAAAATACTTTAACCGCCGACAGTTACGTCATTCCGCTCCGCTGTAAAACGGCAGTGCAGCAGCAGTATTCGGTCATTATTCGGAACATTGATGCCGTTGAACGTGCTTTGCTTCTTGATGCTGCTGACGGACGCTGGGACCGTTTCGATATGTTTCGCGCTGCCCTGATTGTCGAAGGCGTGCGCGACCCTGATTTGATAAAACAGTACGAAGAGCGGCTCAACCGGCTCGTTACAGAAATTAAGGCGAAACTGCAACTCAATAATACGTTGAACCCGCAGACGCTGACAAAGGAAATTTTTGAAACGATGCACAGGGAAATCCTAACGAAAGATTACGACATTAACTGTACGGAAATCGGCAAAGTGATGAAGACAGGACATTTCAACTGTGTCAGTGCGACTGTTTTGTTTAACTGCCTTGCGGAAAAAGCCGGTTTGGACGTGTATGCTTTGGAAATGCCCGGTCACGCTTTGAGCCGGGTGAAGTTTAACGGCAATTCAATGGATTTGGAAACGACGTGTCCGGCGTGGTTTGCCCTAAAGAGCAGTGAAGAACGTTTTAACGCCACGATACAGCGGGTTGCCCCGCAAGCGGCTCTGGTCAGTCCGGCAATAGCGGGCAGCAATGACAATAATGCCGGAAGTAATAATGCCGGAAGTAACAATACCGGAAGTAACAATACCGGAAGCAGTGCGGCTGCACCTGAAAATCTGGAGGATTTGGCAAAGGGCTTACGGGAAATCAGTCCGGTGCAACTGATTGCGACGATTTATTACAATATCGGCGTTGATAAGCACGCCCAAAAGCAATTTGCCGAAGCGGCGGCGGCGAATGTGAAGGCGATGTATCTTGACCCTATTAACCAGACGGCTTGGGGTAATCTGATGGCGGCTATCAATAACTGGTCGCTTGAACTGACATCGGTCAAGGGCGAGGAGCGGTTCGATGTTGCCGCCGTGCTTTTGGACCAGGGACTGCTGCTCGACCCGACATACAAGAACTTTAAGACGAATCAACTGCACGTGTTCTATCACTGGATTTACGGTTTGGCAATGAAGAGACGTTTCAATGATGCCCGAACAGTATTTCAATTTGCCGATGTGCGGCTGCCCAACGATAAAAATTTAGCCGCTTTGATGGCAGGTATCGGCAAAGAGGAGCAGAAGGGACAATAGTTGAAAGATTAAAGTTGTTTCCCAACCGTTTTTGTTTTCCATCGCGAAGAATGCCGAGTCTTTTTTGCGGTGTTCCTTTCCAATTCCCCGCAGTATGTCTTTTCTCCAATCTTTATTCGGCAAGCCGAGGTTGAATTACCGGCAGCGTTTTGAACTTCTGCAAGAATCGCGGACGGGTACAATGTCGCAAGTCTATAAGGCGCGGGATAAAGAAACCGGTCAACTCGTTGCCCTCAAAATTCTTGATATGAAGAAAATCAAAGCCGTCGAAGCACGATGGAAAGGAGCAGGCAAACCCAGCGAGGGAGCGATTGCCGTCCAATTCGAGCATCCGTACATCGTCAAAACGATGGAACACGGCATCACGACCGAAGGCAGCGAATATATTCTGATGGAGTACCTCGAAGGGACGGGACTGGACAATATCCTGAAAGTTCCGGCAGATATGCTTGCGGGTTCCAGAGTGTATTATGTGCGGCAGGTTGCCGAAGCGTTGCAGGAAGTCCACCGCAAGGGCTTTTTGCACCGGGATATTTGTCCGCGTAATTTAATTTTTACCGGCGATGCGTCGGCATTAAAACTGACGGACTTCGGCTTGAGCGTGCCGAACCGGCCGCCGTTCACCGAACCGGGCAACCGGACGGGAACGGCAAATTATATGGCACCGGAATTGGTGCGGCGTAAGCCGACGGACATTCGTCTCGATGTGTTCGCTTTCGGGGTTACGGTGTATGAAATGTTCACGAAGGAATTGCCTTGGATGCGGGGCGATACCGGCAATGCGGCGATGGGACACAGTGAAGAGCCGGAACCGATAACAACGTACCGTCCGCAGATTAACAAAACGATTGCCAAAGCCGTCCGTTCCTGCATCGAGCCTGACGCTGCCAAACGCTGTCCGAATATGGAAACGTTTCTCAAAATGATACGCAGTGCCGAAGGGGAAGATGAATGATTTTTAGCCGTAGGTAGGCAAGCCGGACTGAAAGCCGTCTTGACATTGCTCCCGCAAAAACCGATAATATGCTCAATGGAACGTATTGCTTGGCATCCGGCATTTGTCGAGGCAATTCAACTGGAACTCGAAGAATATCGGGACTTTTTGGAGTTTATGGCGGAGTACCAACTGA